>NZ_CP184360.1:324600-649200 GCF_048595755.1 Luteococcus struthionis
ACCCTCGACGACGCGGGCCACGCGATCGTCAAGATCCTGCTGACGGTCTCCGGCTGTCCGATGCGCGAGACCCTCAACACCGAGGTCACCAAGGCCGTGATGGGCGTCGAGGGCGTCAGCTCCGTCGAGGTGCAGATGGGCGTCATGGACGACGAGCAGCGCGCCGCGCTGAAGCAGGTGCTGCGCGGCGGCGAGCCCGAGCGACAGATCCAGTTCGCCCAGCCGGGCAACCTCACCCAGGTGATCGCCGTCGCCTCCGGCAAGGGCGGCGTCGGCAAGTCGTCGGTGACGGTGAACCTGGCCACCGCGCTGGCCAGCCTCGGCAAGAGCGTCGGCATCCTCGACGCCGACATCTACGGCCACTCCGTGCCGGACATGCTCGGCCTGGGTGACGCGAAGCCCACCGCCGTCGACGACATGATCATGCCGGTGCCCAGCATGGGCATGAAGGTGATCAGCGTCGGCATGCTCAAGCCCGAGCGTGACCAGGTGATCGCCTGGCGCGGTCCCATCCTGGACCGTGCGCTCACCCAGCTGCTGGCCGACGTCTACTGGGGTGACCTGGACTTCCTGATCCTGGACCTGCCGCCCGGCACCGGTGACGTGGCGATGAGCCTGGGCCAGAAGATCCCCAATTCCGAGGTGATCGTCGTCACCACGCCGCAGCAGGCCGCCAGCGAGGTGGCCGAGCGCGCCGGCACGATGGCTGCCATCATGCAGCAGCGCGTGATCGGCGTGGTGGAGAACATGAGCCACCTGGAGGTCACCAGCCCCAGCGACGGCCACACCTTCCGCGTCGACCTGTTCGGCACCGGCGGTGGCCAGAAGGCCGCCGACGCCCTCAGCGAGCGCCTGGGCTACGAGGTGCCGCTGCTGGCGCAGATCCCGCTGGAGCAGGACCTGCGCGAGGGTGGCGACGAGGGCGCCCCGATCGTCGTCAACGATCCAGAGAAGGCCTCCGCCAAGGCCCTGATGGCACTCGCGGAGCACATCGCCGGCCGCAAGCGTGGCCTGGCGGGCAAGCAGCTGGGCGTCAGCCCGGTCTGATCCGCGCGGCCCGTCCGTAAACAGAGAGATATCCGGCCCTCATTGCCATCAAGGCAGTGAAGGCCGGATATCTCTCTGTTTGCGGCGGAGTCTCAGGTTGCGTCGACGTCGAATGGCACGCTCACCGCACCGGAGGCGACGTCGTCGTACTGGCTGGCCTGCTCCAGCTCGTGACGCACGTCCTCGCCCAGCATCCGGGCGTCGCGAGCATTGCCGTCCAGGTCGGTGCGCACCTCCGACAGGTCTGACTTGATGTCGTCGATGTCGGCCTGGATGTCGTCCAACAGGTGCTTCTGCACGAAGTTCTTGGGGTTGAGGTCGCGCAATTCCAGATCGGCGTATTCCGGCCCCAATTCGGCACGCAACTGGTCCTGCGCATTGTTGGCGATGTTGCGCAGGAAGTGGATGATGCGGGCTGCCTTGCGGCTCAGTTCGGGGATCTTCTCGGGGCCGAACATGATGATGGCCAGCACCACCAGGGTGATGATCTCGGGAAGGCCAAAGCTGGGCACGTAGTCAGCCTAGCGTCCCCGCTCGCCGACCAGCGCACGCAGACCCAGCCGCACCCGCTCCATTCCCTCACCGGTCACCGGCTCGTCATGCGGCAGCAGTTGCGCTGCCAGCTGGGCGGCCGCGGCATTGCTGCTCTGCAGGCAGTAGACCCATTCCCCGGACTGCCAGAACTCGGCACACTCGTCGTGGCCCGGCGCGGCCTCCTGCAGCCGGCCATGCTGCTGCACCACGACGATCTCCATCTCCCCGTTCCGGTAGACGGTGCGCGCCGTGCTGGGGTCGCTGTCCGAGTCCACCGCCAGCTGGGTCAGGGGCAGCCCCAGCAGCTGTTCGGGGCACTGCACCTCGTCGGGGCACTGGTCCAGACGCCGCTGCACCAGGCGTCGTTCGGCGAGGGCGCCGATGGAGACCGACGAGGCCACCCGCGTGCCCAACGAGTCGACGTCCACCTCGGGCGCGGTGCGCGAGAGCTTGGGGGCGTCCTCCGAGTCCAGGGGGGCCGTCGCCTGGCTGGCATCCAGGTCCACCACCACCGGCAGCTCCGGGGCCATCATGGTCAGCCCGCCCAGGGCTCCCACCACACCGGCAGCCGTCATCGACAAGCCGGCAAGGGCCTTGTTGCGGCGCCGACGCCGCAGGCTGGGCAGCGTGCCATCCCGCTCGGGCGCCAGCCACAGGCACTCATCGGCCTGGTCACCCGCGATGGCCACCAGACGGTCGGCCAGGTGGTTCGGGGTCTGCCGGGGCTCGCTGCTGCGGGCAGCGATCCCCAGCAGGGTGCAGACCTGGTTGAGTTCACGCAGCTCGTCCCGGCAGGGGCCGCAGTCCACCAGGTGGTTGGCCACCTGCTCGCGACGTTCGTCGTCGAGGGCTTGGTCGGCGTAGGCGGTCAGGTCCTTGCGGAATGAGCGACAGGCACGGTCGTCCACGCCGATCACCGCCCGCCAACGGCCACATGTTCGTCGTGGCTCGGGCTGACGCCCAGGTAGCGCTCGCGATCGGGGGTGGGCCGGCGGTGTTCCAGCGCGGTGCGCAGCTGGGAGCGACCGCGGTGGATCCGGCTGCGGACGGTGCCCACCTTCACGTCCAGGACCCGAGCGATCTCGTCATAGCTGAGGCCCTCGATGTCACACAGCACGACGCAGACCCGGTACTCGGGTGCCAGGGCCGCGAGGGCCGCGGTGACGTCGGCATCCATGCTGGCCTCGTCGTACAGCTCGCCGGGCGAGGCCTGCTCCCCCACCACTCGTTCGCTGGCATCGGCCATCGGGTCCATCCGGATGCGCTGCTTGCGCCGCGCGCCGTCCAGGAAGAGGTTGGTGGTGATGCGATGCATCCAGCCCTCGAGGGTGCCGGGGGTGAAGTTGTGGATGGACTTGAAGACCCGCACGAAGACGTCCTGGGTGAGGTCCTCGGCGTCGGGACGGTTGCCGGTCAGGCGCAAGGCCAGTCGGTAGACTTGGTCGGAGTGGTCGTTGACCAGTTCCTCCCAGGTGGGCGGAGTCCACTCTGGTTCGGACACCACCGCAGCCTGCGACTGGCGGTTGCTCTTGAACATCGGGCTCCCTCCGTCTCTCACAGGTCACAACGCACGAGTGGCGCGAAAGGTTCCCCAGGCCCGCAGACCGCTTCGCGCGATCCCGGCATCAGGCGCTCACAGGTCTGCACGGTCCAACAGCGCGGCGAAGGCCTCGTGCTCCTCCGGCGTCGCCTCCGGCAACGGGGCACGCAGGCCACCGACCGGGAAGCCCTGGTGGGCCAGGCCTGCCTTGACCAGCATGACGCCCTGGGTGGCGAAGACCCCGGTGTAGACCGGCAGCAGCGCCTGGTGCAGCGCCAGCGCCTCGTCCACCCGGCCGGCGACGAAGGCGTCGATCATCTGGCGGGTGCGACGGCCGGTGAAGTGGGTGGAGGTGCCCACCACTCCTGCGCCACCCACCGCCAGCAGCGGCAGTGTCATCGCGTCGTCGCCGGAGTAGTAGGTCAGCGTGCTCTCGGAGATCACCCGCGACGAGGCGGCCAGGTCTCCCTTGGCATCCTTGACGGCCACGATGTTGGGGTGCTTGGCCATCTCCAGCATCGTTGCGGTCTCGATGGCGACCCCGGCGCGGTGGGGAATGTCGTAGGCCATCAGGGGCAGCCCAGTGGCGTCGGCGACTTCCAGGAAGTGGTGCAGCACGCCGCGCTGCGGCGGCTTGGAGTAGTAGGGCGTCACCACGAGAACGCCATCGGCCCCGGCCTCGGCCGCCTGCTTGGCCAGCCGCACGGTGTGCGCGGTCTCGAAGGTGCCGATCCCGGCCACCACCTGGGCGCGGTCCCCCACCTCGTCGACGACCGCCGCGACCAGCTCGGCCTTCTCGGCATCGCTGGTGGTGGGTGATTCACCAGTGGTGCCGTTGACCACCAGGGCATCATTGGCCTGTTCGTCCACCAGACGGGCGGCCAGTTGGCGCGCGCGCGTCACGTCGAGTTCCCCGTCCTGGGTGTACGGGGTGACCATGGCGGTCAGCAGTCGGCCGAAGACCGGCTCGGCCGATTCGTCCGTGTGGGCTTGCATCTGGTCGTCAGTCACGCGCCCAATCCTAGGCCCAGTTGCCAAGATGCTGGGGCCGTGTCGCATCGAGGGACGTTGCCTGACAGCACCGAACGGGCCCCTCCAGTGTTACCTGAGGCTTTGTCGGGCCCAGCAGGCCCACCTTGGGTAGGCTTTCTGTCGTGAGCCAGCCCAACACCTCGAACCAGACCTCCGCCGCCCAGACCGCTGCTCTGGACGCCCGCTCGTGGGGCCATGCCGAAGACTTCGTGCAGCCCGGGGACGTCCTGCGCGATGCCCGCTCCAAGGCCGTCGAGCTGGGGCTGGAGACGATCAGCAATGGCAGCATCACGGCGCTGCGCTTCATCACGCGCCTGCTGCAGGCCAAGGCCGTCGTCGAGATCGGCACCGGCACCGGCGTGTCCGGCCTGGCCATCTTCGAGGGCATGGGCAATGAGGGCATCCTCACCTCGATCGACCCGGAGCCCGAGCGCCAGGATGCGGCCCGCCAGGAGTTCCGCGCTGCCGGCATCCCCAGCAACCGCTTCCGCCTGATCGCCGGCATTCCGCTGGACGTGCTGCCCAAGCTGCGCGACGGCGCCTACGACCTGGTCTTCATCAACGGCGACAAGCTCGAGTACGTCGAGTACGTGGCCCAGTCGCTGCGCCTGCTGCGCCACGGTGGTGTCGTGGTGCTCAACGATGCGCTGTGGAAGGGTCTGGTGGCCGACCCCGACAACGAGGACGACGAGACGCTCATCATCCGCGAGGCCCTGGCTGCGGTCTCCGAGACCGAGGAGTTCACCTCGATGCTGCTGCCGGTGGGCAATGGCCTGCTGGCCGCGATCAAGGCCTGACCAGACCACGGTCCAGCAGCGGTTCGGGGCAGGCACTACCGCGCGCCACGGACATGACGAAGGGCTCGCACTGCGTGCAGTGCGAGCCCCTCGTGGTTGTCCGACCTGAAGGGTGTCCGGCTCGGGTGGGTCCGGCTCAGAACTGACCGGGAATCGTCATCCCCTTGCCGACCGTGGTGATGCCACCGTCGCTGACGCTGAAGCCACGGGCACGGTCGTGCTCGTGGTCGACGCCGATCTCGACACCGTCGGGGACGATCACGCCCTTGTCGATGATGGCGTTGTGGACCACCGCATTGCGGCCAACCCGCACACCGTCCATCAGGATCGATCCGTCGACGCGGGCCCACTTGTCGATCAGCACATTCGGGCTGAGCACCGTGCGGTCCACGTCACCTCCGGAGATGATGCAACCGGGCGAGACGATCGAGTCCTCGGCGGTACCGCGCAGGGTGAACTTGGCGCCGGGGGCCTGCACCTGCTGGGTCCAGATGGGCCACTGGGCGTTGTACAGGTTGAACTCGGGATCCACCGAGACCAGGTCCATGTGGGCCTCGTGGAAGGCGTCGATGGTGCCCACGTCGCGCCAGTAGTTGCGATCCTTGTCGGTGGCACCGGGAACGACGTTCTGGGTGAAGTCGTAGACTTGCGCATCCCCCTTGGCGACGAAGGCCGGGATGATGTCGCCGCCCATGTCGTGCTTGGAGGAGGGATTCTCGGCGTCGGCGTGCAGGGCCTCGACGAAGGCCTTGCGGGTGAAGACGTAGTTGCCCATCGACGCGAAGGACTCCTCCGGCGAGTCCGGCAGGCCGGGCGGGTCGGCCGGCTTCTCCAGGAATTCCTTGATCTTTCCGGTGTCATCGGCGTCGATGATGCCGAAGGCGCTCGCTTCCTTGCGAGGCACCCGGATCCCGGCGACGGTGGCCGACAGCCCGGAGTCGATGTGCGACTGCAGCATCTGGCTGACGTCCATGCGGTAGATGTTGTCGGCGCCGAAGACCACGATGTAGTCGGGATCCTCGTCATTGATCAGGTTCATCGACTGGTAGATGGCATCGGCGCTTCCCTCGAACCAGTGCTTGCCGCGACGCTGCTGGGCGGGCACCGGGGTGACGTAGTTGCCGAGCATCGTCGACATGCGCCAGGTCAGCGAGATGTGACGGTCGAGCGAGTGCGACTTGTACTGGGTCAGCACGCAGATCTGGCGCAGTTCGGAGTTGGCCAGATTGGACAGCACGAAGTCGATCAGGCGGTAGGTACCGCCGAAGGGAACGGCCGGCTTGGCGCGGTCAGCGGTCAGCGGCATGAGTCGTTTGCCCTCGCCACCAGCGAGGACCATGGAGAGCACCTTTGGTCTTGTGGACATACCTAGAACCTACGGCGCTGCAAGGGGTTCCGACAAGCATTGTCTGACTGTTGCCGCGGGTTGTTGCCCATTCGTCACCCACTGGCCGACAAGGCCACGCCAAGCTGCCACAAACCATTGTGGCGACACCTGCATTGTGCAAGCATCAACGCATGCGCGTATCCATCCTCACCCGTGAATACCCTCCGTCCATCTATGGGGGCGCGGGCGTGCACGTGGCCCAGCTCGTTCCGCAGCTGCGCAAGTTCATCGACGTCGACGTCCAGTGCATGGGCGAGCCCCGAGAGGGCGCCACCGCCCATCCGGAGAACCACCCCGCGGGCGCCAATGCCGCACTGCGGGTCTTCGGTGCCGACCTGTCGATGACCGCAGCCGTGCCCGAGGAAGTCGACCTGGTCCACTCGCACACCTGGTACGCGAACCTGGCCGGCCACCTCACCGGACTCTTCCACGACGTCCCCCACGTCGTGAGCGCGCATTCCCTGGAGCCCGACCGCCCCTGGAAAGCCGAGCAGCTGGGCGGTGGCTACCGGCTCAGCTCCTGGGCCGAGCGCACCGCCTACAACGGCGCCGACGCCGTGATCGCGGTCAGCGAGGGCATGAAGAAGGGCATCCTGGCCGCCTACCCGGAGCTCGACGCCGACAAGATCCACGTGGTGCTCAACGGCATCGACCCCGAGGAGTTCAAGCCCGACACCGGCACCGACGTGTGCGAGCAGATCGGCATGGACCCCAGCAAGCCGTCGGTGGTCTTCGTCGGCCGCATCACCCGACAGAAGGGCCTGGTGCACCTGGTGCGCGCCGCCCAGCACCTGGACCCGGAGACCCAGCTGATCCTGCTGGCCGGGGCCCCCGACACCCCCGAGATCGCCGAGGAGTTCAACCAGGCCTTCGCAGCGGTGAAGCAGTCGCGCGGCGGCGGCGTGGTGTGGGTGCAGGAGATGCTCCCGCGCGCCAGCGTGCGCCAGGTGATGAGCAATGCCACCGTCTTCGCCTGCCCCAGCATCTACGAGCCGCTGGGCATCGTGAACCTGGAGGCGATGGCCACCGAGACCGCCGTGGTGGCCAGTGCCGTGGGCGGCATCCCCGAGGTGGTCGTCGACGGCGAGACGGGCTACCTGGTGGACTACGACCCGGCTCGCGTCAATGACGGCGACTACATTGCCGGCTTCGAGAAGACCTTTGCCGATCGGATCAACCAGCTCACCCGTGACGCCGGGCTGGCCGAGTCCTTCGGCAAGGCAGGGCGCCAGCGCTGCATCGACAAGTTCAGCTGGGAACTGATCGCCAAGCAGACCGTCGAGGTCTACCAGGCGGCCATCAAGCGGCACGCCACCCGCACCCGATGACCTCCTGACACACGTGAAGGCGGGCCCCAGATCCGGGGCCCGCCTTCACGTTCTGCAGGACCATTCAAGGCCGGGGCAACTCAGCCCACGATGTCCTTGAGGCACTTGAGAAGATCCTCGGCCTCGGTGGCGTTGAGCTCCACCACGAGACGGCCACCGCCGTCCACGGGAACACGCATCACGATGCCACGGCCTTCCTTGGTGACCTCCATGGGACCATCACCGGTTCGGGGCTTCATTGCAGCCATTGCGCATCCTCATCTCTTCGACGTTTTCCCCCATTATTCCGCATTCGGCCAAACATCGACACCATCGACGCCGCCTTCGGGCGTTTCCTGCTCGAGCTGCACGGCCAGGCGAGCGAGCAATTCGTCCACCTCGCGCATCGAGTATCCGCGCGGCACCACGTCGAAGCGCACCTCCCGCAGGTCGGCGCCGGTGATCGTCCCCGGGCCCGGCAGCTGCGAGTGTCGATCGTCGACCAGCTCGGGCATCGCCCCCCACCGGCCGGACCCGACCACGAAGGCCACGCCCAGGATCGCGACCACCACCAGCGCCAGGAACCACATCATGGGGCCCATGGTGGCACACCGGATGCCGGTGGCAGCGCAGTCCTCAGCCGACCTCGCCCAACACGTGCCGCACGGCCTCGTCCTCGTCGTCGGTCACCAGGAAGCGCGTCAGGTCCGACTCGTGGATGTAGCCCTCCCCCAGCACGCTCTCGCGCAGCCAGTCGACCATCCCGGTCCAGTAGTCCCGGCCGAAGAGCACCACCGGGAAGTTGCGCACCTTGCCGGTCTGGGCCAGCGTGAGCGCCTCGAAGAGCTCGTCGAAGGTGCCCAGCCCGCCGGGCATGACGATGAATCCCTGCGCGTACTTGAGGAACATCACCTTGCGGACGAAGAAGTAGCGGAAGTTGATCCCCAGGTTGACGTGGGGATTCATCGAGGCCTCGAAGGGCAGCTCGATGCCCAGCCCCACGGAGGTGCCGCCGGCCTCGTCCGCGCCCTTGTTGGCGGCCTCCATGATGCCCGGGCCACCCCCGGTGATCACGGCCACGCCCTGCTCCACCAGTGCGGCGGCCATGCGTTCGGCCGCGGCCCAGTGCGGGTTCTCGGGGCGGGTACGGGCCGAGCCGAAGATGCTGATGGCCGGGCCAAGCTCCGCCAAGGCGTCGAAACCCTCCACGAACTCGGCCTGGATGCGCATGGTGCGCCACGGATCGCTGTGGGCCCACGAGGTGTCGTTGCCACCGGCCAGCAGGCGCTGGTCGGTGGTCGACGACGGGTGGTGCTGGTCTCGACGCGTCACCGGCCCCTGCACGATGTGCTTGCCCGGGCCGGGCGCATTGTCATAGGGCGCATTGCGGTGCGGGGTCATGCCTTCTCCTCATCTGCTGGCTGGTCTGGTTCTGCTGGCTGGTCTGGCTCGGCTGGGTGGTCTGGGGGTTGCAGCCAACGGCGCAGCGCACTGGCACAGGTGTCCAGGTCTGCCACCGGGCAGTGTTCGTCGTCGGTGTGGGCCAGATTGGGATCGGCCGGGCCGCAGTTGACCGCGGGGATCCCCAGTTCGCTGAAGCGCGCCACGTCGGTCCAGCCGTACTTGGGCCCGGGCACCCCACCCAGCGCCGCCAGGAAGCTCCGCGCCATCGGCAGGTGCAGGCCCGGGCGTGCGGCCGCGGAGCGGTCGACGACGTCGATGGCGAAGCCGTCGAAGGTCTCACGCATCAGCTGTTCTGCCTGCGTCAGCGTCTTGTCGGGCGCAAAGCGGTAGTTGACGTGCACACTGCACTGGTCTGGGATGACATTGCCCGCCACTCCCCCGCGGATCTGCACGGCGTTGAGTCCCTCACGATAGGTGAGCCCGTCCACCTCCACCTGACGGGCGTCGAAGGACTCGATACGTTCCAGCACGACGCGCATGTCGTGGATGGCGTTGTGACCACTCCAGGCACGGGCGCTGTGCGCGGCCTGTCCCGTGGTGGTCACCCAAAATCGCAGGCTCCCCTGGCAGCCGCCCTCCACCAGGGCGCTGGTGGGTTCCATCAGGATCGCGAAGTCGGCCGTCACCAGATCGGGACGCTCCGCGGCCAGCTGGCCCAGGCCGTTCAACGAGGCGTCGACCTCCTCGTTGTCGTAGAAGATCCAGGTGAGGTCATGCTGCGGCTCACGCAGGGTGGCGGCCAGCTGCAGCGCCACGGCCACGCCGCCCTTCATGTCACAGCGGCCCCGGCCGAGGACGCTGTCCTGGCCACCCACCATGGCACGGCTGCTGGGAAGGTTGCCGGCCACCGGCACGGTGTCCAGGTGCCCGGCCACCGCCACTCGATGCGCACGCCCCAACCGGGTTCGGGCCACCACTACATTTCCCAGTCGGGTGACCTCCAGGTGCGGTTGGCACTGCAGTGAGGCAGCCACCAGGGTGGCCAAGGCCGCCTCGTTCCCGCTCACGGACTCGACATCCACCAGGGCCTGCAACAGGTCCGGCAGGGGCTGGGTGAGGTCGAGTGCGTCCATGTGGCGAGACTAGTGCAGCCCTCTGACACCGGATGGGAGTGGCGTCAGCGGAAGAGCACCAGGCAGATCGCCACGTAGTGGCAGACGGCGGCCAGCACCGTGCAGCTGTGGAAGATCTCGTGGAAGCCGAAGGTCTCGGGCCACGGATCGGGGTGCTTGCGGCCGTAGACGATGGCGCCCACCGAGTAGATCAGACCCCCCAGGGCGATCAGACAGACCACCAGGGGGCCACCCTGCTGCCAGAACTGCCCCATCCAACCGATCGCGGCCCACCCCATGGCCAGGTAGAGCGCCACGTACAACCACCGCGGGGCACCGATCCAGAAGACCCTGAAGAGCACTCCCACCAGCGCACACAGCCAGATCAGCGTGAGCAGCAGCCGCAGGCTGCGGCCATGCAGCATCCCGACGGCAAGCGGGGTGTAGCTGCCGGCGATGAAGATGAAGATGTTGGCGTGGTCGACGCGACGAAAGACCGCGTGCACCTTCTTCGACCAACGCCCCCGGTGGTAGAAGGCCGAATTGCCGAACAGCAGCACCGCGCTCAAGGTGTAGACCGCGCTGGCCACCCGCTGGTCCAGCTCGGGTGCCAAGGTCACCAGCAGGATGCCGGCCACCAGGGCGATGGGGGCAAAGATCTGGTGCTGCCAACCCCGCAGACGGGGTTTGGCCCGGTCCACGATTTCCTCGACGACGTCGCGCAGATGATCACCCCTGCGGTGTTCGGCTTGCTCCATGAAACCTACGGTACCGTAGGTTGAGCCCCGCCGAGACCACCCGGAAGGCCACCCTTCGTCGACCCCCGCGTGGACGACACCCATTACTCTGGTGCGCATGAACCGGCTGGATCGTCTCACCGAGACCCTCGACAGAATGCATCCGTCGGGGCTTCTCTACAGCACCTACGAGTCCCGCCTGGTCTCGGAACTCGACCAGGCGAACCTGCCGCGCCACGTCGCGGTGCTGGCCGACGGCAATCGCCGCTGGGCGCGCATGAATGCCCCCGACCAGCCACTGGTGGCGGGCTACCAAGCGGGCGCCGACAAGCTCAAGGACTTCGTCGGATGGTGCGACGACGCCGGTATCGAGGTCGTCACCCTGTGGGTGCTCAGCCCCGACAACCTCAAGCGCTCCACCGACGAGGAGGTCGCCCCGCTGCTCGGGGTGATCGAACAGCTGGTGACCGACCTGGCCGAGGACGGCCGCTGGCCAGTGCAGGCGGTGGGCGACATGTCACTGCTGCCGCCCACCATGGTCACCGCCCTGGAACGGGCCCGCGACCGCAGCGCCAACAACCCGGGAATGCTGGTGAACGTCGCCATCGCCTACGGTGGCCGCCACGAGCTGCGCGACGCCGTGCGCTCGCTGCTCAAGGAGGAGGCCGTCAAGGGCCGCACCCTGGAGGAGGTGGCCCAGAGCCTGGAGATCGACCAGATCGGCGGCCATCTCTACACCAAGGGCCAGCCCGATCCCGACCTGATCATCCGCACCTCCGGGGAACAGCGCCTGTCGGGTTTCCTGATGTGGCAGAGCGCCCACAGCGAGTTCTACTTCTGCGAGGCGCTGTGGCCCGATTTCCGCAAGGTGGACTTCCTGCGCGCCCTGCGATCCTTCAGCCAGCGGGAGCGACGCTTCGGCCGCTGAGCCCCACCCCTGAGGCCTCCCCGGGAGGGGAAGTCAGGATCTTTCCCGATGTTTTTTCTACACCGTAGAAATACCGTGGGGGCATGACCAGGAAGCAGCTCCTCCAATCACTCCAACCCCCTGCCGTCGCCTCGGAGGCGGTGCGCCACTACCGCCATCCCTGGCTCTTCTTCGGCCTGTCGATCGCCATCCCCTGGGCCTTGTGGGGCATGGCTGCCGTCACTTCCCGCATCGAGCCGATGACCACGGCACTCACCAGCGTGACGACGGCGCTCGCCCTGCTGGGGCTGCTCGCCCCGGTGGCCGTCGCCATCGCCCTCACCAGGCGTGATCCGGTACTGCGCAGGGACACCCGGCAACGCCTCACCCTGCGCGGCGTCACCGTGGCCGACACGGTGGGCGCGGCCCTGCTGCTTCCCTTGTCGCTGGTGGCGGCCACCGCCGTCTCCGTCGCCTTCGGGGGGCCGGCAGAGCAGTTCACCATCAAGACGAGCTCCTCCGTGGCGATGGGCGCCATCTCGGGGTGGGTGGCGGTGACCTTGGCCCCCTTCGTCGAGGAGCTGGCCTGGCACAGCTACGGCACCGACGCCCTGACCACGCGGTGGAGCGTGTGGCGCACCACCTGGGTCTTCGCCATCTTCTGGGCCTTCTGGCACATTCCACTGGCGGCGATCAAGGGTTCCTACCAGGCAGAGGTGGTGGAGGTGGGCGCGCTGGCCAGCGCCAACTTCATGTTCTCGATCCTGCCCCTCATGATCTTGATGAACTGGTTCTACTACCGCAGCCGACGCAACATCTGGATCCCGATCGTCTTCCACCTGTGCGCCAATGTGGGCAACGAGATCCTGCACACCCTCCCCGACACCAAGGTGATCCAGACCGCCATCCTGATCCCCATCTGCGTGTGGGTACTCTGGCACGACCGTCGTCTCTTCTTCACCAGCCCCACCAGCACCCCGGAGCCGTCATGACCCCCAGGCCAGCCACCACGACCGTCCAGCAGGTGGTCCGGGCCGCGACGCAGCTGCTCGGCACCGAGGGCGTCGAGGGCTTCAGCATGCGTCGGCTGGGCGCCGCCATGGGTGTCGACCCGATGACGATCTACCACCACGTGCCCAACAAGGCGGCACTGTTCGACCTGGTCGTCGACGAACTGTGGAGCGAGCTGCACCCCCAGACCGACGGCAGCTGGCGTCGGCAGGTGGCCTCGTTGGCCCACGAACTGCGACGGGCCCTGTTGCAGCATCCCCAGTTGGTGGCCCTGGTGGCCACCCGGCCCGTGGTCACCCCACGACTGTTGGGGCTGGTCGACCAGACGCTGGGGCGGCTGGCAGACCAAGGACTGCCCCCGGCAGCGGCCATGCCACTGCTGGACTGCGTGGTGGCCTTCACCGTCGGCAAGGTGCAGGGCGAGGTGCGCCAACCCACCGGGGGAAGCGACACCACCCCCGAGCAGGCGATGGCGAACGTGGCCGCGCTCCCCCACCTGGGACGCGCCATGGCCGAGGGCTACGACTGGCAGCCCGACGAACAGTTCCGACTCGGTCTGGAGGCCCTGCTGACCGGCTGGCCGGTGACGCCCGGGGCGGCCGAGGAGGTCAGCAGCGAGTCCACAGCGGAGTCTTGAGCTCCGCATAGTCGCTCGTCGGCTCGAAGCAGACCTCACCACGGCAGACATAGGCGCTCGCCTGACCGTCGCGAGCGGTGCGGTCGTCGAAGAGGTGCCCGAAGCCGCTGGTTCCCTCGGGCGCGACGATGATCGCCGAGCCTGCCGGGGCCATCCGGAAGGCCGCCGTGGCCATTCGATCGATCCCCTCGGAGCCCTCCGGGACGACGATGACGGCCTGGGCGGGACGCAGCCCCCGTCGGGCCTCGTCCTGGGTCAGGGCATCGGCCAGCGACCAGCCCGCGAAGCGCGGCTGCGCGGCCACCAGCGGCCAGGTGGTGCGCGCGGCCCGATCGGCCCGGGCCACCAGGTCATCGCGGCAAGCCATCAGGCCCGCCAGGCGCAGCGCGGCCACCAGCGAGCTGGTTCCCGACGGGGTGGAGTTGTCGGTCAGGTCACGGGCGCGGGTGAAGAGCTCGTCGCTGGCCTCGGCGTCGAAGAAGCCGCCGTCGTCGGCGCCGAAGAGCCGGTCGGCGCGCTCCAGGAGCCAGACCGCACGCTCCAGCCAGGTCGCGTCACCCAGGGCACCGGCCAACCGGGCCAGGCCCAGCGCCAGGGCGCCGTGGTCCTCGGCGGCGGCGGGGGTGGATCCCGCCTTGCCGTCCCGCGAGGTGCGCACGAAACGATCGGCAGCCTGGTCGACGTGCACCTGCCAGACGGCCTCGGCGGCACCGCGGGCCAGTTCGAGCCAGTCAGCCTCGCCGAAGACCATGCCGGCGGTGACCAGCGAGTCGATCAGCCACCCATTCCAGGCGGCCACGACCTTGTCGTCGCGGGCGGGGGCGAAGCGGTTCTGGCGCTCGGCCCGCAGCTTCTCCAGCACCCGGGTGAGGCGCTCGCGATCGGGGGAACCGTGCAGCTGCAGCGTCGACAGGCCATGCTCGAAGGTGCCGGCGTCGTGGACGTGGAAGACCTGCCGGGCCCAACCGCCGTCCTGCTCGCCGAGGGCGTCGTCCAGCAGCTCCGGGCTCCACACGTAGTAGATGCCCTCCGCCACCATGCCGCGGATGTCGACGCTGTCGGCGTCCAGGCTGGCGGCGAAGGCGCCCCCGCCCAACCCGTCGACGGGCTCGGTGCGCATCTCGCGCTCCAGCCACTCCACGGTGGAGTAGATGACGTGCTCGTAGAGCTCACGCTTGTAGCCGTCGTGGTCGGCGGTGCGACGCCAGCAGCGCGTGTAGCTGCCCAGCAGCAGGGCATTGTCGTAGAGCATCTTCTCGAAGTGCGGCACCACCCAGCCCACGTCGGTGGCATAGCGGTGGAAACCGCCACCCACCCGGTCGTACAGGCCGCCGCGGGCCATCATCTCGCAGGTCAGCTGCGCCATGTCGAGGCTGGTGGGATCGCCCTTGACCAGCAGTGCGTCGAGCACCATGGCCGGCGGGAACTTCGGCGCCGTGCCGAAGCCACCGTGGATCATGTCGTAGTCCTTGCCCAGCAGCTCCAGCGTCTCGCGCGAGCCGGGCACCGCGTCACTGGCCTCGACGGGATTCAGCTCACGCAGCTGCGCGGTGATGCTCTGCGCCGAGCCGAGCACCTCCTCGCGTCGCTGCTGCCAGGCCCCGGCCAGCGCCTCGAGCACCTGACGGAAGCTCGGCTGGTTGCCGGCAGGCACCGGTGGGAAGTAGGTGCCGGCGAAGAAGGGGTCACCCTGGGGCGTGAGGAAGACCGTCATCGGCCAGCCGCCCTGGCCGGTCAGGGCCTGGGTGGCGTTCATCAGCACGGCGTCCACGTCGGGATTCTCCTCGCGATCCACCTTCACGCTGACGAAGTGTTCGTTCATGTACTGCGCGGTCTCGTGGTCGTCGAAGCTCTCGTGGGCCATCACGTGGCACCAGTGGCACGCGGCATAACCGGTGCTCACCAGCAGGGGCAGGTCCTTCTGGCGAGCAACCTCGAAGGCCTCCGGCCCCCACGGATACCAGTCCACCTCCTGGTGGGCGTGCTGCTGCAGGTAGGGGCTGGTGGACTCGGCAAGACGGTTCGACACGCGCACAGCCTAGCCAAGACGTGGGGAGGGGCCGACAGGAGCGAGCCAGGCCTGAAACACCCGGCCACCCCCTGGAGGGGCATTGCTGCCCGAGTGCGCGTATCCTGCAGCCATGAACCTGATGCTTGCCAGCGGAACGCTCAACTTCATCACCTTCTGCGTGATCGCCGCGTTCATCATCCTGGGTTCGCTGAGCCTGAGGCGCCACACCCGCAGGATCGACCCCTCGATCCCCTACGAGGCCGACCTGACCCCCGAGGGCCGCAAGGCCCAGGAATTCGAGCGCACGACGCTCGACGACTGACCCGCGGCCCGGAGTCCCGGGCAGGCCCCCGAAGGGTCAGATCTGCCAACCCTCGCTGGCGTCGTCCGGCTCCACCTCGCGCAGACCCGAGAACAGGTCGTCCTCCGGCAACATCGTCGGCACGGTGCTGAAGACCAGTTCGTAGTCCTCGGTCGGCCACACCTGCTGCTGCACCTCCGTCGGCACCGCGAACCACGGCCCGTCCGGGTCGATCTGTGTCGCGTGGGCCAGCAGCGCCGCATCGCGCACCGGAAAGTACTCCCCGCAGGGAATCCGGGTGGTGATGCGCTTCTCGTACTCGAAGTCCTCCCACTTGGCCAGCCGGTCCTTGTAGGGCGAGTCCAGCCCCTTCTCGTGCATCGCCGCATCGAGCGCCGCGAAGCGCAGCCGGTGGAAGCCCATGTGGTAGTACAGCTTGCTCACCTGCCAGGCCGGTCCCATGTCAGGGTGCAGGTTGGGGTCGCCCGCCTGCTGCACGGCCGCCATGGTGATGTTGTGGCACATGATGTGGTCGGGGTGCGGGTAACCACCCTTCTCGTCATAGGTGGTCACCACCTGCGGCTTGAACTCACGGATCAGGCGCACCAGCGGACGTGCCGCCTCGTCGGGATCCACCAGGCCGAAGCAACCCCGCGGCAGTGGCGGCAGCGGATCGCCCTCGGGGAAGCCCGAATCGATGTAGCCCAACCAGCGCTGCTCGACGCCCAGGATCTCACGGGCCGTGTCCATCTCCAGGTGCCGGATGGCGGCAATGTCGGCCCACACCTCGGGACGGTCCATCTTGGGATTCAGGACGCTGCCGCGCTCGCCCCCGGTGCAGGTGGCGACCATCACCTTGGCTCCCTCCGCCACGTACTTGGCCGTGGTGGCGGCCCCCTTGCTCGACTCGTCGTCGGGGTGGGCGTGGACGTGCATGAGCCTCAGTTCGGGACGGGCACCGGGGCCCCCAGGGAATTCAGACATGCCCCCCATTGTGCCGAACCCCACGGCCGAGAACCGTGCTCGTCCGGGAATGGGCACAATGGAGAGGTGAGCACCCTGACCGAGGCCGACCGTTCCCGCATCGAAGCCCGCTACGCCGTCCCGCCGTCGCGTCGCCGGATCTACCTGGCGCTGGTGGCGGTGCTCACTGCCCTGTTGGCCGGCTGGCTGGTCTGGGCCGGCGGCACCTCCGCCACCCCGCCGGTCTCCGCCGACGTCTATGGCTTCACCGAGACCGATGACCACGAGATCGTCGCAGACCTGCGCGTCCAGCGACGCGACCCGGCCACCCCCGTGGTGTGCGTCCTGGAGGCCACGGCAGAGAACTTCGTGCGCGTCGGTGAGCTGGAGGCCACCATCCCCCCGGGCACCGAGAAGATCACCCGCACCCGAATTCCGGTCAAGACGGTCAACCGTGCCGTCAGCGTCGAGGTGACCAGCTGTCGCGTCGCGTGATCCTTTGGGGAATCTGCCGTCGATGATAGATTTCTCGGATGACTGAGAATGCAACCGACACCATCTGGCTGACCCAGGAGGCTTTCGACAAGCTCTCCGAGGAGCTCGAGTACCTCAAGGGCGACGGCCGCATCGAGGTCTCCACCAAGATCGCCCAGGCGCGCGACGAGGGCGACCTGTCCGAGAACGGCGGTTACCACGCCGCTCGCGAGGAGCAGGGCCAGATGGAGGCCCGCATCCTGCAGCTGGAGGACATGCTGCGTCGCGCCCAGGTGGGCGAGGCCGCCAAGACCGGCGAGGCCGCCCCCGGCAGCCAGGTGACCGTCGCCTACTTCGGTGACGAGGACGACACCGACACCTTCCTGCTGGGATCGCGTGAGGTGATGGGCCTGGACGACTCGGTCGACATCCAGGTCTTCAGCCCCCAGTCGCCGCTGGGCGCCGCCGTGCTCGGCAAGAAGGTCGGCGAGGCCTCCAGCTACGAGGCCCCCAATGGCAAGACCATCGAGGTCACCATCGTGAAGGTGGAGAACTTCCAGGCCTGATCCCCGCGCCGACAGCGCCCCGGTTGCACCATCGCGTCCCGCTCGATCGAGCGGGACGCGATTCGGTGTCCGGGGCTCCTAGAGCAGCCGAGCCGCCTCCGCCGGGGTCAGCTCGCCTGCCTCCACCTGGGCCAGCACCTCGGCTCGGGTGGGGGCGCTGGGCTCGGCACCCTGCTCCTCGATCCCCAGCGCCTGGAGCAGCGACGACAACCGCGCCCGCGCAGTCGGGTAGCTCACCTGCTGCGCCTTGGCCACCTCGCGGAGGTTCCCCCGGGAGGCCAGGAAGACGGTCAACAGCTCGGCCTGCTGGGCGTTCAGGGCACAGAAGCCGCAGCGTTCGAAACGGCCCGCCAGCTCCGTGCCGCAGTGGGCACAGCCCAGGCGGGTGGTGATCAGCTCGTGACTGCACACCGGGCAGTCGGCAGGGGCCCGGTGGGTACTGGCCGCGGGGGTATTGGCCGCGTGGTTGCTGGCTGCGTGCGTCATGGCTGCTCCTGGTCCTTGGCGGGGCCCGAGGTCTCGTCCGGGCCGTCCTGCTGTGGCTGCTGCTGTTGTTGGGCATCCTGCGGGGGCTCCTCGACGCCCTCGTGACGCACCGTCGCCCCGCCCATCACCACCGTCACGTCCAACCGTCCGCTGCCCTGCCCCGCCTGGTACTCGTGCAAGGCGGCGGCTCCACCCGGCCAGGCGATGCGCCCCACCTGCGCCTCGGCGCGGACCGTCACGTCGGCCTCACGGGGCAGCTCGACGACGAGGTTCCCCGACTCGACGCGCACCCGGGAGCGCCCGCCTGCCAGCACACCCGCCACCGTGGCGCCGCCGGCCTGCACCAGCGCGTCGGCCACCTGGTGGACGCCGCGCAGCGTGGCACCACCGGCGGTGACGCGGATCCGCCCCAGCCAGCGCACCTGGTCGGTGGTCAGGCTTCCGGCAGTCACCTCGGCATCCACCGGGATCGCGGGGTTCACCCGCAGCAGCACCTGCTTGCCCAGTCCGATGGCGCGCAGCTCCTCGAGCCCCAGGTGACGAAGGCCGCCCAGGCCGTGGGTGAGCAGCGGCCCGCTCAGCACGCTGAAGCCGTCGCGGGAGGCGCCGAGCTCTCCGTCGCAGGTCACCTCCATGGTGCTCCCGCTGCGACGCAACACGTGGGGGCCGTCCACCGTCACGGTGGCGATCGACGGGTCGCCGATGATGCGCACCCGGCGTCCCGTGGCTCGCAGGCTGACCCGCTCCACGCCCTGGTTGCCGGCCGGTTGTTCCGGGGTCACCGCGGCAGCCACCGGGCCACGCGTCCGCTGGGAATCGCCTGCCGATGACGATGCGCTGTCCTGCAGGCGCTCCCCCACCTGCTGCACGCCCAGCCCCGCGCTGTGGGCCAGCCCACTGGCGGCACCGAGCAGGTCGCGAGCGATGTCACCCCAACTCGGCTCCTCCGGCTCCGGGGCCGACGACGGGGGCGCCTCAGCGTCGGGTTCCCCTGCCGGATTGCGGGCATGCTCGATGCGGCGATCGGCCTCTGCCGCGGTGATGCGGCCTGCCGCCAAGTCTTCCAGGATGGGTGTCAGGTCGGGCTCCATGCCACGAATGTAAAACCGCCCCTTCCATTCCGGAAGGGGCGGTTGCACGAATGCGGGGTAAATCAGGGGCTCAGGCGGTCGCGGCCCCGGCAGCCTCCTGCTCGCCGTTCTTGCCATCAGTGACCGGGTCGTCGGCAGGCGGCGCCGGCTCGTCGGAGTCCTGGTGGTGCGAGACCATCGCGCGGATGAAGGCATTGGCGAAGGCCAGCAGCGGCACCACGAAGAGCACCCCGACGATCCCGCCGAGGACGCCGCCCACTGCGATGCCGTAGAGCACCATCAGCGGGTGGATGGAGACGGCCTTGCCCAGCAGGAAGGGCTGCAGGACGTGCGCCTCCAGCTGCATCACCAGGACGAAGACCACGAGCATGATGACGCCCTTCACCCATCCCAGGGTGAGCAGCACCACGCTGGTGGAGACCAGCCCGGCGACGAAGGCGCCCAGCAGGGGGATGAAGGCGGTGATGAAGGTGAGGGCACCGATCGCCAGGAAGAGGTTGGACCCCACCGCCGCGGCGCCGATGCCGGCCCCCAGGCCGTCGACGAAGGCGACGATCACGGCCGCACGCACATAGGCCACCAGGGAAATCCAGCCGCGGTGGGACGCGTCGATGATCCGCGCACGCGCGTCGCGGGGCACCAGCTGGAAGCCGGCCCGGGCGATGCGATCACCCTCGAAGAGGAAGTAGAACAGCGCGAACAGGGCCAGGGCGATACCGGCGAAGAAGTTGCCCACCGTCGAACCAGCCGCGGTGGCGAGCCCGGCGGCCGCGGACTGCTGGGTCTTGGCCCACTCGGTCACCTTCTCGGTCCAGGCGTCGATCTGGGGTTGGTGGATGTTGAGCGGGCCGTTGCCGAGCCAGTTCATGAACTGCTCGTAACTGGCCACCGAGGCGTCGGCTAGCTCGGAGGACTGCGAGGCGATCTGCGTGCCCACCAAGGTGAAGATGCCCACCACGAGCAGCACCAGGAGCAGCAGGCTCAGCCCCGCCGCCGCACCGCGCGAGGCTCCCTTGCGGTGCAGGAAGGTGCGCAGCGGCCACAGCGCGGCCGCCAGCAGCACCGCCACCATCAGCGGGATCATCACCGCCGAGAGCAGCGCCATGACACGCCACAGACCGTAGATGCCGGCCCCGATGACCAGCAGTCGCCAGAACCAACCGGCCGCCAGCTTGATGCCGTGCGGCACGCTACCCGGCGTCGCAGCCTGGGCGGCGAGTTCGGCGCGGGAGGGGAGCTGGACTCCCTCCTGCTCCTCGGCCCGGGCTTCCTTGGCGTTGGCTTCCTGGGTCTGGGTTGCCTGGGCTTGGGCGTCCTGCCCCGTGCGTGGACCCTCGCTTGCACTGTGCGCCATTCGGCAGCCTTTCGAATCGGATGGGCAGAACTGTCGCCTGCAAGGCTAACCTGTGCGCGTGCCCACGCCCGCCCCCACCCGACGCCCCGCCTGGCTGCAGAGCCGCGAAGGGCTGCCGCGCGACGTGACCGTGCTGTCGGTGATCGCCTTCTGCGTCGCGGTCGGCTTCGGTGTGATGGTGCCCGTGCTGCCGGTCTTCGCCCGCAGCTTCGAGGTGACCAACCTGATGGTGGGCATGGTGATCAGCTCCTTCGCACTGATGCGCCTGGTCACCAGCCCGGGGGTACCGCCACTGATCGGCCGTTTCGGGGAACGCACCGTCCTGGGCACCGGGATGTTCATCGTCGCCGCCTCCTCCGCGGCGGCCGGCCTGGCGACCAGTTTCTGGGCCTTGCTGCTGATGCGAGGCCTGGGTGGCATCGGTTCGGCCATGTTCACCGTGGCAGCGATGTCCTTGCTGTTGCGCACCGTCGAACCCCATCTGCGCGGCCGGGCCAGCGCCCTGTATTCGGGAGGCTTCCTGCTGGGCGGTATGGCCGGGCCAGCGGTGGGCGGCGTCTTCGCCGCGATCTCGCTGACGGCGCCCTTCTTCGTCTACGCCGCCACCCTGCTGGCGGCCGGCATCGTGGCCCTGTCGCTGCTCAGCCGCCCCGAGCGTGAGGCGGAGGTGACGCAGAAGCCACAGATGACGCTGCGCGAGGCCATCGTCGACGTGCGCTACCGGGCCGCGCTGGTCACCAACTTTGCCCAGGGTTGGCAGTCCTTCGGGGTGCGCAGCTCACTGGTGCCGGTGCTGGTGGTGGAAGGACTGCACCGCAGCCCGTCGTGGACCGGGATCGCCTTCGCCGTCGCCGCCGTCGCCCAGACCGCCGTGCTCGGCCCGGTGGGGCGTGCCGTCGACACCGTCGGACGCCGCCCCATGATGGTGATGGCAGGCGTGTCGACCGGTCTTGCCGCCATCCTGATGCCCTTGTCCGCACGGATCGACCACGCCTGGGCGATCTGGGTGCTCACCGGGATCCTGTGCCTCTACGGGCTCGGGTCGGCTGCGCACTCCACCGCCCCCACCGCCGTGGTGGGAGACGTGACCGCCGGCCGTGGCGGCGCCCCGATCGCCACCTTCTCGATGATGAGCGACCTGGGCGCCATCATCGGCCCGCTGGCCGCCGGCGCGATCGCCGACGCCCTGGGACTGGGGCCGGCCTTCGCCATCGGTGGTGCACTGCTGTTGTCCGGCGCCGCCTGTTCGCTGCTGATGCCCAAGGACCGACCGACTGCTCCCGAGGAGAAGTGATGACTGCCCGTCCACTGCACGAGATCATCGCGCCCGACTGGGCCGAGGCGCTGGCACCCGTCGAGGAGCAGGTGCACCAGATGGGGCAGTTCCTGCGCGCCGAGCTCGCCGCCGGGCGCAACTACCTGCCTGCCGGCGACAGGGTCCTGCGGGCCTTCACCCGTCCGCTGGCCGACGTGCGAGTGCTGGTGGTGGGCCAGGATCCCTACCCCACGCCCGGACACCCCGTGGGCCTGAGCTTCAGCGTCGAGCCGGACGTGCGCCCGGTGCCCCGCAGCCTGCAGAACATCTACGTGGAACTGCGCGACGATCTGGGGATCGAACCGGCCGAGCATGGTGACCTCTCGGCCTGGTTCGAACAGGGTGTGCTGCTGTTGAACCGGGTGCTCACCGTGCGCCCGGGGGCCGCCGGCTCCCACCGGGGCAAGGGCTGGGAGCAGGTCACGCAGTGTGCGATCGAGGCGCTGGTGGCCCGCGGGGGCCCGCTGGTGGCGGTGCTGTGGGGCCGCGACGCGCAGTCCTTGACCCCCATGCTCGGCCAGGTGCCGGTGATCGCCAGCCCGCACCCGTCCCCGTTGAGCGCACGCTCGGGATTCTTCGGCTCGCGCCCCTTCAGCCGCGTCAACGCGCTGCTGCAGGAGCAGGGCGCCACTGCGATCGACTGGCGACTGCCGAGCCCCGCGTCGGCCTGACCCCTTCGCGTTGATCTGCTGGGGTGGGTCCGTCAGCTGGTCAGGCGGGTGAGCCGGGAGCGCAGATGGTTGTGCAGCGGCTCCCCCACCGCCGCCATGTCGAAGCTGGTCTCCAGCACGTCGCCCTCCACGCGCAGGGTGCGGCGGCTCGAATCCACCCGCTTGGCGCTGGGCGTGTTGTCCACCCGGCAGTCGAGCTGCAGGTGCAGCGGATCGGTGGTGAAGGTGCCCGAGCCGTTCTCGGTCTGACCGGTGGGCAGCGCCATGGTCAGTTCCACCACTCCCGCAGCCGGGGCGCGCAGGTAGCCGACCTCGACGTGCATCGGCGCTCCGTCCTGCCCCCAGGTGCGCTGGTGGTAGACGAGGAAGGGCTTGCCGACGTCGACGAAGGTGACCTCCTCCACGTAGTCGAAGGCCTCGATCGTCGGGTAGACGCCGCGCCCCTCCCCTCGCCAGGTGCCCACGAGCGGGGCGAGCTGCGCCAGGGCATGGCTGGCCGACACGGGAGGAACGAGGGTGCTGGGGCTCGGCTGCTGGTCCATGACAGGACTCTATGGCCCCGGGCAGCTTCCTGCAGCGAGCTAGCCTGTGCGTCATGATCTTCGGGCGAGCACACATCCAGATCGTCGACCACGACCAGCCGCAACTGGCCATGCCCTGCTACCACCGAGTCTTCGGAGACCCGCTGGACCGGGACTTCCCGAACTCCGAGGTGGCCTACTTCGCGATGGGCTGTTTCTGGGGCGCCGAGAAGCTGTTCTGGGAGACCGACGGAGTGCTGTCCACCGCGGCCGGGTACATGGGTGGCAGCAACACCAACCCCACCTACGAGGAGACCTGCACCGGGATGACCGGCCACGCGGAGACGGTACGGGTGGTCTTCGATCCCCGCCGCGTCTCCTACCGAGACCTGCTGGCGGTCTTCCTGGAGAACCACGACCCGACCCAGGGCGACCGGCAGGGCAATGACATCGGCAGCCAGTACCGCTCGGCGATCTTCACCACCAGCCCCGAACAGGAGACGGCCGCACGCGAGGCACTGGCGGACTTCGGGCCGAAGCTGGCCGCCGCCGGCTTCGGGCCGATCACCACGACGGTGCAGCCCGCGCCGCAGTGGCACTGGGCCGAGGACTACCACCAGCAGTACCTCGACCGGGTCCCGAATGGCTACTGCCCCGTCCACGCCACCGGCGTCACCTGCGGCTGACAACCCCCGACGTCGCTGGTGGGCCGGGCGGGCAGCCCGTCACCAGCGCCAGCCGGCATCCTTCAGCTGCTGGTCGACGAAGGGCTCCATGGTGCCCGCGTAGAGCCTGGTGACGTGCGTGTAGTCCATGAAGACCCGCACATTGCCGACGATCGGGCGACAGACCCCCTCCGGGCACATCTGCTGGCTCAGGTCCAGCCCGTAGACGTCCTTGGCCCCCGCTCCACGCAGCAGCTCCTGGTCGGGGCGCTTGGACGGCATGTTGTCGGCGAGCCGGTAGGTGCAGTCCTGCTCCGTCTTGCTCGGGTCTGCCTCGCACTCATTGGGGTTGCCGGGCAGGCGAGGATGGGCGCGCACCGCGATGAAACGTCCACCACGGGCGCGCTGACGGGCGATGTTCTCCTCGGTGCCCGGCTGCAGCACCTCCATCTGGCCGTGGGGCACCAAGGTGGTCAGGGTGAACAGGGCATCGGGCTTGACCTCGTCCAGCCACGCGTCGAGCCGGTCATTGTGCTCCGCGCAGTCCTTGGCGGTGGGCTGCCCCGGCGCGAAGTAGCAGCTGCGCCGGGTCACCGAGACCATGCGCCAGTTGTGACGTTCGGCCAGGGGTTGGATGGCGCCGGCCAGCTGGGTGGCATGCGAGCTGCCCACCACCACCAGCAAGGGCCGGTCCTGCTGGTCCTGGTTGGGCGTCATGTGACAGTTCTGCAGGCCTTCGGGATCCTCCGGGACCATGCCCTTGGGGCACTCTTCGGGCAGCATGTGCCAGTTCTGGGCCAGGTTCTCCGGCAGGGGCAGCACGGGAGCCGAGTCGTCCGGAGCCACCTCCTGGTGGCCGGGCAGCAGGACCCGCGCCCCCGGATTCTTCTGGGCCGCCGCCTGCTCCAGTCGCGCGGCGTGCTCCTCCAGCCGGTTCTTGGCCCACAGCGTCGGGCCGGCGGCAAGCGCCAGCGCCAGGACGGCCACGGTGGCACTGGCCCAGGTCCGCTGCCGCAACCAGGCAGAGCGTCGCACCGGCTGGTCCACCAGACGGGTGAGCACCCAGGCCAGCACCAGGCTCGTCACCACCAGCGCCAGACCATCCCAGGTACCGGCCGCCGAGTGCTCCTGGGTGCCCAGCCAGATCACCAACAGGGGCCAGTGCACCAGGTACAGGGCGTAGCTGATGTCACCCAGGAAGCTGAAGGGTCGGCTCGACAACAATCGGTCGGCGCCCCAGCGGTGCCGGGTGTCGGCGGCCACGATCACCAACGACGCGGCGGTCAGGGGCAGGATGGCCACCCAGCCGGGGAAGGCGCCACGGACGTCCACCAGGGCGCCCACCGAGAGCAGCCCCAGCAGCCCCACCCACCCGAGCACGACGCGCAGCCCCACATGGCGTCGCCGGCCGGGGCCCCACAGGCTCTCCAGGCGCGCGATGCCCAGGGCCAGCATGGATCCGGCGGCGAACTCCCACAACCGGGTGAAGGTGCTGAAGTAGGCGCTCTGCTGGTTGGTGGCCGTCTGGTGGATCGACCAGCCCAGTGATGTGCACAGCACCAGACCGAAGATCACTGCCTGCACGGGCTTGTGCGGCACCTTCAAGCGCCGCGACAGCAGGCCGGCCAGTGCGTGGAGCAGGGGCCACAGCAGGAAGATCTGCCCCTGGATCGACAGGGACCAGAAGTGCTGGAAGGGCGAGGCCAGCACGTTGATGGCGTAGTAGTCGGTGGCCTCGTGCTCCAGCACCCAGTTCTGCACCTGGAAGAGTGAACCCAGGGCGTGTCGGGTGGCCTCCAGCCACTGCAGGCGGGGTAGGAACTGCCAGACCCCCACCAGGGTCAACAGGACCACGACGGCGGCCGGTGGCAGCAGGCGCTTGAAGGTACGGGCCCAGTAGTCGAAGGGGCGGATGGGCTCGCCGCGGTCGAGTCGTCGGATGAAGGTGCCGGTGAGCAGGAAGGCCGAGATGAACAGGAAGACGTCCACGCCGCCCGAGACGCGGTGCACCCAGACGTGGTAGACCACCACCAACAGAATCGCCAGTCCACGAAGGCCGTGGATCTCGGGCCGATGCCTGTGGTGTTCCCCGTGTGCCTGCACCCGGCCGACTGTAGGTGATGTGTCACCACGGGTGCCACAACCCCCAGCAAGGCCGGCAAGGTGTGTCGGCCGGCCGCCCCCGCGAGGAGGCGAATCAGGCTGGCACCGATGCCTCGTTGTCACGGGTGATCAGCAGGCGTCGATGGGCACGCCAGGCCAGCAGCAGGGGCACCAGCGCCAGGATCCAGGCGGCAGGTGCGGCCAGCACCACACCGAGGAAGCCGATGTGCTGCACCAGCACCAGGCCCACGACTCCGCGGGCCACCAGTTCGAGGACTCCCGCCATGGTGGGCGCGAGGGTGGAGCCCAGGCCCTGGATGCTGTGACGGGTCACGAACAGCACCGAGAGCACGGCGTAGAGCGCCGAGTTCACCACCAGGTACTGGTGCGCCATCTGCACCACCTGGGGCTGCCCGGGCCCGACGAAGACCTCCACCAGCTGGGTTCCGAACAGGAAGATCAGGCCACCCAGCAGCAATGACAAGGCCGCCGACAGCATGAGGGTCTGCCGCACGCCGTCGAGGATGCGCCGCCACTGCATGGCGCCGGCATTCTGCGCCACGAAGGTGGCCATGGCCACACCGATGCTGGCCAGCGGGATCACCGCCATCTGGTCGACGCGCATGGCGGTGGTGAAGGCGGCCACGGCGGTGGATCCCAGTCCATTGATGCCGAACTGCAGCATCGCGGCGCCCAGCGCGATGATCGACATCTGGAAGCCGAGCGTGAAGCCCTGCCGGGCCGACTCCCGCAGCTGGGCGGGGTCGACCACGAAGTCGGCGCGTCCCAGGTGCAGCTCGGGCATCCGGCGCCACACCAGGGTCAGGCACAGCAGCGCCGAGACCAGCTGGGCCAGCACCGTCGCCAGTGCCGCTCCCCCGACGCCCATGCCGAGCCCACCGATGAAGGCCAGCACCAGCGCCACGTTCAGCACGCTGGCGATCATCAGGAAGATCAGCGGGGTCGTGCTGTCGCCCAGTGCTCGAATCACCGAGGAGAGGTAGTTGAAGGCGACGGTGGCGACCGCACCCCCGAAGAAGACCCGCAGGAAGACGGTTGCCTGGGGCACGAGCTCGTCAGGGGTGCCGAGCAAGCGCAGCATCAGCGGCGCGCCGAAGGTTCCCAACAAGGTGATGGTGATGGCCACGCAACCACTGATCATCGCGCCGGTGGCGACGGCCCGTCGCATCCGGTCGAGCTGGCCTGCGCCGTAGAAGCGCGAGACGGGAATGGCCAGACCGGCCGAACATCCCATGGCGAAGCCGATCAGCAGGAACTGCAGACTGCCCGAGGCGCCCACCGCGGCCAGGGCCTGCACCCCGATCAGCCGCCCCACGACGATGGTGTCGGCCACCGCATAGGCCTGCTGGAAGACATTGCCCAGCAGCAGGGGCAGGGTGAACAGGATGATCAGCTTGATCGGCGAGCCGGTGGTGAGGTTCTTGGCCATGGCCGCCTCCTGGATGGTCGTTCGGGGTCGAGAAATCCTACCGAGCGGTAGCCATGGAACTCTCCTCACCCCCAGCTCGCCCTCAGCCGCACGGGACCCGAGGACCATCGGGCAGTCGACCTGGCGCTGACCAATTGGTAGAAGATTCACCTCGATCCCTTGCATGCTTGGAAATCGCCATGCGATTCTGGGGCCACCCCACCGGCCCCGGTCGACGCGAGTGCAAGGGAGCACTCCCCGGCGGCCACAAGGAGCAGCCATGCCCCACTCATCCCCAAGCCGCGTCGCCCTTGGCCTTGCCACGGCGACCTGCCTGGTGATGGGAGGTGGAGCCGTCGCGCCGTCGAATGCCGCCGACGCGAGCTTCACCACCCGCACCGTCACCGACGGCAAGACCACCTACACCGAAGTCACCAATCCCGACGACGGTGCCGTCCTCAGCTACGTGCCCGGTGGAGCGGTGAAGCTGCTGGAGGTCAAGACCTCCAGCGCCACCCTTGCCTTCAAGGACATGAACGCCAACAACGAGCTCGACGCCTGGGAAGACTGGCGCAAGTCCCCCGAGGAGCGCGCCAAGTCCCTCGCCCCGGAACTGTCCATGGAGCAGATCGCCGGCCTGATGCTGTTCAGCTCCCACGAGCGCGATGCCGCCGCCGGCATCACCGATGCCCAGCGCAAGTACCTGGGCGAGGACCACCTGCGCAATGTGCTCAATGCCGCGCCCAATGACGTCACCGCCAACGTCACCTGGGTGAACCAGCTGCAGGCCTATGCGGAGAGCCAGGCCCAGGCCGACACCCCCTACATCCCGGTGAACTTCTCCTCCGACCCGCGCTCGACGGCCGCCAATGACTCCGCCTACAACGCCGCCGGCGACGACATCTCGCGTTGGCCCAGCAACATCGGCCTCGCGGCCACCTTCAGCCGCAAGACCATGCTGGACTTCGCCAAGACCTCCTCGGCCGAGTACCGAGCCATGGGAATCACCACCGCCCTGGGGCCGCAGATCGACCTGGCCACCGAGCCCCGCTGGCTGCGCGTCGACGGCACCTTCGGCGAGAACACCCAACTGGCGTCGACCATGGCCAAGGCCTATGTCGACGGCTCGCAGAACACCTACGACTCCTACGGTCATGCCACCGGTTGGGGCAAGGACTCGATCAACACGATGATCAAGCACTTCCCCGGCGACGGGGCGGGCGAGGGCGGGCGTGAGTCGCACCGCAATTCCGGCAAGTACGCCGTCTACCCGGGCGACAACTTCGACGAGCACCTGGCTCCCTTCAAGGCCGCCAGCAAGGCGACGTCGATGATGTCGTCGTACTCCATCGCCATCGCCAAGGACGGCTCGTCGCTGACCGGCAACCGCGTCGGCTCGGCCTATGACAAGACCAAGATCGACATTGCCCGCGATGCCGGCTACGACGGCGTGATCTGCACCGACTGGGGCGTGACCACGGGCTACACGGATCCCAACTCGAAGTACGGGATGGCCTGGGGCATGGAGGACGCCTCCGTGGAGGAGCGCCACTACGCGGTCTTGCGGTCCGGCCTGGACATGTTCGGCGGCAACAACGACAAGCTGCCGGTACTCGCCGCCCACGCCCTGTGGCAGAAGGACTTCGAGGCAGGCAAGAACCCGATCAGCGCCGACGCCCGCTTCCGCCAGTCCGGTGAGCGGATCCTGCGGATGATCTTCGCCCCCGGTCTGTTCGAGAACCCCTACCTGGACCTGGCGCACTCGAAGTCCGTCGTCGCCAGCCAGGACAAGGTGGAGCGCGGCATCGCGGCCCAGCTCGACAGTATCGTGATGCTGAAGAACAAGGACAAGACGATCAAGAAGTCTCCGCTGGCCAAGTGGAGGAACAAGACCGTCTACATCCCCAGCTCCATCGGCCACGGCTTCCCGAGCGTCTTCAACCAGGACACCCCGGACCGGGTCGGCCCCACGCTCGACGTCGAGGTGGCGAAGAAGTACTTCAAGACGGTGCTGACCGACACCCCGCTCTACGACGCCGACGGCCGGATCGTCGACTACCGGCAGCCCGACCTCTCCAAGGCCGACCTCGTGTTGGCGGGGATGCGCTCACCCGACAATGGCGACAACTTCACCGGTGCGGGCATGGCCGACGACGGCAGCTTCTACCCGCTCTCGCTGCAGTGGAAGCCCTATCTGGCCAATGGCAAGCACGTCCGCAAGGACTCCATCGCTGGTGACATCCGCCCCGACGGGAGCCGCGAGAACCGCTCCTACTACGGCGCCACCAGCCGGATCGGCAACGAGTACGACCTGACGGCCGTGACCAATGCAGCCAAGGCCATCCGCAAGGTGGAGAAGCGCACGGGTCGACAGATCCCCCTGGTGGTGGCGGTCAAGGCCAAGACCAGCTTCATCCCGGCGGAATTCGAGAAGAAGGCCGACGCCATCCTGGTGGGCTATTCGGTCAATGACCGGGCACTGATCGAGACGGCGCTGGGCCAGCACAACCCGTCCGGACGGCTGCCGATCGCCAGCCCGAAGGACATGGATGCCGTCGAGGCGCAGCTGGAGGACGTCGGAGAGGACATGACCCCGTACCGCGATTCCCAGGGCAATCTCTACACCTTCGGCTTTGGCCTGAACTGGAAGGGTGTGATCAAGCGCTGAGATGCCGGCGCCACGAGAAGTGGGGAGGATTTCCACCGATGTCGGTGGAAATCCTCCCCACTGTGCGACTGGGAGCGTCGAATCAGGCTCGCGCCATGCCTCCGTCGCGCTCCACCAGGGTGTCGACCACCGCGGCGATCGCGGCATCACCGGTGACATTGGTGGCAGTGCCGAAGGAGTCGATGGCGATGTAGGTGGCGATCATCAGGCCCACCTGCGCCTCGTTGAAGCCCAGCTGGCTGGTGAGCAGGGCGGTGGCGGTCATGATCGCGCCGCCGGGGACGCCGGGGGCGGCCACCATCATGATGCCCAGCAGCATGATGAAACCGATGATCACGCTGGTCTTGATCGGCATGCCGTAGAGGATCATCACGGCCAGGCTGAAGCAGGTGATCTTGATGGTGGATCCGGCCAGGTGGATCGTCGCGCACAGCGGGATGACGAAGGAGGCCACGGATTCCGAAACCCCCGAGACGATGGTCTGGCGCAGTGTCACCGGAATGGTCGCGGCCGACGAGGAGGTGCCCAGGGCGGTCACATAGGCCGGCATCAGCGTCTTGAGCATGGTCAGGGGATTGCGACGGGCAATGGCACCGGCCACCGAGTACTGGATCAGCAACAGGACCGCGGTGAGCGCGAAGACCATCACGATCACCCCCAGGAAGGTGCTGATCACTCGCCAGACCTCACCCGCGGCGGTCATGTTCAGGAAGATGCCGAAGATGTAGAGGGGCAGCACGGGAATCACCGTCTTGACGATCACCAGCTCGACGATCTCCCGAAATTCCACCAATCCGCGGCGGATGACGTCGCTCTTGACGACGGTGAGTGCCACGCCCACCACGAAGGCCAGCAGCAGCGCACTCATCACGCCCATCACCGGGGGCATCTCGACCTTGAAATAGGGGGCAAGCAGGGCATCCTCCGGGTTGGTCAGGTCGACGACCGTCTTGCCCTGCAGCAGACGGGGCAGCAGCGCCATCGAGACGCCAAAGCCCATCAGACCCGCGAACATCGTGGAGCAGTAGGCGATGGCCGTGGTCACGGCCAGCCATTTGCCGGCCCCCTTCCCGAGCTCGGAAATGGCCGGAGCGATCAATCCCAGGATGATCAGGGGAATGACGAATCCCAGATAATTGCCAAAGAGCCCATTGAACGTGACAAAGACACGCACGAGTCCATTGGGGAAGAACTGCCCACAGACAATGCCGAGGACGATCGCGATCAAGATCTTGGGCAGCAGGCCCAATCGTGGGCGAGAAGTCTCCATGGGAGGAGCGTAGGGCTCCGACGGCCCGGTGCACAGGGCCACGAGCTCGAAATAGCTCACACTCCTCGACCAAGAGTGGCCCGGCCGGACAAATACTGGTGGCATGACGCGTGCCGCCCACATCCTCGCCGCTGCCCTTGTCGTCCCCGCCTGCCTCGTGGCTGCCACGGCCTGTGCGCCCACCCCGCAGGCCCCAGAGCGGAGCCCAGCGGGGAGCCCGGAGCACAGCCCCGTGGGGAGCCCAGCAGCCAGCCCTTCCCCCGCGGCCACGCCGACGACGACCCCTTCCCCAAACAGCACCACCCCGACCGCCACGCCCAGCAGCTGCCGCACGACCAGCACCCGTTGGAAAGGACAGCCGCGTTTCTGGACCGATGACGCAACCTGCTGGACCAGCCCTTGGTTCCAGGGCAGCCATCGCGCCATGATCAAGTTCGGGTGCAATGCGAGCCCCTGGTACCAGCCCTCCAGCCGGTGCAGTGGTCAGCAGGGCTTCCACCACGGAGTCGACATCGACATGCCGGTGGGCACCGAGATCCGCGCCGGTGTGGCGGGCGTGGTGCTGGTGAATCCCACCACGACAGGCAGCGCCTACGGCTCGAAGCCCGTGATCCTGCGTGCGGCGGGCATCGACCACGTGCTGGGCCACCTGGACAGCGTGGCGGTCTCCGACGGTGAACGGGTGCGGGCAGGACAGCTGCTCGGAACCTCCGGCATGAGCGGCACGGAAGACCTCGACGGCCCCCACCTGCACTTCGAGACGCGACCTGCGGGCGCCACCGTCGAGTCGGCCACAGACCCGTGGCCAGCCTTGCGGGCCAGCCGCAGCTGACTCAGACCTCGATGCCGGCCGCCCGCGCCTGCTCGGGGTCGTCGACGTCGCCGAGCAGCTGGTCGGGCAGCGAGATCGAGTGGTGCTCGATGCCGCCCAGCACTCGTCGCACCGAGACATCACGAAGCTCCTGGGCCTGCCCCAAGGCCGAGCGAAGCGGCCCCACGCGGTACCAGGCAGCCAGCCACTGCGGCCACCCCTGCGAGTCCTGGGGCACCACCGCCTCGTGGTCAGCGTGGGCAGCGTGCACCAGCAACTGCGGCATCAGCTCATCCACCCGCGGCAGGTCGCAGGCGATCACGACGACCCCGTCACCGTCCTGCAGCCGCAAGGCGGCAAGACCCGCCGCCAGGCCGGCCACCGGCCCACCGTCGGGTGGGTCCTCCAGAGTGATCACCACCCGCGGATCGGGGGCGATCCATTCCTTGACCTGACCGGAGTCGGCCACCACGGCGATCTGGCCGCAGTCTGCACAGGCGTCGACGGCGCGTTGCAGCAGGGTGCGCCCGTCGAGCTTCAACCCCTGCTTGGCACGCCGCATTCGCGAGGATCTCCCCCCGGCCAGCACGATGGCTGCGAGCTCCACCACAACTCCTTTTGGTTTCAATTACTGATTTGCTCGGAATTCGCGATCGCCATTTTCGCAAGGCGCGAATCATCAAATTCAAATTGTCATGAAAAGACCGGGGCAACTGTAAGACTCCCGCCACCACATGCTTTGATAGTGCCATGACTGACACCGCGCGCACCGACGGGGCAACCTCCAACGCCCTGTTGAAGTTCGGACGCTTCTTCACCAAGTGGGATGAGTCCCAGGACGGTCGGGCCGTCTTCCGCGAGGGCGGACGGCAGGGCGACGTCTTCTACCGCGACCGCTGGAGCCATGACAAGGTGGTGCGCTCCACGCATGGCGTGAACTGCACCGGATCCTGCTCGTGGAAGGTCTACGTCAAGGACGGGATCATCACCTGGGAGTCGCAGCAGACCGACTACCCGAGCACCGGCGCCGACCGCCCGGAGTACGAACCGCGCGGCTGCCCCCGAGGTGCGGCCTTCAGCTGGTACACCTACTCCCCTACCCGGGTGCGCTACCCCTATGCGCGCGCCTCGCTGGTGGAGATGTACCGCGAGGCCAAGGCCCGACTGGGCGACCCGGTGGAGGCCTTCCGCGACGTCAGCACCGATCCCCAGAAGCGTCGTCGCTACCAGAGCGGCCGCGGCAAGGGCGGTCTGGTGCGCATCAGCTGGGAGGAGGCGCTGGAGATCAGCGCCGCCAGCTATGTGAACACCATCAAGAACTACGGCCCCGACCGGCTGGTCTCCTTCAGCCCCATCCCCGCGATGAGCCAGGTCAGCCACGCCATCGGCACCCGCTTCACCCACCTGCTGGGTGGCGCCATGACCTCCTTCTACGACTGGTACGCCGACCTGCCCGTCGCCAGCCCGCAGGTCTTCGGTGACCAGACCGACGTGCCGGAGTCCGGCGACTGGTGGGACTCCACCTACCTGATGATGTGGGGCTCGAACGTTCCGATCACCCGCACTCCCGACGCCCACTGGATGGCCGAGGTGCGCTACCGCGGCACCAAGGTCATCGCGGTCGCTCCCGACTACGCCGACAACGTGAAGTTCGCCGACGAATGGGTCCCCGCCCAGGCCGGCACCGATGCAGCACTGGCGATGGCCATGGGCCACGTCATGCTCAAGGAGAACTACGTCGATCGCCAGGTGCCCTTCTTCACCGACTACGTCACGAAGTACACCGACCTGGGCATGCTGGTCCGCGTCGAGGACCATCCGCAGGGCCATGGCCTGACCGCCTCCAAGTTCCTGCTGGCCAGTGACCTGCCGCAGCACGCCCACCAGCCCGACGCCAACTTCAAGACGATCATGTGGGACCAGGCCACCAATGCCCCGGTGGTGCCCAAGGGATCGCTGGGCTTCCGCCACAACGAGGCGGACCAGGGCCAGTGGAACCTCAACCTGGACGGCATCGAACCCGCACTCAGCGTCAAGGACGTGCCCGGCGCCCAGCCCGTCGAGCTGGCGCTGCCCTGTTTCGAGGACCCGCGCGGCGAGGGATCGATCATCCGTCGCGGCGTGCCCACCGTCGAGATCGAGGGCCAGCGCTACTGCACCGTGCTCGACCTGATGCTGGCCCAGTACGGGGTGGAGCGCGACGGCCTGCCCGGGCAGTGGCCGAGCGGCTATGACGACGTCAACAGCCCCTACACCCCGGCCTGGCAGGCGGAGATCACCGCGGTCCCGGCGCAGCAGTGCATCCGCATCGCCCGTGAGTTCGCGAAGAATGCCGAGGAGTCGCAGGGCCGCACCATGATCATCATCGGTGCCGGCATCTGCCACTGGTACCACGCCGATGCCACCTACCGCGCGATCATGGCGCTGCTCATGCTCACCGGCTGCATCGGCCGCAATGGCGGCGGCTGGGCGCACTACGTCGGCCAGGAGAAGTGCCGCCCCATGACGGGCTGGTTCAACATGGCCAATGCCCTGGACTGGAGCCGCCCGCCGCGCACCATGATCGGCACCGGTTACTGGTACATGCACACCGACCAGTGGCGCACCGACGGCTTCAGCGCCGACGCGATCACCTCGCCGCTGAGCAAGGGCCACCTCGACGGGCTGCACGCCGCCGACGCGATGGCCACCGCCAACAGCCTGGGGTGGATGCCCTTCTACCCGCAGTTCGACCGCAACCCGCTCGACCTGGCCGACCAGGCCGAGGCTGCCGTGGCCGCCGGCGAGGCCGACACCGTGCAGGAGTGGATTGCGCGTGAGCTGAAGGAGGGCCGCCTCAAGAGCGCCATCGAGGACGTCGATGCGCCCGAGAACTGGCCACGCAACCTGATCCTGTGGCGCTCCAACCTGTTCGGCAGCTCCGCCAAGGGTGAGGAGTACTTCCTCAAGCACCTGCTGGGCACCCACAACAACGTGATGGAGAACGGTCACGGCGCCGGCGTCGAGCACCGCCCCAAGACGGTGAACTTCCGCGAGGAGGCTCCCGAGGGCAAGCTCGACCTGCTGATCACCAGCGACTTCCGCATGACCAGCTCGACGCTGCTGAGCGACATCGTCTTCCCCGCCGCCACCTGGTACGAGAAGTACGACCTGTCCAGCACCGACATGCATCCCTATGTGCACGCCTTCACCCCGGCCATCGACCCGCCGTGGGAGGCCAAGAGCGACTTCGAGACCTTCAAGGCGCTGGCACAGGCCATCAGCCGACTCGCCAAGAAGCACCTGGGCGTGCGCAAGGACATCGTCGCGGTGCCCATGCAGCACGACACCCCCGGCGAGCTGGCCCAGCCCGGTGGCCAGGTGCCCGACTGGCGCGGCACCGACGTCCCGGCCGTGCCGGGCAAGAACCTGCCGAACCTGATGGTCGTCGAACGCGACTACACCGCGATCGCCGACAAGCTGCTCAGCGTCGGCCCGCTGGCCGACCGGCTGGGCTTCACCACCAAGGCCATCACCTTCGACGTGCAGCACGCGGTGGACCGGCTGGCCGGGCTGCACGGCGTCTTCGATTCGGGTCCGGCCGCGGGACGACCGGCGATCGACACCGACGCGCGCATGGCCGAGGCGATCCTCACCTTCTCCGGCACGACGAATGGCGAACTGGCCACCCAGGGCTTCAAGACCCTGGAGAAGCGCACCGGCGTGAGGCTGGCCGACCTGTCCGAGGGGTCGGAGGAGAAGATCATCAGCTATGTGCAGACACAGCAGGCGCCGCAGCCGGTGATCACCTCCCCGGAGTGGTCCGGCTCGGAGACCGGTGGACGCCGCTATGCGGCCTTCACGATCAACACCGAGCGGATGAAGCCGTGGCACACGCTCAGCGGCCGCATGCACTTCTTCCTGGACCACGACTGGATGATCGATGCCGGTGAGCAACTGCCCATCTACCGTCCACCGCTGAACATGGCACGCGCCTACGGCGAGCCCGAGATCGGCGAGCGCGGCGAGAAGGCGATCACGCTGCGCTACCTGACGGTGCACAACAAGTGGTCGATCCACTCCGAGTACCAGGACAACCTGTTCATGCTCTCGCTGGGACGCGGCGGCCCCCAGGCCTGGCTCAGCGTCGAGGATGCGCAGTCGATCGACGTCAAGGACAACGACTGGGTGGAGTGCACCAATGCCAACGGCGTCTTCGTCGCCCGCGCGGTGGTCACCCACAAGCTGCCCGCCGGCATCGCCTACGTGCAGCACGCGCAGGAACGCACCATCGACGTCCCCAAGTCGGAGGCCACCGGACGCCGAGGCGGCATCCACAACTCCGTCACGCGAATCCTGTTCAAGCCGACCCATCTGATCGGTGGTTACGCCCACCAGGCCTATGCCTTCAACTACATCGGCCCCACCGGCGTCAACCGAGACATCATCTCCACCATCCGCAAGCGCTCCCAGGAGGTCCAGTACTGATGCGAGTCATGGCACAGGTCGCGATGGTGATGAACCTCGACAAGTGCATCGGCTGCCACACCTGTTCGGTCACCTGCAAGCAGGCGTGGACCAACCGGGCCGGCACCGAGTACGTCTGGTTCAACAATGTCGAGACACGCCCCGGACAGGGCTATCCCCGTCGTTACGAGGACCAGGAGAAGTGGCAGGGCGGCTGGGTCCGCACCGCCACTGGTGGCCTCAAGCTGCGCTCCGGTGGTCGTTTCAAGAAGCTGCTGAGCATCTTCGCCAGCCCGGTGCAGCCGGGCCTGGAGGACTACTACGAGCCGTGGACCTACGACTACGAGACCCTCACCAATGCCCCGCTGGGTGACGACTTCCCGGTGGCTCGCCCGAAGAGCCTGCTGACCGGCAAGGACACCAAGATCACCTACTCGGCCAACTGGGACGACGCCTTGGGCGGCACCCATGAATCCGGCCATGAGGACCCGGTGATCCAGAAGCTGCGCCAGGAGAGCCAGGACAAGATCAAGTTCGAGTACGAGAAGAGCTTCATGTTCTTCGTGCCTCGCATCTGTGAGCACTGCCTGAACCCGTCCTGCATGGCCTCCTGCCCCTCCGGCGCGATCTACAAGCGCTCCGAGGACGGCATCGTGCTGGTCGACCAGGACGCCTGCCGCGGCTGGCGCCAGTGCATCACTGGCTGCCCGTACAAGAAGATCTACTTCAACCACCGCTCCGGCAAGGCCGAGAAGTGCACCTTCTGCTACCCACGCCTCGAGGCCGGCATGCCGACGGTGTGCTCCGAGACCTGCGTGGGGCGCCTGCGCTACATCGGCATCATCCTCTACGACGCCGATGCCGTCACCAAGGCAGCCGCCACCAAGGATGACCAGGACCTGTACCAGGCCCAGCTCGACGTGATGCTGGATCCGCACGACCCGCAGGTGCTGGCCGAGGCCCGCAAGTCCGGCATTCCGTCGGACTGGATCGCCGCGGCGCAGAAGTCCCCGGTCTACGCGCTGATCAAGCACTTCAAGGTCGCACTGCCGCTGCACCCGGAATACCGCACCATGCCGATGGTCTGGTACATCCCGCCGCTGTCCCCCGTCGTCGACCTGCTGCGAGAGCAGGGGCACGACGCCGAGGCCCCCGGCAACCTGTTCGGCGCCATCGACGCGCTGCGCATCCCGGTGGAATACCTCGCCGAGCTGTTCACCGCCGGCGACACCCAGGTGGTCACCGAGGTGCTGCAGAAGCTCGCCGCGATGCGCTCCTACATGCGCGGCGTGACCCTGCACAATGAGCGTGACCCGGAGCTGGCTGCCGCGGTGGGCCTGACCCCCGAGGCCATGGAGCAGATGTACCGCCTGCTCGCCATCGCGAAGTACGACGAGCGCTATGTCATCCCCAAGGCCCACATCGAACAGGCCCACAACCTGGAGGAGATGGGCTGCTCGCTCGACTTCGAGGACGGCCCGGGCATGGGCGAGGAGGCCCCCTTCGGGGGCGGTTCGCGCGGCCCGGTCCCGGTGGCGATCGAGACCTACCAGTCGATCAAGGCACGCCAGGCGGCTGCCGAGGCCGACGTCGCGCCGCCGCCGCTGACCCCCTCGGCCGACGGCCTCAAGGGCGTGGACTTCTCCAAGTTCGACGAGGATCCGCCGCGATGACTGCCCCATCCGTGACACCGCACGCCACCCGCGTGATGTACCAAGTGGCCTCGCTGCTGCTCAGCTATCCCGACGAGGAACTCCTGGAGCGCCTGCCGGTGCTGCGCGAGGCGATCGCCGAGACGCAGTGGAGCCCCTGGTTCGAGGCGACCCTGGCCCACCTGCAGGGGCAGCCGTTGACCGAGTCGCAGAGCTTCCACGTGGCGGAGTTCGACATCTCGCGCCGCCACGCGCTGCACCTGTCCTACTGGACCGACGGCGACACCCGTCGGCGGGGCGAGGTGCTGGCTGGCATCAAGCAGATCTACCGCGACTCGGGGCTGCTGGTCGACCTGGCCGGCGAGCTGCCCGACCACCTGCCCCTGGTGCTCGAGTTCGCCGCCCTGGGCGATCCCGAGCGCGGCACCGAGTTGCTCACCCGTTACCGGCCGAGCCTGGAACTGCTGCGGATGCAGCTGGAACGTGACGAGCTTCCCCAGGCCGGGATCCTGCAGGCGATCTGCGCCACCCTGCCGGGGCGTTCGCCCAGCACCCGCGCCGAGGTGCAGGCAATGGTCGACGCGGCGATGCCGACAGAGAACGTGGGCCTCGAAGGCTACGGCGGACCCCAATTCGTGGAACTGGAAAGGCGATGAGCACCATGGACACCTTCCTGTGGGGGATGCTCCCCTACGCCTGCGTGACGTTGTTGATCGGCGGCACCATCTGGCGCTACAAGTACGACCAGTTCGGCTGGACCACCCGCAGCTCGCAGCTCTACGAGAGCAAGCTGCTCAAGATCGCCTCGCCGTTGTTCCACTTCGGCATCATCTTCGTCGCGATCGGCCACTTCATGGGCCTGGTGATCCCCAAGGCCTGGACCGACGCAGTGGGCATCAGCCAACACACCTACCACCTGGTGGCCCTGGGCGGTGGCCTGGCCGCGGGCATCGCCACCCTGCTGGGCCTGGTGGTCCTGATCTGGCGTCGTCGCACCACTGGCGAGGTCTTCAGCGCCACCACGGTCAACGACAAGGTGATGTACATCTTCCTGGCGGCAGCGATCGTGCTGGGCATCTGCGCCACGCTCTTCGGCAACCGGATGCCCAATGGCGAGGAGCACAACTACCGCGAGACGATCTCGCCGTGGTTCCGCTCGTTGTTCACCTTCCAGCCCGACGTGGAGGCCATGACCGGTGCGCCGCTGGTCTTCCACCTGCACGTCCTGGGCGGCCTGCTGCTCTTCGCCATCTGGCCCTTCACCCGCCTGGTGCATGCCTTCACCGCACCGCTGCACTACCTCTTCCGTCCCTACATCGTCTACCGTTCCCGGGACGTCCACGAGACCCCGTCCAGCCAGGGAACCGGCAGCCGACGCGGCTGGGACCCGATCGGTACCCCTGACAGAAAGATTCGTCGATGAGCACTTCCCCTGCCCCAGCCACTTCCCAGCTGCGCGGCCAGCTCGGCCAGGTCATCCTGGCCACCATCGCCTCGGCCACCGGCTTCTGGGCATGGATGTCGATCGCCCCGATGCAGAAGACCTATGCGCAGAGCATGGGCCTGTCCGAGAGCCAGATCGCCATGATGCTGGCCACCCCGGTGATCGTCGGGTCCTTGGGCCGCATCGTCGTCGGCGCTCTCACCGACCGGTTGGGCGGGCGCAAGATGTTCGCCGCGATCCTGCTGCTGTCGGCCCCGGCCGTCGTCCTCGTCTCCATCGCTGGCCAGACGAAGAACTACCCCCTGCTTATCGCCTCGGGCTTCTACCTGGGCATCGCGGGCACGATCTTCGCCGTCGGCATTCCCTTCTCCAGCGCCTGGTACGTCGCGGAACGTCGGGGCTTCGCCAATGGTGTCTTCGGCATGGGGATGATCGGCACGGCCGTCGCCGCCTTCGTGACTCCTCGCCTGGTCAAGGCCCTGGGCTACTCGACCGCCCACTACGTGATCGCGGCCGTGCTGGTGGCCGTCGCCGCCCTGGTCTGGTTCACCATGAAGGAGTCGCCCGCCTGGGAACCGCAGGTCAACCCGATCGTCCCGCGCATCGCCGCGGCCCTGAAGCTGGGCATCACGTGGCAGATGTGCTTCCTGTACGCCATCGTCTTCGGCGGCTTCGTCGCCTTCTCCACCTTCCTGCCCAAGTACCTGACGACGGTCTACCCGCACCTGGACACCGTGGCGGCCGCCAACCGGATGGGCTCCTTCGTGATCGCCGCCGTCCTGGCCCGCCCCTTCGGCGGCATCCTGGCGGACAAGGTGGGCCCCAAGATCATCTCCCTCATCTCCCTCGCCGGGGTCGCCGGCATGGCCTTCGTCGCGTCCACCCAGCCCAAGGAGGGGGCACTGACCGGCATCACCTTCCTGCTGATGGCAGCCTGCCTCGGGCTGGGCCAGGGCTCGATCTTCGGCTGGGTCCCTCGGCTCTCGCCGAAGGACAAGGTCGGCGCCATCTCCGGCACCGTCGCCGCGGCCGGCGGTCTGGGTGGATACTTCCCGCCGCTGGTGATGGCCGCCACCTATGACGCCGCCACCAACTCCTACGCCAAGGGCCTGTGGGCCCTGGTCGTCACCGCCGTCCTCGGCATGGCCCTGGCCTTCGTGCTGAAGGAGAAGCGCGAGGCGTGAGCGCCGTCTCCATCGACGAGCATCGCGCCCGGATCCGCGATCTCGTCACTGCCTTGCCCGTGGTGGTCAAGCCCCTGCTGGACTGCCACGGGCTTCGGCTTGCCCGGACCATCTCTGCCAGGGTGCCGGTTCCCACCTTCGACAGTTCTGCGATGGACGGCTTCGCGCTGCGCCGGGCAGACCTGGCCCAGGTGCCGGTGACCCTGCCCGTCGCGGGTGAGGTGGCGGCCGGCGGCACCCCCATCACCCCACCGCCGGCGCAGTGCGTCCGGATCATGACGGGGGCCCCGGTTCCCGACGGGTGCGACACGGTGGTGCCGGTGGAGCTCACCGATGCCCCTGCAGGCGAGAGCCCCCTTCCCGCCTCGGTGACCGTCCGTGAGGACGACCAGCGCTCCCACATCCGCCCGTGTGGTGAGGACGTGGCCGAGGGTGACACGGTGCTCGAGGCCGGAACACTGCTGGACTCGACCCATCTGGCGGCGGCAGCCGCCACCGGTCACGGCACCCTCCCCGTCGCGCCGCGACCCGTCGTGCTGGTGGTCACCACCGGTGACGAACTGGTCCCTGCCGGCCGGGATCTGGGCCAGGCCCAGATCCCGGACTCGAATTCCGTGCTGGTGGCCACCACCGTGCGTGAACTGGGTGCCGATGTCATGGCGATCTGCCACGCCGGCGATGATCCCGCAGAGCTGGACCAGGTCATGGAGCACTGCCACGACGCCCCAGACCTGGTGGTCACCACGGGTGGGGTCTCGGTCGGCTCCCACGACGTCCTGCAGTCGTGGGCAGCCTCCTCACCCCTGGCCCACCTCCAGATGGGTCATGTGGCGATGACCCCCGGCAAGCCACAGGGCTGGGGGCAGGTGACCATCGCCGGACGCCGGGTCCCGCTGGTCGCCCTGCCGGGAAACCCGGTGGCGGTGCACGTGGGGCTCCAGCTCTTCGTCCGAGCCGCCGTCGACGCGCTCCGGGGAGAGCCGGACTCCCGACGCTGGCTGACCTGCCCGGCCGGCACTGACTTCGGCACCAGGGCCGGGCGCACCCGGCTGCTCGACGTGGAACTGCGCGACGGAGTGGCCCTGCCCGCCCCCGGCGGGCACGGCTCCCACCGGATCGGGACGCTGCACCGTGCCGACGGTCTGGCCGTGGTCACCGAACCGGTCAAGGCCGGCGACGAACTACGGGTACTGCTGACCAGGTGACCCCACTGGGGCCGGGGCCAAAGGGTGGCTCACAGCACCAGCGTCAAGGTGATGGCGGTCACCAAGGCGTTGTTGGCACAGTGCGCCAGCAGGCTCGCCCACAGCGTCTGGTGCCACACGCGCAGCAGTCCCAGCGCAAACCCCAACGGCAGGACGTAGCAGATGACCTGCGGGGAGACGTGCACCAGGGCGAAGACCACGCCGCTGCCCAGCACCGCCAGCCAGGTGCCGCAGCGGGCCCGGATGGCGTCCAGCAGGAAGCGACGAAAGAGCACTTCCTCCACCAGGGGCCCGATGACCACCAGCGCAAGGACCGTGAAGGCCAACAGCAGCGGGCGATCGCCCAGACCGTTGAGACTGCTGCCCGAGGCCCGGTCGGCGTCGCTGGTGGGTGCCAGACCGACCAGGGGTCCCACGGTGGCCGCGAAGAGCGCCGATCCCAGCACCATCACGGGAAGCTCCCAGCACAGGTGCCACAGACTGCGGGCGGCGGGGGTGAAGCCGAGCTCTCGCCACCCCCATCGCAGCCGGCTGCGCACCACCCAGTACAGCCCGACGGTCATGACCAGCACGGCGGCGGCCACGGCGAAGGGCAACAGCTGGCGTGCCACGCCGAAGGCTCGTGCCAGCAACAACCCACCGATCAGCGCGCCCACCGGCACCACCATCCCGAGCACGAAGGCTGCCAGGACGTCACGCCACGTGGGGCCCGGCAGGCGTGTCGGGGTGGACGGCTGGGAGGGACTGGCCACGATCATGGCGACCACCCTAGGGCGGCCCACCGGCCCGGGGCCTCGTGCAATCGACGGCCACCACCCCGACGCGGGTCGGGTCGGCACCCCTTCCAAGGATGGGGCCCCTGCTCGCGGGACCGGCTCGCTCGGGAGCGGCTCGAGCGGCTCAGCCTCCGGTGAAGGGAGGCAGGACGTCCAGCACGTCGGCCTGCTGCGGCCACGGCGCGTCTGCGGCCAGCGCAGCACCGTCGGCCAGGAAGGAGCACCGCTCCAGGACCGTCGCGGCCCCCGGACGCAGCTGCGCCAGCACCTCCCTCACGGTGCCCTGGTGGGCCTGCTGCACGGTCTCCTCGGTCACTCCTGCCGCATGCGCGGCACCGGCGAACCAGCGAATCTGCATCTCAGCCTCCAATGGCATTCATGGGACGTTCGGGTTGGATGAAGTGCAGCCCGAAGCCACCGGCATCGCTGCCATGGGCTCGCGGCTTGGCCCACATCGCCTCGGCCCACAGCTGGGCGATCTCCTCGTCGCTCGCCCCGGCGCGCAGCGGGGTGCGCAGGTCGGTCTCTCGTTGCGAGAACAGGCAGGAGCGCAACTGGCCGTCGGCGCTGATGCGGGTGCGGTCACAGGCCTCGCAGAAGGGTTCGGTGACCGAGGCGACGATCCCCACCGTGCCCAGGGTGGCGCCCTCGGTGGAGAGCACCTCCCAGCGCTGTGCCGGTGCGGGTCCGCGGCCGGGCAGTTCACGAAGCCGATGACGCTGCTCGATGATGCCGCGGATGTCGGCGGCCGAGATCAGGTTCTCGCGTGCCCAGTCGCGGGTGGCGCCGATCGGCATCTGTTCGATGAAGCGCAGCTCGGAGCCTTCGGCCAGGCAGAAGTCCAGCAGGTCGTGCAGTTCGTGGTCATTGATGCCGGCCAGGAGCACCGAATTGATCTTGACCGGGTTGAGTCCGGCCTCGACGGCTCCGCGGATGCCGTCCAGCACACGTTGCAGACCGTCGCGACGCGTCATGGCTGCGTAGGTCTCGGGATGCACGGTGTCGAGCGAGACGTTCACCCGGTGCAGGCCGGCACTGGCCAGCGCCTTGGCCCTCTCGGCCAGCCCGATGCCATTGGTGGTCAGCGCGATCTCCACGTCGGGGTGGGCGACGGCGATGGCCCGGATGATCTGGTCCAGGTCGGGCCTGGTCAGCGGCTCACCACCGGTCAACCTGATCTTGGTGATGCCCAGTTGGCTGATGCCGATGTGGGCCACGCGGGCCAGCTCGTCGGCCGAGAGGATGGTGGCGCGCGGCAACCAGGTCACCCCGGTGGCGGGCAGGCAGTAGGTGCAGCGCAGATTGCACACGTCGGTGACCGACAGGCGCAGGTCCGTTGCCGTGCGCCCGAAGCGGTCAACCAGCTGCCGAGAAGTCACGAGCCACATGCTACGGCCCATTCCGTGTTTTGTCGGATCGGGCCGCTAGGGTGTGGCCCATGCCCCATGCTGCCGTGCTCGATACCGCGCTGGATCCTCGCCGGGCCCGCGACGCCGTGATGACCAGTACCGATGGTGCCTGCGTCCTGTTCGAGGGGGTGGTGCGCAACCATGACCACGGACGCGAGGTGACCGCGCTGGCCTACAGCGCCCACCCCGACGCCGCTCGGGCCATGCAGGCCGTGGTGCAGGAAGTGGAGGAGGAATTCCAGGTCACCGCCTTTGCCGAGCACCGCGTGGGAGACCTGGCGATCGGCGACGTGGCGCTGGTGGCCGCGTGCTCCAGTGCCCACCGGGCGCAGGCCTTCACCGCCTGTGGCGCCCTGGTGGACCGAATCAAGGAACGCGTCCCCGTCTGGAAGAACCAGCACTTCGGCGACGGCAGCAATGAATGGGTGGGGCTGGGTGACTGCTGACATGCCCGCCACGCCCCCCGTTTCAGCGGCACCCGGTCAGTGGCACCGCCAGCGCCGCATCATGGGAGGAGCGGGCCAGGAGCGCCTCGCCCGGGCCCGCGTCCTGGTGGTGGGCTGCGGGGGACTCGGCGCCGGGGCCATCCCGGCCCTCACCGCCGCCGGCATCGGCCAGCTGACCCTGCTGGACGACGACGTGGTCGAGCTCACCAACCTCAACCGACAGACCCTGTTCACCGCCCAGGACATCGGCCAGCCCAAGGTGGAGCTGGCGGCCCGACGCATGCGTGCCCTCTCCCCCGAGGCCACGATCACCGCCCTGGACCATCGACTGACCGGCCAGGACGTCGAGCTGGTCGCCCAGCATGACGTCGTGGTCGACTGCACGGACAAGGCTGCCTCGCGCCAGGCCATCTCGCAGGCCTGCCGCGAGGCCGAGGTCCCCTGGGTCTGGGCCGCGATCGACGGCTGGACCGCCGTGTTGAGCGTCTTCACCCCCGGCGGGGTGCCGTGGGAGCAGGTGGTGCCCAATCCCACCGAGGCTCCCGAACCGCTCGACATCCTCGGGGCGACCCCCGCCCTGGCCGGAGCCTGGCAGGCAGCCGAGACCGTGAAGTTGCTGACCGGCACCGGCCAGCCACTGGCCGGGCGCCTCGCCGTGGTGGACCTGCTGCAGGCCGACATCCGCTTCGTCGAGCTGCACCAGGGCTGAGGGCCGCGGCGCTGCCAGTGCGGGCGGGAAGCCCCTGTCAGTGCGATCATGGAGCCGACGAATCCGCCCCCAACGAATCCGCCCCCAACGAATCCGCACAGTGAAAGGCACGGCATGAGCTTCACCGACCAGCTCCTGGATCCCGCCAAGCGCCCGCAGGTGGTCCAGGCCATCTCGACGGTGATCGACCAGGAGGTCGAGTCCAAGGGTGGCCTGGGTGGCATGGCCCTCAAGACCGCCTACAACAGCGCCAAGAAGATGAAGGACGGCATCGTCCCCAAGGGCACCAATGCCATGCTCCCCGAGATCGCCGCCACCCTGGCGCCCTACTGGGAGGCCAAGGGCGACCAGGACTTCGGCGCCTACCTCTCGAGCCGTTCCGGTGAGGTGGCCGACGCCCTGCTCGCGGTGGCCGACGCCAAGGCGGCCTCACCCGACAATGCGGCCATCGCCAAGGTCTACAAGCCGATCCGGGGCAAGGCCAAGGGCTATGTCGAGGAGGCGCTGCCCCGGCTGGCCGCCGCCATCACCCCCTTCGTGAGCTGAGACCGCCGCTGCCTGCTGCGCGCCGATCCTCCTTGTCCCGGAGGGTCGGCGCGCTTCTCGTTCCAGCGGGAATCCAGTGAGGTAAGACCAATATCGCAAAATGGCGGCCCACCTGCCCAGCCGCAACCATGGCCCGCTAGGGTTGAACCGTTGGTTCGGCCCACGAGAGTGGGCCGTCGCAAGAGGGAATCCGGTGTGAGTCCGGAACTGTCCCGCAGCGGTGATCGGGAACGACACCACCCGTCCGGCCCGCGAGTGATCGCAGGCCGGGAGCAAGCACTGGGCCTGGGCCTGGGAAGCGGTGGCCGAGGAAGGCGCCAGAGATGGCGAAGTGCCCGAGAGTCCGAAGACCTGCCAACGGCGACGTGCCAGCCAGGCGCGAAGCAGGGTGGCGCCCACCCCGAGAACAGTCCTGCAGGGTGTTCCCGGGCATCGTCACCACCAGGAGCGAGCCGAGGAGCCCACACGTCAGGTTGGCCGCCGCGACGCGACCGACGACAACTCTCATCGGAGCAGGAGTCCCATGACAACGACAGAGCCGGATGCCCGCGGGGGCGCAGGTGAGCTGAAGCTCGCCGGCGACTTCGCGAAGCCGGACATGGACCAGTGGCGCGATGCCGTCGCCAAGGTCCTGAACCGCGGGCGACCCGAAGACAAGCAACTCAGCGGTGAGCAGGCCGTTGCCCGGCTGCGCACCACCACCGTGGATGGCATCGAGATCGAGCCCATCTACACCCTGGCCGATGCCCCCGAGCAGCTCGGCGTCCCCGGAGTGGCTCCCTTCACCCGCGGCGCCACCGTGCGCAATGGTGAGATGGACGCCTGGGACGTGCGCGTGCTGCACGAGGACGGCGACGCCGCCTTCACCCGTCAGGCCGTGCTGGCCGACCTGGAGCGTGGCGCCACCAGCGTGTGGCTGCGTCTGGACGAGGACGCGATCAAGGTCGCAGACCTCGAGACCTGCCTGGCCGACGTCCTGCTCGACCTGGTGGCCGTGGAGGTCTCCAGCCGCAGCGACCAGGCTGCTGCCGCCGAGGCCCTGCTGGCCTTCTACGCCAAGAGCGACAAGCCCGTCGCCGACCTGAGCCCGGTGCTCGGGCTCGACCCGATCGGCGTGGCCGCCCTGCAGGGCACCACCCCGGAGCTGGGCGGGCTGGGCGAGTGGGTCAGCAAGCTCGCCGAGATGCCCAAGGGCCGCGCGATCGTCGTGGATGCCACCATCTGGCACAACGCCGGCGCCGGTGACGTCCACGAGCTGGCCTACGCCCTGGCCACTGGCGTCGAGTACGTCCGTGCCCTGGTGGAGCAGGGTGTCAGCGTCGATGACGCCTTCGACACCATCAGCTTCCGGGTCTCGGCCAGCGTCGACCAGTTCGCCACCATCGCCCGGCTGCGCGCCCTGCGCACCTGCTGGGCCAAGATCGGCGAGACCTTCGGGGCCAGCGAGGCCAAGCGCGGTGCGATCCAGCACGCGGTGACCTCGTGGCGCGAGATCACTCGCGACGATCCCTACGTCAACATGCTGCGCGGCACCATGAGCACCTTCGCCGCGGCCGTCGGCGGTGCAGAGGCCGTCACGGTGCTGCCCTTCGACACCGCCTGGGGCCTGCCCGGTGACTTCTCGCGTCGCATCGCCCGCAACACCCAGGTGGTGCTGGCTGAGGAGTCCAACATCGGCCGGGTCAACGATCCGGCGGGTGGCTCCTGGTACGTCGAGACGCTCACCACCAAGCTGGCCGAGGCCGCCTGGACCGTGTTGGGCAAGATCGAGGCTGCCGGAGGCATGGCCAAGGCCGTCGTCGACGGACTGGCCACCAGCGAGCTGGAGCCGGTCATCGCCGAGCGCGCCAAGCGTCTGGCCAACCGCAAGAAGCCGATCACCGGCGTCTCGGAGTTCCCGAACCCCACCGAGAAGGCGATCAGCTTCAAGCCGCGTCCCGAGGCCCCGGAGTACAAGGGGCTGGCCTGGAAGCGCGACTCGGAGGTCTTCGAGGGCCTGCGCGAGGCCGCGGTGACCAATCCGGATGCCAAGGTCTTCCTGGCCTGCATCGGCACCCGTCGCGACTTCGGCGCCCGCGAGGGCTTCGCGTCGAACTACTTCCACGTCGCGGGTCTGACCACCCCCGAGGCGGAGGGCACCGATGCCGAGCAGCTGGCCGCGGCCTTCAAGGAGTCTGGTGCAAAGGTTGCCTGCCTGTGCTCCAGCCCCAAGGTCTACGCCGAACTGGCGCTCCCCGTTGCCAAGGCCCTCAAGGAGGCCGGTGCCGAAACCGTGCTCCTGGCCGGCAACATCAAGGAGACCGGTGATGCATCCCAGGCCGAGGGCGTGATCGACGGAACCGTTGCCATGGGCATGGACGTCGTGAGCACCCTGGGCGACATCCTCGACACGTTGGGAGCCTCCAAGTGAGCACACAGCCCCGTTTCGATTCCGTCCCCCTGGGTGAGCAGGCCATCCCTGCCGACGCCCAGGAGCAGTTCGAGAAGCTGCTCGCCGAGGCACCGGCCACCGAACAGTGGCTGACCCCCGAGCAGATCCCGGTGGAGAACCTCTACACCGAGGCCGACTACGAGGGCCTCGACTTCCTGGAGACCATGCCGGGTCTGGCCCCCTTCCTGCGCGGCCCCTACGCGACGATGTACACCTCGCGTCCGTGGACCATCCGCCAGTACGCGGGCTTCTCGACCGCCGCCGAGTCCAATGCCTTCTACCGCCGCAACCTGGCGGCCGGCCAGAAGGGCCTGTCGATCGCCTTCGACCTCGCGACGCACCGTGGCTACGACTCCGACCACCCGCGTGTGGCCGGCGACGTGGGCATGGCCGGTGTGGCCGTCGACTCGATCCTCGACATGCGACAGCTCTTCGACGGCATCCCGCTCGACCAGATGTCGGTCTCGATGACCATGAACGGCGCGGTGCTCCCGGTGCTCGCCCTCTACGTCGTCGCGGCCGAGGAGCAGGGCGTCAAGCCCGAGCAGCTGCAGGGAACGATCCAGAACGACATCCTCAAGGAGTTCATGGTTCGTAACACCTACATTTACCCGCCGCTGCCCTCGATGCGGATCATCGCCGACATCTTCGCCTTCACCAGCGCGAACATGCCGAAGTTCAACTCGATCTCGATCTCCGGCTACCACATGCAGGAGGCCGGCGCGACGGCCGACATCGAGATGGCCTACACCCTGGCCGACGGCGTGGAGTACATCCGCGCCGGCGAATCCGTGGGGCTGGGCGTCGACCAGTTCGCTCCCCGTCTGAGCTTCTTCTGGGCGATCGGCATGAACTTCTTCATGGAGGTGGCCAAGATGCGCGCCGCGCGCATCCTGTGGGCACGTCTGGTGAACGAGTTCGGCCCGAAGAACCCGAAGTCGCTGAGCCTGCGTACCCACTCGCAGACCTCGGGTTGGTCGCTGACGGCGCAGGACGTGTACAACAACGTGATCCGCACCTGTGTGGAGGCCATGGCCGCCACCCAAGGCCACACGCAGTCGCTGCACACCAATGCGCTCGACGAGGCCATCGCCCTGCCGACCGACTTCAGCGCCCGCATCGCCCGCAACACCCAGCTGTTCATCCAGCAGGAGTCGGGCACCACGCGCGTCATCGACCCCTGGGCCGGTTCGGCCTACGTCGAGAAGCTGACCGCCGAACTCGCCTCGAAGGCCTGGGCCCTGATCCAGGAGGTCGAGGAGGCCGGTGGCATGGCCAAGGCCATCGAGAAGGGCATCCCGAAGATGCGCATCGAGGAGGCTGCGGCCCGCACCCAGGCCCGCATCGACTCGGGCCGTCAGCCGGTGCTCGGCGTCAACAAGTACCAGCTGGAGAACCCCGAGCCGCTCGAGGTCCTCAAGGTGGACAACGCCCACGTGCGTGCCGAGCAGATCGCCAAGCTCGAGAAGCTGCGTGCCGAGCGTGACGAGGAGGCCTGCCAGGCCGCCCTCGAGAAGGTCAGCTGGGCCGCGGCCAATCCCGATCCCAGCGATCCCGAGCGCAACCTGCTCAAGGTCTCGATCGACGCGATGCGCGCCCAGGCCAGCCTCGGCGAGCTGTCGGACGCCCTGGAGAAGGTCTTCGGCCGCTACACCGCCCAGATCCGTACCATCAGCGGTGTGTACTCCAAGGAATCGGAGGGTTCAGGTCAGATGGACGAGGCACGCAAGGCCGTCGAGGCCTTCGAGGAGGCCGAGGGACGTCGTCCTCGCATCATGATCGCGAAGATGGGCCAGGACGGTCACGACCGTGGCCAGAAGGTGATCGCCACGGCCTTCGCCGATCTGGGCTTCGACGTGGACGTGGGCCCGCTCTTCCAGACCCCGGAGGAGGCAGCCGCCCAGGCCAATGAGGCCGATGTGCACGTGGTGGGCGTCTCCTCGCTGGCAGCCGGACACCTCACCCTGGTGCCCGCGCTGCGCGCCGAGCTCGACAAGCTCGGACGACAGGACATCCTGATCGTGGTCGGTGGAGTGATCCCCGAGCAGGACTTCGAGGAGCTGCGTGAGGGCGGTGCGATCGACATCTACCCGCCCGGCACGATCATCCCCGATGCCGTCATCCGACTGCTGGCCGAGCTGCGCAAGGCCATGGATGCCTGATCAGGCTGCCGCCTGATCCCGGTCGGGCGGTCCGAGTTTTCTCGGGCCGCCCGATCCCTGTATTCCCACCCGCTACCCGCCCGAGTCAGAAGGAAGCCCATGCCCCGCAAATTCGACGTACCGGCCCTGGTGGAGGGAGTTCGCGCCGGGTCACGCAGCCACGTGGCCCAGGCCATCACCCTCGTCGAATCCCGCCTGCCCGCCCATCGCCCCCTGGCACGCCAACTGCTGACCGAGCTCGCCTCCGTCGACACCAAGACGGTGCGGGTGGGGATCTCCGGTGTCCCCGGCGCCGGAAAGTCGACCTTCATCAACTCCATGGGCCAGCTGCTGATCGAGAAGGGGCACCGGGTGGCGGTGCTGGCGGTGGACCCTTCCAGCTCGCGCACCGGCGGATCGGTGCTGGGTGACCGCACCCGGATGGGCGAACTGACCCAGCATCCCGACGCCTTCGTGCGCCCCTCCCCCAGCGGCAACCATCTAGGCGGTGTGGCGCGCGCCACCCGCGAGGCGATGCTCGTCGTCGAGGCGGCCGGGTTCGACGTCGTGATCGTCGAGACGGTGGGAGTGGGCCAGTCCGAGGTGGCGGTCTCCGGCATGGTGGACACCTTCCTGATGCTGGCCCTGTCGCGCTCCGGCGACCAGCTGCAGGGCATCAAGCGCGGCATCCTGGAGATCACCGACGTCATCGCCGTCAACAAGGCCGACGGTGACAATGCCGGCGAGGCCAGGGTGGCGGCCCGTGAGCTGTCCATCGCGATGAAGCTGGTCACCCAGCAGTCGGGAGACCGTCGCGTGCCCGTGCTGACCTGCAGCGCCCTGCAGCGGATCGGGCTCGAGGAGGTCTGGCAGGCGGTCGTCGAGCACCGTGACTGGCTGGACGAGACCATCGGGCTGGAGAACCACCGTGCGCAGCAGCAGGTGGTGTGGATGCACTCCCAGATCGAGGCCACCCTGCTCGACTCGATGCGCTCCAACGAGCAGCTGCGCAACCTGCGCGACAGGTTGGAGGACGACGTGCGCCACGGCCGCACCAGCGCCATCGAGGCCTCGGGCGATTTCCTGCGGGAGTTCGCCACCCAGGTACCCCAGATGGACTGGGCGCAGGGCAAGAACGTCCTCTGACCCCCGTCACGACGATTTCAGGCCCCAGACCGTGAGGTCTGGGGCCTGAATCGACTTCCCGCTGGCCGGTCGGCTCAGAGGCTGCCGTTGCCCTGGTTGGCGGCATCCGCGGCCGAGGCCGGGAACTCCTTGAGCGCCTGCTCACCGATCCGGTTCATCATGTAGCCGTCCAGCGCGCCACCCACGGCACCACCGACGATCGGCACGCCCTTGCCCAGCTTGGCCAGGGTTCCCTGACCGACGCTCTTGAGCAGGCGGAAACCGACGGCCTTGTTCACCATCATCATCGCCGGACGCGGCAGGTTGCGCAGCGCCAGAGAGGTGATGCGACCGCTCGCCGTGGTGACGCCGGCCTTGGCCAGGACGTCCTCGGCATTGGAGCCGACCAGGGTGAGCAGCACGGCGGTGCGAATGTTGGGCTGGCTGATGTCGTAGCCGCGCAGCTTGGCGACCGCGGCCGTCATGCGCGTGGCCTGCACGTAGAACTCCAGCAGGTTGGCCGGAATCGCCACCGGCATGGTCAGGAAGCCGCCCAGACTGGTGATCAGACCGCCAGCCGCACCGGAGGTGACGTGGCTGCGGACCACCTTGTTGACGGCCTTGTCCACGTCGCCGCCGGCCTCGGAGAGGGCATCGTCTGCCACCTCGGAGGCGGAGTCGAAGGGCTTTCGTCCGTCGATGCCGATGGCGAGGATGCTCTCGATCAGCTTGGTGATCGCATTGTCGTCGGCCGTCGGATCATTGGCCTGCTCCAGAGCGCTGCGAGCAGTGCTCACGTCGGCCTTCTGCCCCTTGAGGATGTCGAAGAGTCCCATGGCCACGTGCCTCAGTTCCGCTCGGTGTCCACGACGACGCCGCGGGCCTCGAGATCACTCTTGTACTGGTTGCGGACGGCGCGGCCGGTGCGCGAGGGCAGACCGATTCCCCAGCCCAGCAGCAGGCCACCCAGGGCGGCCAGACCGGCGACGTAGTAGATGCGACGCGTGGGATCGATGGTGTTGGGGTTGTAGCTGCGCACGGTGGCGAGCAGCTTGCCCATGTCCCAGATCACGTTGGCGAGCACGGCACCGCCGGCCACCAGAGCGGCCAGACCCAGCAGGATGAAAAGCCATTTCAGAAACTTCATGCTGCGAGAGTAACGGCAGCAGCTGAACCGTCGCTGCCCCTTTGGGCCAGACGGGACGCAGTTTCGCCCACAGCGTCAGGCCCGGGACGCGTGCGGGCACGCAACGGGGGCCGCCCCGAGACGGCCCCCTGCGTCAGTGGTCAGAGCGTCTGTTCGATGCGCTCCAACGCCTTGGTCCAGTGCTCCGTTGCCCACTCCCGGTCGAAATCGGCGGGCAGCTTGTCGTGCGTGATGGTGATCCTGGTCGAGTCATCGCCCTCGGCGGCCACCTGGACGTCCACCAACGTGGCGGAGGCATCGTCGTCGCGGTGCCAGCTGAAGCGGATCTGTTCACCGGCGTGGTAGGTGCGGGTCACGCCGTGCGTGCCGTCGTCGGCCTGCCAGTTCTCACCCTTGTTGCCCAGCATCCCGCCGGGGCCGAGCAAGGCGGCGGTTCCCTCCGGTGTGAGGAGGGCCCTCCAGACGTCATTGAGCGAACGGGACACCTGCCGGCTGACGGTGACGGCGGTGTCCTGCGACGCGCTGGGTGCCTCGCCTGCGATCTGATCGGACATGTGGAGACCTCTTTCTTGCTGCCATAGCAATGTCGAGAAGCCACCGGCCCCGGTCTTGGGAACCGGTGTAGATCGAGCCTAGTGCTCAAACCCTGCCCGTGGAAGGGTTGCCGACCACTTGGTGAACAATGTCACCGGACCCTTGAACCCGCTTTCACAAGGTCTTTTGGTCGATCCGCGCAGGACCGGCGCAGGCCCTTGGTCGCACCCCGTCTCCGCCCGTGGTCCGACGTGCCCGAACCGCCCGGAAGGTAGGCTGTCGGGGTGTTCGAAAGCCCCCGTCGCCTGCGCAGGCTGGCCCCCGTCGTGGGCCTGGCCGTCATGCTGGGCGCGTCGGGCTGCCAGTCGACGGGCACCACCCCACCTGCGCAGACCCCCGGGAGCCCCGCCGCCTCGGCCTCCCCCACCGCGGTGGACCTGACCCGCCCCGGAGCTGCCCGCAAGGCAGTGGACGCCCTGCTGGGCGCCGCCGACGGCCTGCCCGTGATCAAGGTGGACATCACCCGCACCACGGCCACGCTGAGTGCCCTGGACGAGGGAAGAATCGTGGCCTGGCAGTGGCAGGGCGGGCAGGTGCAGCCCGTCGAGAGCGACATCGAATACATCAAGCAGGCCAGCTTCCGGCCCTCCGACTACGAACTGGACGACCTGGGAGCCCTCTTCGACACCGCCGCCACGCTGTCGGGATCGCGTTCCAACCAGCAGCTGCAGATCGTCGAGTACGACCGTGGCGAGGTGCTGATGACCGTCACCACCCGTCCCGAGTCGCGAACGGTCTTCCTGCGCCCCGACGGGACACCCATCAACCAGCTCGACTTCGCCGACGCGAGCGGCTTCGCCGAGGCGATCCGCGACACGGCCCCCGGCACCGCCCCCGTGCTGGCGATGGGCTGGCACCCCGAGACGGGCTTCTGGACCGATCACCGCGGCTCATCGGAGGGGATCGTACGCCGCACCACCCGTCAGGCGCGGCTGCCTGCCTGGCAGGCCGAGCGCAAGGCCGACAGCCAGGCGCCGACCTTCCTGCCCTCGGCCGTGGACCCCGAGGTGCTGGCCCACCAGGTGACTCAGTTGCCGCAGCAGCTCGGCAAGCCGGACGCGACGGTCACCTTCGAGATCTCCCGCCAGCACCAGATGGCCCTGCCGGTGGTGACCTTCGACGTCGACGGGCAGAAGGTGGTCACCACGCTGGGCGGCACCGACATCACCCGCACCGTCGGGGGCTGACCCCCAGCGCAGCCCCCGCGCATTCCCCGGGAACGGGCTGCGGGCCTGCCGAGCGATTGCTCGACAGGCCCGCAGTGTGGTCGGTGGATCAGCGTGGTCGGATCAGGCTTCCAGGTTCTCGCTGGTGAAGGCCTGCTCGCAGACATTGGGATCACCGGTGGTGAAGCCCTTGCCCAGCCAGTTCTGGCGCATCTTGGCCGAACCGTGGGTCCAGGACTCCGGGGTGACCTGACCGGCGGTGCTCTGCTGGATCCGGTCGTCGCCCACCGAGGCGGCGGCATCGGCGATGCGGTTCAGGTCGTCCTGGGTGACGCCGGAGATGATGCCGGTGGGGTCCTGCACGGCGTTCTTGAACCAGACACCCGCGTAGCAGTCGGCCTGCAGCTCCAGGCGAACCTGGGGCGATTCGGGACCGGTCTGGTTGCCTGCCGACTGCACCTTCTGCAGTCGACCGGTCAGGGTCTGGATGTGGTGCCCGTACTCGTGGGCGATGATGTAGGCCTCCGCAGCCTCGCCGCCCTGGGCGCCGAGCTGCTGCAGCAGCTGGTTGACGAACTCGGTGTCGACGTAGACCTTCTGGTCGGCCGGGCAGTAGAAGGGGCCCACCTGGGAGTTGGCCGTGCCACAGGCGGTGTTCACGCTGCCCGTGAAGGGCACGGTGGCGGCCGCCTGGTACTGGCCCTGCTGGAACTGGGTGTTCCAGTAGCCCTGCACGGAGTTCACATAGGCGACCCAGCGGCACTCGCGGTCGGCCTGGATGTCGGCGCCGCTCTGGCAGTGCTCGTACTGGTTGGTGGACTGGCTGGTGTTGTCGGCGCTGCTCGGCATGTTGCCCAGGAGGTCTCCGGGGTTGAAGCCGAAGATCAGGCCCAGGATCATGACGATCAGACCAAGACCGCCGCCCAGTGCCACGCCGCCTCCGCCGCCACCACCGGCGCTCGGCTGCAACTGCGAGCTGTCCAGCTTGGCATTCGGGTTGAACTCCATGGTTGCCCTTCCTCGGCTCCGCCAACGCCCGAACGCCCCGCGGGGCGCACGTTCGTCCATCGACGGATTCAGGGTACCCAACGCCTCCCTGCCGCGCAGGGGCGCCCGGCCGGGCATCGCTCAGGGCGTACGCGTCAGACCCGCGGCCACGGGGTGGCAGGTAGGGGCTCCTGCAGGAAGCTGCCATGATGGATGAATGCGCATCATCGGTATCGGCTCCCCTGGAACCGGGGAACTGGTGCGCCTGCACGTCGATCACGGACAGCATCCGCACCAGCAGTTGTGGCGGCGTGGCCTGGTGATCGCCGAACTGCTCAGCGCCCGGCTCGAGCAGGGCGAGGTGGTCCTGACCGCCCGCGTACTGCCCCGCACCCCCTCGTCGCGGCCCCCGCGGATCAAGCACCGCAGCATGGACCCGGACCTGGCGGTGCAGCCCGACGAGCGCCCCATCGACAACCAGCGGATCGCCGCCTACGCCGTGGTGCGGTCGTCGTGGGGCGTGCTCGGCACCGAATGCAGTGACAAGACCGCCGTGCCTGGCCTGTGGCAGCTGCCCGGTGGCGGCCTGGACCCGGGCGAGTCGCCGTCCGAGGCGCTGATGCGCGAGGTGGCCGAGGAGACCGGCCAGGACGTGCGGATCAACCGGCTGATCGACCTGCAGAGCGACCACTGGGTGGGCCGCGCCCCCAACGGGGTGCTCGAGGACTTCCACGCCCTGCGCATCATCTACACCGCCACCTGTCTGAACCCCACCACCCCGAATGTGGTCGACATCGACGGCACCACCTCGCGCGCGGCCTGGATCCCGCTGCGCAGCTGGCGTTCGCTGCCGTGGACCTCGGGTGCCCGTTCCCTGCTCGACAAACACCTGGACAGCGTCCCCACCTGGTGAACGTCCTGGACGCCACTGCGGCCCCGCTCCATGTTCGGAGCGGGGCCGCAGCGTTCTGTCGTGACCGGATCGTTCAGTCGCGACGGAGGTAGCTGAGCAGTCGCAGGATCTCGGTGTAGAGCCACACCATGGTGACCGTCAGGCCGAAGGCCGCGCGCCAGGACTCGCTGGCCGGGGCGTTCATGGCAATGCCGCGTTCGATGTCGTCGAAGTCGATCACCAGGTTGAACACGGCCAGACCGGCCCCCAGCAGGGCGAAGACCAGACCGATGCCGCCGGAGCGCATGCCCATGTTGATGCCCAGCAGCGCCAGCACGAAGTTGATGAGCATCACGCCGGCGAAGGCCGCGGTGGTGATGAAGACCATGCGGCGCATCTTGCTGCTGACACGGATGTTGAAGAACTTGTAGGCGGCCAGCGTGGCGCCGGCGGCGGCGAAGGTGCCGAGCACGGCCTGCGAGACGATGCCGGGGTACTGGTACTCGAACATGGCCGAGAAGGCACCGATGAAAACGCCCTCGATCACCGAGTAGAAGAGCACCAGGGCGGGATTGATCTTCTTGCGGGCGGCCACCAGCATCACGGTGACGAAGCCCACCAGGGCACTGAGCACCAGGGCCGGCATCATGAGGGCCGGCGGCATGAACAGGAAGGCCACGACGGCCGAGGCCATCAGCGTCAGCATCGTGATGCCGGTCTTGCCGATGACGTCGTCGAGGGTCATCGTCGGCTCGAACTGGCCCGGTTGCTGGAAGTGCTGCGGGGGCTGGCCGTGGGGATCGAAGCCCTGCGGGGCGTGGCCCTGCGGCGGGTAGGGCGCGTAACCCTGCTGGGCGTAGGGAGCCTGGCCACCGTACTGCTGCGGCGGGGCGTAGCCCTGCGGAGCTCGGCGACTGAAGGCGTCGGGCTGGGAGAGAATGGGATTGGCCATGGTGGCGTGGGGTTCCTTCTGGTTCAGGGACGTGCATCCAGTGTATTCAACGCCCCGCCACGCCCCGTCATTCCACGGCGACCCCTGACTCACCCCTGACCCTCGACAGGCTCGGGCAACATTCCAGTGGTGCTGTGCCCCCTCGACAGGCTCGGGGAACGTCGCAGTAGCGCTCGGGGAACGATGGCCGAGCCTGTCGAGGCCGCACCCCCGATGGGATTCGAACCCACACTGTGGCGGGTTTAAGCCGCCTGCCTCTGCCGGTTGGGCTACGGGGGCCCGGCGGACAGTCTAGGGCCGCGGCCCCAAACAGTCGGGTGTCCGTCCGCCCTCAGGCGAGCAGCCCGGCTGCCAGGGCATCCAGGATGTCGGATTCGCTGACCGTCATGGTCTGTTCCACGCGGGCGGCGATCCTGGAGAGGATCAGTGCCCCGCCGCAGATCACCTCGGCACGCTTGGCGGGCAGGCACGTGCTCGCCTCGACCTGGCTGGCGGACATGCCGAGCAACCTGTCTGCCAAGTGCTGGATCTGGTCGACGCTCAGGACCGAGCGGTGCACCTTGTCGCGTTGGTAGTGCGGCAGTTCCTGGTGGATGGCCGAAAGGCTGGTCGCAGTGCCGGCCACCCCGATGAAGGAGGCAACCCGGCCGAAGTCGATCCCGCTGCCGTCCAGCAGGTGGTCGACGAAGTCCGTGGCAGTCGTAACCTCGTCGTGGCTGGGTGGGTCACTGACGAGAAGGCGTTCACGCAGCCGCACCGAACCCATGTCCAGGCTGGTGGCCTGCAGGATGGTGGCATCCCGCTGCCCCAGCACCAGTTCGGTGGAGCCGCCACCGATGTCGACCACCAGCACCGGGCCGGCCTCGGGCCGGACCCCCGACAGCGCCCCGGCGAAGCTCAGCGCGGCCTCCTCGGCGCCCGGGATGACCTCGGCCTCGACCCCGAGCCGGGAGCGCACCCCGTCGAAGAAGAGCTCGCGGTTGTGGGCGTCACGGGCCGCCGAGGTGGCGACGAAGCGGACCCGTTCCACGCCGTGGTCGGCGATCACCTGCGCGTAGTGGTCGATCGCGGCAAAGGTGCGCTGCAGGGCCTCCGGGTGGAATTCCCCGGCCGCGTCGACGCCCTGCCCCAGCCGGACCAACTCCAGCTGCCGGTCCACCTCCACCGGGCGTGAGTCAGGGCCCGGCTCGGCCACCAGCAGTCGAATGGAATTGGTGCCGCAGTCGATCGCGGCGACGCGCATCAGTTGCCCTCGACAGGCTCGGGCGACGTGGCGGACAGCTCGGGCGACGTGGCGGACGGCTCGGGCGACGTGGCGGACGGCTCGGGCGACGTGGCGTCCTGGAGGCAGGGGCGGGTCCAGAAGTCGCCCAGCTTCTCGACGGCCTCATCGCCCAGCGGATTGACACCCGGCCCGGCAGCCAGGGCGTGCCCCACCAGCACGTGCAGGCACTTGACGCGAGTGGGCATGCCTCCCGCGCTGATCCCCTCGATCTCAGGGACCTGCCCCAGCGCCGCGCGATCGGCCAGATAGGACTCGTGGGCGGCCTGGTAGGCGGCGGCCAGTTCCTCGTCGGCTCCGAGCCGTTCGGTCATCTCGGCCATCAGCCCGGAGGCTTCCAGCGTGGAACAGGCCGAGGTGGCCCGCGGGCAGGTCAGGTAGTAGGTGGTGGGGAAAGGAGTGCCGTCGGGCAGACGAGGCTCCGTGGCGATCACGCCGGGCTTGCCGCACGGGCAGCGCCAGGCCACGCCGGCCACGCCGCGCGGCATCCGTCCCAACTGTTGGTGGATCGCCTGCTCGTCGGCGGGGGTCATCGCTTCCAGATCTGCCATCTATCGCTTCTTCGTGGGTGTCGGGGTGGTGGTCGCAGTGGGAGTGGCCGAGGGCGACGCGCTCGATTCGGCCCCGGGTGCGGTCACCACCGGTTCGGTGGTGGCCTCGGGCACCAATGGTTCATCGGCGGCCGCCAGGGAACCTGCCAGCCGGTCCCACCAGGCCGTGCCGTGTTCCCCTTGGGGGACGGTGCTGGTGGATTGGATCGTCACGCTGCTGTCCAGGGGCTTGCCCGTGGCGTCCACCACGCGGTAGCCGACCTCACCGGGGACCACCCAGCCCAGTCGCTGACGGGCCTGGGTCTGCACGAAGTCCGGGTCCTGCCAGCGCTCGATCTCGTCGGCCAGCTCCGCATTGGCTGCCGTGCGCTCCGCGATCTGCTGCTGCGCGATGGCCAGCTCGCGCTCCTGGCGCAGGTAGACCCGCAGACTCGAGGCGTAGCTGAGCAGCAGGATCGCACACACCACCAGCAGCACGATGGCGCGGCGGGTGAATCCGACTCCGCGGATCAGGCGGGGCACGGCGGCCACTGCCGCCAGCTTCTGGTTCTCGTCCTCGGGACGCACGATCCGTCGGGTGGATCGGTTGCCCCGCCCCGCGGCCCGCGCGGCCGTCCGGGCCCGCGGGGAGTCGGACTTGCGGGCAGACGCAACGGCCCGGGTACGCGGCGTACCGCGACCCGGACCGTTGTGTGTGGGCTTGTTCATCTACCCAGTGTTACAGGTTCCGAGCAGTGCTCAGGCCTTGAAACGCGGGAAGGCGGAGGCGCCGGCGTAGCTCGCGGCGTCGTCCAGGTCCTCCTCGATGCGCAGCAGCTGGTTGTACTTGGCCACGCGCTCCGAACGGGCCGGGGCGCCCGACTTGATCTGGCCACAGCTCAGCGCGACGGCCAGGTCGGCGATGGTGACGTCCTCGGTCTCGCCCGAGCGGTGCGACATCATCGAACGGAAGCCGGCACGGTGGGCCATGTTCACGGCGTCGACGGTCTCGGTCAGCGAACCAATCTGGTTCACCTTCACCAGCAGCGCGTTGCCGGCGCCCTCGTCGATGCCCTTCTTCAGGCGCTCGACATTGGTGACGAACAGGTCGTCGCCCACCAGCTGCACCTTCTCGCCCAGGGCGGCGGTGATCTTCTTCCAGCCTTCCCAGTCGTCCTCGTTCAGCGGGTCCTCGATGGAGACCATCGGGAAGTCGGCCACGAGCTGCTCGTAGTAGGCGATCATCTCGTCGGCGCTCTTCTTGCCGCCCTCGAAGTTGTAGGTGCCGTCCTCGTTGTAGAACTCGCTGGCGGCAACGTCCAGGGCCAGGGCGATCTGCTTGCCGGGCTCGAAGCCGGCCTTCTTGATGGCCTCGACGATCAGCTCCAGGGCGGCGCGGTTGCTCTCCAGGTTGGGGGCGAAACCACCCTCGTCACCCAGACCGGTGGCCAGGCCCTTCTCCTTCAGCACCGACTTCAGGGCGTGGTAGACCTGAGCGCCGTGCTGCAGGGCCTCCTTGAAGCTGGTGGCGCCGATCGGGGCGATCATGAACTCCTGGATGTCGACATTGCTGTCGGCGTGCGAGCCACCGTTGAGGATGTTCATCATCGGGACGGGCAGCACATTGGCGGTGGGGCCGCCCAGGTAGCGGTACAGGGGCAGACCGGCCGACTCGGCAGCGGCGTGCGCGACGGCCAGCGAGACACCCAGGATCGCGTTGGCGCCCAGCTTGGCCTTGTTGTCGGTGCCGTCCAGCTCCAGCATGGCCTGGTCGAGCAGACGCTGCTCGGTGGCCTCGAAGCCCAGGACCTCTTCACCGATGGTTTCGATGACGTTCTCGACAGCAGTCAGGACGCCCTTGCCGTCGTAGCGAGCCTTGTCGCCGTCACGCAGCTCGACGGCCTCGAAGGCGCCGGTGGAGGCACCGGAGGGAACCGCAGCGCGGCCCTCGGCACCGTCGTCAAGGATGACCTGCACCTCGACCGTGGGGTTACCGCGGGAGTCCAGGATTTCCCGGGCGTCAATGAATTCGATGGTTGCCATCTGATCTGCCTTTCGCAAGATGGAAGATTTTCCACTGTCAGCCTAGCGTTCCCCCAGCACAGGGCAACGGGGGCCCAAGCATTGCGGGCCTCGGTTCGCCACGTGGTCACCTGTTGGTCACCTCGCGGGTGGCCACTACGCCTAGCCCGGCCCCGCAAACGTGCTGGGGCAGGGCCTTGGCCGCCTAGCGCGGCCTCGGCGTGCCTGGACCCAGCCACCCCGCCGGCGCTCTCGATACTGCCGGGCAGTGGGTCTCCGACAAACTCCTGCCTCAAGATGGGAGCGAATTTGGGCCACTGGTCAATTTCAGCAAAGCCGCCCGAACGCGTGGCAGTATCGACTCACTTGCCGAGACCCTTCTTCAGTTCCTGCTCGTAGGTCTCGAGGTAGTTCGCGAAGTCGTCGCCAAACTTCGGATCGGTCTGCATGTAATTCTTCTCCATGTACTCTTCGAAGGACGTCGACGCCGCGTACTCCTTGGCCTTAGCGACCCAGTAGTCCTTGGCTTCCGGCTTGATGTCACCGGGTGCGATGACTCCACGGAACTGCGCGAAGGTCACGTTGATGCCCTGCTCGACGGTCGTCGGAATGTCCTTGAGTTTGTCGTAGGTGTAGCGCTCCTCGCCAATCATGCAAAGGCCGCGCACCTCCTTGGCGTCCAACTGCCCCATGACCTCACCCGGATTTGCCAAGGCGACGTCCACATGACCACCGAGCACGGCTGCGATGGCCTCGCCGCCCGACTCATATGGGACCCGCTGAAATTTCACGCCCTGGTCCTTCTCGATCAGGGAGAACTGGATGGCGTCGTTGCCGGTAGCGCCGCCGGAGACCGACACGCGAACCGCGCCGGACTTGGCCGCATCGACGACCTCCTTGCAGGTCTTGTACTTAGAGGCAGTGGGGACAACAACGATCGTCGAGTCCTGACCGACCTTCATGATCGGCGTGAAGGAGCGCCAAGTGAACGGCACCTTCTGCGTGAGCGGCAGGTTCACCAATGCGGTCTCGGTGGAGAGGAGATGCGAGGCGCTGCCCTTGTTGCCCATGAAGGCGCCGTATCCCACGGCGCCGCCCCCGCCCGGCTTGTTCTCCACGGAGATGGTCTTCTTCGTCACCCCCTCAAAACCCTTCGCAATGGCTCGGCCGGCGATGTCCGAGCCGCCGCCGGCCGACATCGGGACGATCATCGTCAGCCGGTTTCCCGGGTTGAACTTGTCGCCTGCGCCAGACGATGAGTCGCTGCCACTCCCGCCACAGGCAGAGAGGGCCAAGAGGGATGCGAGCGTCATCGCGGCAATCTTGGAATGCCTAGTCATGAAATGACCCACTTTCTTGAACATCGTTGTTACGTGAGTTGGTCAGGTTTTGTGCGGTCAGAGACGGGCCCTGGAGGACTTCAGATGGCAGCCTCCTCGCTGTGGTGATGCCGGTGGGTAATGCGCTTGATCAATGCCGGGAGCAGCATGATGAGAAGGGTGGCAACGAGGATGCCGAGTGAGATCGGGTGCCGGAAGATGATGGTGAGGTCGCCCTTGGCATAGGACGAGGTCTGATTGAGTGCCTTCTCCAACATCGGCCCCAGCACAAGGCCCAGAATGAGGGGCGCCGTCGGGTAGTCGTACTTCTTGAGCAAGTAGCCCACGATGCCCGCGACCAGCAGTACCGTCAGCGCGAAGGGGTTGTTCTGCACAGCGAAGGCGCCCAGGACGCTGAAGAAGATGATGGCCGGGTAGAGGTAGGAATACGGCAGACGGAGAGCCTGGGCGAACACAGGTGCGAGCGGCAGGTTGAGCACGAGCAGGATGACATTGCCGATGAAGAACGACGTCAACAATCCCCACACCAGTTGCGGCTGACTGGAGAACAGCAGCGGCCCGGGCTGGATGCCGTACATGACGAAGGCTCCGAGAAGAACGGCCGTCGTCGCACCGCCGGGGACTCCAAGGGCGAGGGTCGGGATGAAATTAGCGTTGGCGGCCGCGTTGTTGGCCGATTCCGAGGCCGCGACGCCTTCAATTGCGCCGTGACCGAACGTCTCGCCACGCCGGCTGACCTGCTTCTCGATCGAGTAGGCGACAAGCGCCGCAAGCGTCGAACCGGCACCGGGGAGAGTGCCCAGACCAAAACCAATGCCTGAACCGCGCAGAATAGACGGAAGCGCTTGCTTCACCTCGCCAGGCTTGATGACCATGTCCTTCATACGTGTGCGGATCGGTTCAGTGCCACCGGCGCCGAGCTGGGAGATCACCTCGCCGATGGCGAAAATGCCGATCATGACGACGACGAAGTCGACGCCAGCCAACAGGTCCACATTGCCGAAGGAGAAGCGCGCCGCTGTAAATCCCGAAGAGATGCCCACTGTTGCAAGGAAAAGGCCAAGGCCGGCCATGATCAGGCCCTTGCGAAGGTTGTCACCGGAGAACGAGATGATCGTCAACAGGCCCATCACCATGATCGCGAGCATCTCAGGAGGGCCGAAGTGCAGGGCTGCCGCTGCGATGGGGGCAGCCACGGCCATTAGCAGGAGGAGCGAGATGATGGCGGCGATGAATGAACCGATGGCGGCGATGGCTAGAGCGGTCCCCGCTTTCCCCTTGCGGGCAAGGGCATAGCCGTCGATGACAGTGGCGATTGCGTTCGCGTCACCCGGGGTGGCGATGAGAACGGCCGCGATCGTGCCGCCGTACTGACAGCCGTAATAGATGCCCGCCAGCATGATGAGGGCGGTCAGCGGGTCCATCGTCAGGGTGAGCGGCAGCAGGATCGCGACGCCTGTGGTCGCGCCCAGACCAGGAAGCATACCGATCACAGTGCCTGAGACGACGCCGACGAAGCACCACAGCAGATTGGTGAAGGTGAGGGAGGCCTGGAAGCCCATGATGAGGTGATCGAGCATGGGAGATCCTTAGATGAGGCCGAGCAGGCCAGCGGGCAGGGGAACCTCGAGCAAGATCCCAAAAACGAGGAATCCGAACGCAAGAGCGAGGGCACCGCCAAGCAAGGCCTGCCACCACTTCTTCTTCTCGATGAACCAAAGCAAGACAATCACCATGAGCGTCAGCGAGAGCAGCAGTCCTATGAGGTTGACAAGCAACACCATGGTGGCAAGGATCGCGAAGACGAGCACGACGGCTCGGTTACGCTGCTTCTCCGTGCGGCCCATGGCGTCGAGTTCCTCGGCAGGCGCTGCCCCAGCGGCAGTGGCGGAATCAGCCACAGCCTCGAGTGTGGCGCCCTCGCCCCTTTCGTCTGCGTGTTGCTTGGCCTCAAGCATCGCGACCATGACGTCCCACGCGCTGGCCAACAGGATGAGGCCGCCAGCGACGACGGGAACAAAGCCGGGGCCGACCAGGCCCTCTGGCGTCTTGGGACCGTACTGCAGGCCACCAATCAAGGAGACCAATCCGACGACGATCAGCGCTGCACGCATGAGCCACGGCCCCAGTCTCGCCAGGAGGCCCTGCTGCGGGGCCACGTGCAAGGAGCTCATGCTGGCACCTCGATGACGAGACGGTAGAGGTCGATGGCATTGTTTGCCGAGGTCATGCGCGTGCGTCCGCTCGGGCAATGTTCTGACGTGCCAGGCCCAAGCAGACGTCGAAGGCGCGCTGGGTCGGACCCAAGGATGCCTTTCCTGTGCCAACGAGGTCGTAGGCCGTTCCGTGGGCGGGGGTACAGATCGGGACTGGCAACCCGCCCTGGACGGTGACGCCCTGGTCGAAACCCAGCAACTTGATGGCGATCTGGCCCTGGTCGTGGTACATCGTCACGACCCCGTCTGCGCCACCGTCGCGGGCCCGCAGGAACAGGGTGTCGGACGGGTAGGGACCTTCGACGTTCAGGCCTTCTCCCTGCACCTGCTTCACAGCAGGAGCAATCTCATCGATCTCCTCGCGACCGAACTGACCATTCTCTCCGCCGTGGGGATTGAGGGCACAGACGAGGATTCGGGGGTTCTCCTTGCCGTCGGCCATGAGGACATCGTGGAGGAGGTGGATGGCGTCGATGCAGCGCTCTGTCTTGATCAGCGGCGCGACGTCGGCGATTCCAATGTGGCTCGTCACACGGGCCGTTGTGAGATTGGGAAGAAGGTTGAGCTCGCTCGTGAAGCCCTCGTAGCCAAGGGTTTTGGCGAACCAACGCAGCTCGTCCTCCTCGTGCATTCCTGCATCATGCAACGCGGATTTGTTGAGTGGTGTGAACATGATGGCGTCCACCTCGCCCCGCTGGAACATCGCGAGTGCCGCCAGAAGGTCTACCTTGACGCGCAACCCTCCCTCGATGCTGGGCTTGCCGCGCTCCACAGCAACGTCGGCACGCTCACTCCCGACGCACACCACGCGTCCGGCGCCGGGCTGGTCGGCGATGGGGACGCTGACGCCGGCCTCGACGGCGGCAGCTTCTACTTCGGTCCGACTCGCGAGGACGTGGAGCTCGGCAGAGGCGAGATTTGCCGGAACAGCAAGCACGCGGGTTGCGAGTTCGGGACCGACCCCGGACGGGTCTCCCATGACGAGTGCAATGCGTGGCAGACGCGGGATCATATCGAACCTCCGTTGGTTGATAGCGACACCGTGAGCAACGGCGCTCATCTACATATTATATATCCTACCGGGTTTTGCAAGAGGTCTCGACGATGCATCCCGGTCTGATGAAACGGGACACCCACATCACCCAAGATGTCCGGACACAGGATTCTCCACCCTCCGGCTGGGCATCTTCGGCAGTCCGACGATCATCGCTTGCCGCGGCGCCCCTGCCCCAGGTGTGGGCATCGCCACCCCCCTGCTCATGACATCGAAGCGAGTCAGAGCATCACGCGGAGCCGATGTTGCAGGTAGTGAGAGGAGGAATTGCGAGGTCGACTCGTGGTGTTGGCCTAGCTGGCGGGACGGCCCTGACGCTCCAATTGGACACGGCCGCGCAGATTGGACAGGTGCATCGTCATCGCCAGTTCTGCAGCCCGGGGATTGGCTGCGGCCACCGCATCGAGGATGGCCCTGTGCTCCACGAGCGTCTCTTGGCGGTCGGTGACCACATGCTCATCGAAGGAACGATAGCGCTGGACATGGCTACCCAGGGATTCGAGCGCCGTACTGAGGAACCGATTGCTGGCCGCCTCGGCGATGAGCCCGTGGAAGCGACGATCCGCCTCAAGAAAACCCGCGAAGGCTTCCAGGCTACCGTCTTGACTCAGGCTTCGCTGCGCCTCCAAGGCCTCCTCCATCCCTTCCAACATGGCAGAAGAAACATGCTGGCAGGCCAATTGGGCCAAGCGCGCCTCAAGGGTGATGCGAGCCTCGAAGAGATCGTCGAGATCGTGGGGATCCAGCCGTGGAGCTACCCGGAAGCCCTTGTTGGTCTCCCTTGTCACAATGCCACTCGCCTCCATCCGCACGAGCGCTTCCCGCACGGGAGTGGCCGAGACACCGAGCCGAGTGGAGAGTGCGTCTATGCGCAGAGGTTGGTCAGGCGCCAAGATTCCGGCGACGATGAGTTCCGACAAAGCCGCTTGGACGCGGGCGGACAGGCCGATCCGGTTCTCACGACTGAACGGGCCCCCCATAGTGGCGTCCATGAACCCTCCTCGGGTTTTCTCTCTAGAAAATATTATATTCTCGGAATCTGGGCGGCAAATACAGTACCGAATCCTAGATGCACTTGATCGTCAAGCATGGCAACTAGCCCGCGCGATACACCTAACGCAGGCTGCCCGAAAGAACGGAGGGAAGGTCGCTACCCACCAGCCTGCGCTGTGTGGCATGGATTGGCTTTGGTCGTTGGGCGGGTACCTCAGCTGCAGCGCGATCCGCAGCACGCGCTGGTGCAGCTCCTGGCGAACTATCCGATCCTCAAGCCCCCTTGACACTCCGAGGACTTAGCACCACGGCCTCCCGGTTCGAGCGCCACCTCTTGCTGTGCCACCATCTTCAGCCCGTCGCCTCGGCCTCGATGACGCGTCGCTCGAAGGCGCGCAGGGCGTCACGGGTGGCCTGGTCGGCATCGACCCCACTGGCCTGGGCACGTTGCACCAGCGACAGGATCTGCTGGCCCACCTCGTCCGCGCCGATCGGCTCGTCGTCCATGGCGACCCCGACGTGGTGGTTGCGCGAGCGCGAGGTCACCTTGGTGGCGCGTGCCAGCACCGACAGGTGCTCGGCGATCCCCTCCAGCGCGGAGGTTCGGCCCTTCTCGGCCCGCTTGCGGGCTTCCCAGGAGGCGTCGATGTCGTCGGGCGGCTGGCTGCCCTGGTCGAAGACATAGGGGTGGCGGCGCACCAGCTTGTCGCTGATCCCGGCGGCCACGTCCTCGATCGTGAAGCGGCCCTCACCAGCGGCGATCTCGCTGTGGAAGACGACCTGCAGCAACAGGTCGCCGAGTTCCTCGCGCAGGTCGGTGTCGTCGCCGGCCTCGATCGCGTCCAGCACCTCGCCGGTCTCCTCCACCAGATAGGTGGCCAGGCTGCGATGGGTCTGTTCGGCGTCCCAGGGGCATCCGCTGCGCAGCTGGTGCATGATGCGCACCAGACGTGCCAGCTGGGAGTCCTCACCGAGCTCGGGCTGCCCGGGGGCGGGCGGCTGCGCGGTCATCCGGGTCAACGGCCGAGGATCTCGCCGCTGCTGATGTCCTCCATCGACAGCGAACCCGAGGTGCCGCTGAAGGTGCCGCGGGCCTCGTCCCAACCGCCGAAGCGGGGGTTCACCTCGACGTCGAGCGACTTGATGGCGCTGCGCACCTTGTCCTGGCCGAGTTCCTGGTTGATCACCGCATAGTCGGCGAAGCCGTTGACGGCGACGGCGCAGTCCTCGTCGGCCAGCAGCTCCTCGCCCTGCAGCTGCTTGAGGGCCTGGCTGCGCTTGGCCGGGTCCACCGCGGTGGAGGTCTTCTCGGCCACGGCCTCGGCCAGCTGGCCGGAGAGCATCATCCGGGCCACCTCACCGGTCAGGGCCTGCGAGTCCTGCTGCACCAGCCCGGCACAGCCGGCGGCGGCGTCCTCCACCTGGGCCATCGACACCCGCTGGCCGGCCACCTCGAAGGCGGTGCCACCGGTGGGGGTGGAACAACCGGCAAACAGTGCCAGAGCGGCCATGGGAACAACGAGGCGTGCCAACTTCATCAAGGTCTTCCTTCCCGACGACGCCCTGGCCAGAGGGGCTGGGCTGACCCAGCGATTCTAACCACACCCGATGACCGCCGATCGCAGGGCTCGTTCATCCCTGCGGGGCGGACCCACGCTGCTCGAGCTCGAGCTCGGGCAGCGGAGTGGCGCCGAAGATGTCCACCACCACGCGGGTGGCCCACTCCAACAGTCCCCGGCCCACGACGGGCTTGCCGGTGACCGGCGCGGTGGTGGGGCGCGGCACCAGCAGGAAGCCGGCCTGCCGCTTGATGACGCTGCCGGGATAGAGGCGCTCCAGGCGCAGCTGCCTGGACTCGGGCAGTTCACCCACCGGGCTGAAGCGGATGTTGTTGCCCTGCCCCACCACCTCGGTGATGCCCACGCTGCGGCACAGCAAACGGAAACGTGCCACCTCCAGCAGGACCTCGGTGGGCCCGGGCAGTTCGCCGTAGCGGTCGGTCAGCTCCGCCCGCACCTCGACGATGTCGTCCACGGTGCGCACCTCGGCCAACCGCTTGTACATCTCCAGGCGCAGGCGCTCCGACTCGACGTAGTCATTCGGCAGGTTCGCGTCCACCGGCAGCTCGATGCGCATCTCCGGCTCCGGTTCGGCCTCCCCGTCACCGCGGAAGTCGGCGACGGCCTCCCCCACCAGGCGGATGTACAGGTCGAAACCGACGTCGGCGATGTGGCCCGACTGCTCGCCACCCAGCAGGTTGCCGGCACCACGGATCTCCAGGTCCTTCATCGCGATCTGCATGCCCGCACCCAGGTCGGTGTGCGCCGCCATCGTCGCCAACCGGTCATGGGCGGTCTCGGTGAGTGGCTTCTCCGGCGGGTACAGGAAGTAGGCATAGCCGCGTTCCCGGCCACGGCCCACACGTCCACGCAGCTGGTGCAGCTGGCTCAGGCCCATCAGGTCGGCGCGTTCGATCAGCAGGGTGTTGGCGGTGGCGATGTCGATGCCCGCCTCGACGATTGTGGTGGAGACCAGCACGTCGGCCTGGCGATCGAGGAATTGTTGCATCACGTCCTCGAGCTGGTGCTCGTTCATCTGGCCGTGGGCGGTCACGATGCGGGCCTCCGGCACCAGTTCGCGCAAGCGCGCAGCGGTCTTCTCGATCGACTGCACCCGGTTGTGCACGTAGAAGACCTGCCCCTCACGGGCCAGCTCGCGTCGCACCGCGGCCACCACCTGGGCCTCGTCATAGGGGCCGGCGAAGGTCAACACCGGGTGGCGCTCCTCCGGTGGGGTGGCGATCACGCTCATCTCGCGGATGCCGGTGATGGCCATCTCCAGGGTGCGCGGGATGGGCGTGGCGCTCATCGCCAGCACGTCGACGTTGAGGCGCAGCTTCTTCAACGCCTCCTTGTGCTCCACGCCGAAGCGCTGCTCCTCGTCGATGATCACCAGGCCCAGGTCCTTGAACTGCACCTCGCCGCTGAACAGCCGGTGGGTTCCCACCACCACGTCCACCTTGCCGGAGGCGATGCCGTCCTTGACCGCCTTCGACTCCGCCTCGGTCTGGAAACGCGACAGCTGCGCCACGTGCACCGGGAAGCCGGCGTAGCGCTCGGCGAAGGTGGCGTGGTGCTGGGTCACCAGCAGCGTGGTCGGCACCAGGATTGCCACCTGCTTGCCGTCCTGCACGGCCTTGAAGGCGGCACGCACGGCGATTTCGGTCTTGCCGTAACCCACGTCGCCACAGATCAGGCGATCCATCGGGACCACCTGCTCCATGTCCTGCTTGACCTCCTGAATGCAGGCCAGCTGGTCGGGGGTCTCGACGTAGTTGAAGGCATCCTCCAGCTCGCGCTGCCACGCGGTGTCCGGCCCGAAGGCATGACCCCGGGTGGCCTGCCGTGCGGCGTAGAGCTTGATCAATTCGGCGGCGATCTGCCTGACCGCCTTGCGGGCGCGGGACTTGCGCTTGTTCCAGTCGGCGCCGCCCATCTTGTCGAGCGTGGGAGACTCGCCACCCACGTAACGGGTCACCAGGTCGAGCTGGTCCATCGGGACGAAGAGCCGGTCGCCGGGCTGGCCGCGCTTGCTGGGGGCGTACTCGATCACCAGGTACTCGCGGGTGGAGCCGCCCACCGTGCGCTGCACCATCTCCACATAGCGCCCCACGCCGTGCTGCTCGTGCACCACCGGATCGCCCGCCTTCAGCTCCAGCGGGCTGATCTGGTTCTTGCGGCGGCTGGGCATCTTGCGTTCGGACTTGTCGGCGGCCTTGTTGCCGGCCAGGTCTGCCGTGGTGAACAGGCTGAAGGCCTTGCTGGGAACCCGGAACCCGTGCCGCTGGGTGGTGGGGACGATGGTGACGGTGCCCGGCTGCGGAGCCTCCACCAGCGCGTCGGCGACGTGGGACCCGATCTCGTGGTCGGTGAGCACCTCGTGCATGCGGCTCGCCAGCCCCTTGCCCTCGACGCTGAGCACCACCGCGTCGCCGGCCGTGACGGCCTGGCCGATCTCCGCGACGGCCCCCTCCGTGTCACCCTTCCAGCGCTCGGCCGCCTTCCAGCCCAGGGCATGCGAGTCCACACCGGTCACCGTCAGGTGGCCCAGCTCCCCCTCGGTCTCCTGGCCGGGTTCGTCGGGCATCGCCTGGAAGCTCGACAGGCTCCACCACGCCTGGCCGCGGCCCAAGGCATGGGCCCGCACGTCGGCCAGGTTCCAGTAGGCCGACGCACCCAGGTCGATCGGGGCCTTGCCACCGGCGGCGGCCGCCGCCCACGAGGCGTGCAGGAATTCCTGGCTGGTCTGCACCAGGTCCTGGGCGCGGGTGCGCACCAGTTCCGGATCGCTGACCAACACCACGGCGTCGGCGGGCAGCACGTCCACCAGCAGTTCCAGGCCGTCGACCAGGGCCGGGGTGAGCGCCTCCATGCCCTCCACCGCGTGACCGTCGGCGAGCTTGTCGAGCATCTCCGCCAGCTCCGGGTGCGCTAGCAGCAGCTCGCGGGCACGGGCCCGCACCGAGTCGTCCAGCAAGAGCTCGCGGCACGGCGAGGCCACCACCTGCGTGATGGTGCTGGGCATGGAGCGCTGGTCGGCGACCGTGAAATGGCGGATCTCGTCAACCTCGTCGCCGAAGAAGTCGATGCGCACCGGGTGTTCCTCGGTGGGTGGGAAGACGTCGACGATGCCGCCGCGCACGGCGAACTCACCGCGTCGCTCCACCAGGTCCACCCGGTTGTAGGCGGCACCCACCAGCGCCTGCGAGAGCGCACCGATGTCGTATTCCTGGCCGGTCACGATGTGCACCGGGGTCAGCTCCGCAAGCCCCTTCACCTGCGGCTGCAGCACCGAACGCACCGGCGCCACGACGATGGAGGGCGCCGGCAGCGGGTCCTTGCCCGCCAAGCGGCGCAGCACCGAGAGCCGCCGGCCCACCGTGTCACTACGCGGGCTCAACCGCTCGTGCGGGAGCGTCTCCCAGGCGGGGTAGTAGGCCACCTCCTGCTCACCGGCCCAGCTGGACAGCTCCGCGACCAGCTGTTCGGCCTCGCGGTAGGTGCTGGTGACCAGCAGCACCATGCGCCCCACCCGACGCGCCACGGTGGCGGCCAAGGCGGCGCGCGCCTCGGCCGGGGCAGTGATGTCCAGGGTGGGGGTGGCCGAGGCCCGCCCGATCACCCCGGAGAGCACCGGATCGTCGGCCAGCAGATCAGTCACACCAGTCAGAGTCACCCGACAAATCTACCCGGCCGGGACAATGCCCAGCCTGCGCCGCAGGCGTGCTGGGGCCGGCGTTCGCCCACGGTCGCTAGAGTCGCTGGTGTGAGCAATCCAGCATCCCTCGTCATCCTGGGCGCCTCCGGCGACCTCACCCACCGGCTCCTGCTGCCCGGCCTCGGAACCCTGCTGAAACAGAACTCCCGCCCCGACCTCACCCTGGTGGGCGCGGCGATGGAGGACCTGGGCGAGGAGGAGTGGAAGGAGATCGTGCGCACGGCGCTGGCCGAGAGCGACTGCCCCCAGTCCCGCATCGACCAGGTGCTGTCCACCACGCGCTACGTGAAGCTGGACGTCACCAATGGCGACGAACTGAAGGCGCTGCTGGACGACCTGCCCAGCGATCCCGTGCTCTACTTCGCCCTGCCGCCCACCGTCACCATCAAGGCCTGCCAGGCGCTGACCACGATCGAGACGCCCGAGAACCTGCGGCTCGCGCTGGAGAAGCCCTTCGGCGCAGACCTCGACAGTGCCCGCGAGCTCAACCAACTGCTGGGCCAGATCGTGCCGGAACGCCAGATCTTCCGCGTCGACCACTTCCTGGGCAAGGCGACCGTGCTCAACCTGTTGGGCCTGCGCTTCGCCAACCGCATCTTCGAGCCGATCTGGGACGCCAACAACATCGACCACGTCAACATCGTCACCGACGAGGTCCTCGCCCTGGAGGGGCGCGCCGGCTACTACGACCGCGCAGGCGCCATGAAGGACATGATCCAGAGCCACCTGCTGCTGGTGCTGGCCATGTTCGCCATGGAGGAGCCGGCCCGCCTCGACGAGCTGGAACTGCGCGACCTGATGGCCCACGTGCTGCGCGCCACCGAGCTGTGGAGCAATGACCCGGTGGCCGATTCGCGTCGCGCCCGCTACACGGCAGGCTCCATCGCCGGCCGTGAGATCCCCAACTACGTCGACGAACCGGGCGTCGACGCCGCCAACTGCACCGAGACCCTGGCCGAGATCACGGTGCGGATCAAGACCTCGCGGTGGGCCGGTGTGCCGATCCGGCTGCGCAGCGGCAAGGCGCTGGGCGATGGCCGCAATGGCATCACCGTGGTCTTCAAGCCCGTGCCGCACGTGCCCGAGGGCTTCACCAATGTGCCCACCCCGAACGTGATCAGCATCGGCATGAAGCCGGAGAACATCGCGCTGGGAATCACCACCAATGGCGAGGGTGACGTGCTCGACCTGGAGGACTCGGTGCTGTTCACCGAGCTGGGCAGCAGCGCGGTGCGGCCCTATGGCGAAATCCTCGAAGGCATCCTCGACGGTGACCCCCTGCTCAGTGTGCGCGGTGACATCGCCGAGGAGTGCTGGCGGATCGTCAGCCCGGTCGTCGAGGCCTGGACCGAGGACCGCGTCCCGATGGACGAGTACCGCGCCGGCTCGTCGGGCCCGAACAACTGGAAGTGACCCTGCCGTCCTGCCTGGCCCCACCCATGACCCCGGTCATGGGTGGGGCCTTCGCAATGCGTGACGCAGGCGGGATGTGACCCGCCGGCAACCTGCGTAGCGTCATGATCAACGCCTACCAGGAGAAGATCATGACCACCCCACCAGAGACCCTGCTGCCCTTGATCAGTGGCACCAAGATCACCAAGTCCTTCCAGGTCGGGTCACGGCAGGTGCAGATCCTGCATGGCGTCGACGTTGCCGTGCAGCCGGGTGAGCTGGTGGCGATCATGGGCCAGTCGGGTTCCGGGAAGTCGACCCTGCTCTACTGCCTGGCCGGCCTGGAGCAGTCCACCAGCGGTGAGGTGGTCATCGACGCAACACCCCTGGCCCAGCTCAATCGTGCCGCGCTTGCGCGAATGCGGCGCAGCAGCGTCGGTTTCGTCTTCCAGCAGTACAACCTGGTGCCCACCCTCTCGGCCTACGAGAACATCGCCCTGCCGTGGCGGCTCAACCGACAGCGGCCCGATCGAGAACTGATCATGAGGACCATGACGGCCATGGGCATCGAGGAGCTGGCCCCCAAGCTTCCCAACACCCTCTCGGGCGGCGAGCAGCAGCGCGTCGCGCTCTCGCGGGTGATCGCCCAGCAGCCCCGCATCGTCTTCGCCGACGAGCCCACCGGCGCCCTGGACACCCGCACCGGGCGCCTGGTGCTCGACGAGATCGAGCGGATCGCCCACAATCCCGGCCAGTGCGTCCTGATGGTCACCCACGATCCCGTCGTCGCAAGCCGCTGCGATCGGGTGCTGTTCATGCGCGACGGCGTCCTGGTGCAGGAGATGCTGCGCCCCACCCGCGACCAGGTGGCCGAGACCCTCAACCGACTCGTGGAGGGCTGAGATGCGCCACCTGCACATTGCCGAACTGCGCGGCTCCTGGACCTCCTGGCTGAGCGTCAGCCTCACCTTCATCGTGGTCAACTGGGTCTTCGCCGTGACCGCCTCCTGCCAGGCCGCCATGGACGGCGTGGCGCTGGCCCGGCCCGACGACGTCATGACCAATGACGCCGCCATCGGGCTCAACTACGTGATCAGCACCATGGTCGGCCTGCTTGTGATCGGCACCGTCACCGGGCTGGTCATCGGCTCGCGACGCGGTTCGATCGCCCGGCTGCAACTGGCCGGCGCCGCACCGCGCCACGTCGTCGGCACCCTGATGGTCCAGCTGGCCGTCGTCTCGCTGGTGTGCGCCATCCTCGGCGACCTGCTGGCGTTGCCCTGCGTGCAGCCCGTGCTCGACGCCCATGCGGCAAACCAGGGCATGGAGAAGATCCCCGCCGCGGCGGCGCCGGTGTCCATCCTGATGGCCAATCTGGCCTGTGCTGCGGTGGCGATGCTCGGTGGCCTGCGGGCCGCGCTCCGCGCCACCCGCATCCCGCCGGTCGAGGCCCTTCGCCAGTCGACCGCCGAGAGCGGAAAGCGCAAGGGCACGGTCGGGCGGGTGGTCTGGTGCGGGCTCATCGCCGGACTCGTCGGCCTGATCTTCTGGGCTACCCCGAAGGTGCGCACCATGGACGACGAGAAGTTCGCCGTGCAGAGCGTGATGCAGGCCACCTTCTTCCTGATCCCCCTGCTGGCGACCTTCATGGCCAAGGCCTCCCCCATCACGACGGGGTTGCTGACGCGCGGCTGGACCAAGCTGGTGCCCGGACGCAGCGGCACCTGGCACCTGGCGCGCAACACGGTGCTGGGCAAGATGGACCGCCTCGAACGCACGGTGGTCCCCGTGATGGTGACCATGTGCCTGCTGTTCTCGATGATGTGCCTGGGTCAGTCCTTCGAGGCAACCCTCGAGGCCATGGGTGAGGGCGGCGACATGGCCGGCACCGACCTGCCCGGACTGTTGCTGGTGCTCGGTGCACCGCTGGCGATCTCGGTGGCTGGAGGTCTTTCCGCCCTGCTGATGATGGCCCGGCAGCGCACCGCGGAACTGGCACTCGACGAGATCCTGGGCGCGACTCCTGCCCAGCGCGTCCAGGTGCCAGTGCTCGAGGCGACGATCGTCACGGTGACGGCCTTCCTGCAGGCCTTGGTGGTGACCCTGGTGGTGGCGGCCTTCATGCGGCTCGCCCTGCCACTGGTGCTGCCCACCTTCAAGGTCGTCCTGCCCACGCAGACCATGGTCTGGGTGAGCCTGGTGATCTGGCTCGCCACGACGGCCTGCACCGTGCTGCCGACGCTGGGCAGCCTGCGCACTCCCCCGCCGCGGGTCATCGCACGCCTCGTCGCGGCCTGAGCGACGGCCGGGCTCAGGAGTTGTAACGGTTCTGGGCGGCCTCCAGACCGTCCAGGACCAGCATCTCGACCGCGTCGGCGGCGCGTGCCACCTCGATCTCCAGATCTGTGCGCAAGCTCTTGGGGATCTGGGCCAAGACGTAGTCGGCGGCCTCTTGGCGGCCCGGCGGGCGCCCGATGCCGAAGCGCACCCGGTGGTAGTCACCGGTGGCCAGGTGCTTGCGCAGGCTCTTGAGACCGTTGTGGCCGTTGTCGCCACCGCCCAGCTTGAGGCGCAGCTGTCCGGGGTCGAGGTCGAGCTCGTCGTGGATGGCCACCACGTGGGAGGCATCCACCTTGTGGAAGGCGCACAGCTTCCCGACGGCCTGCCCGGACTCGTTCATGAAGGTGCGTGGCTTGACCAGCACCACCTTGGCGGCGCCTGCGCCGGGAGCGCCCATGCCCCCGGCCGACACGCGGGTCTCGACCACGTCGGCCCGCATCTGTCGGGGAGCCGACCAGCTGGCCCGCGCGCGGCGGGCCAGCTCGTCGACCACCATGAACCCGACATTGTGTCGGGTGTTGGAGTAGGCGGGGCCCGGGTTCCCGAGCCCCGCCACCAGCCACGTAGTCACGTCGGCCAACTCCACTTCGTCCGTGAGGGATCAGACCCCGAAGGGTCGGATCACTCTTCCTCGGCCGCGGCCTCGTCGGTCTCGCCCTCGGCAGCCTCGGACTCCTCGCCCTCCCCGGCGTCACCCTCGACGTCGAGCTCCTGGGCCTGGTTGATGCCCACGACCAGCGCGTCGGCCTCGTCGGTGGCGGTGGCACCGGCCGGCAGCTGCACGTCGGAGACCAGGATCTGGGCGCCGGCCTCCAGGCCCTCGATGGAGATCTCGATCTCCTCGGGGATGTTGGTGGCGTCCACCTCGAGGGCCAGGCTGGTGAGGTCCTGGTTGACGGAGGTCTCGGGGGCGGCCTCGCCGGTCAGGATGACGGGCACCTCGACGACGACCTTCTCGCCACGCTTGACGACCAGCAGGTCGACGTGCTTGAGGAAGCCGGTGATCGGGTCGCGCTGCACCTGCTTGGGCAGGGCCAGCTGGTCCTTCTCGCCCTCGATGGACAGGGTCAGCAGCACGTTGGCCTGGCGCAGGGCCAGCATCATGTCGTGGCCCGGCAGGGTCAGGTGCACGGTCTCGGCGCCGTGGCCGTACAGCACGGCGGGGACCAGGCCCTCGCGACGGGTGCGACGGGCAGCACCCTTGCCGAACTCGGTACGAATCTGCGCGGAAATCTTGTTGTCAGTCATGTTTCTCCTCGACCTCTATCTGGCTTCTTCCAGAAATTCCTGCAGCCAGAGAGGGAGGACGGGTCGTCGACCCATCACTTACCACGTCGATCACGGACCCAGTGGTCCCTCGCCAGGCAACCCGACAAGGCTACAGGCAGGGCCAAGGATGCTCCAAGTCCGGCTACGGCCGCTGATGCATACTGGCTGACGATGAACACTCCCGGCCCCCTGATCGTCCAGTCCGATCGCACACTGCTGCTCGAGGTCGACCATCCCGACGCGGATGCCTGCCGCGTCGAGATCGCCCCCTTCGCGGAACTGGAGCGCGCCCCGGAACACGTCCACACCTACCGGTTGACCCCGCTGGGACTGTGGAATGCCCGAGCGGCCGGCCATGATGCCGAGCAGGTCGTCGATGTCCTGATGCGCTTCAGCCGCTATCCCGTGGCCAGCTCGCTGCTGGTGGATGTTGCCGAGACCATGGGGCGCTATGGGCGTCTGCGCATCGAGAAGCACCCCACCCACGGCCTGGTGCTGGTCAGCACGGACCGGGCGGTGCTCACCGAGGTGCTGCGCTCGGCCAAGGTGAAGGGTCTGGTGGGCTCGCGGATCGACGAGGACACGGTGCTGGTGCACCCCTCGGAACGCGGAAACCTCAAGCAGGTGTTGCTCAAGCTCGGCTGGCCGGCCGAGGACCTTGCCGGGTACGTGGATGGCGAACGCCACCACATCGAGCTGGTGCAGGACGAATGGCAGCTTCGCCCCTACCAGCACCAGGCGGCCGAGAGCTTCTGGCACGGCGGTTCGGGAGTCGTGGTGCTGCCCTGCGGTGCGGGCAAGACCATCGTGGGCGCCGACGCGATGGCGCTGGCCGGGGCCACCACGCTGATCCTGGTCACCAACACCGTCAGTGCCCGGCAGTGGCGCGACGAGTTGCTGCGCCGCACCAGCCTGACCCCCGACGAGATCGGTGAGTACTCGGGCAGCCGGAAGGAGGTGCGCCCGGTCACGATCGCGACCTACCAGGTGATCACCTCCAAGCGGAAGGGCGTGCATCCTCACCTGGAGCTGTTCGGTGCGCGGGACTGGGGGCTGGTGATCTACGACGAGGTGCACCTGCTGCCGGCCCCGGTCTTCCGGATGACGGCCAGCCTGCAGGCGCGGCGCCGGCTGGGGTTGACGGCCACCCTGGTGCGCGAGGACGGCCGGGAGGGCGACGTGTTCAGCCTGATCGGCCCCAAGCGGTACGACGCCCCGTGGAAGGAGATCGAGGCTCAGGGGTGGATCGCGCCGGCGGACTGCGTCGAGGTGCGGGTCACGCTCGACGACGGGGAGCGCATGGCCGTGGCCACGGCCGAGCCCGACGTTCGCTACCGGCTGGCCGCGACGGCCCAGAGCAAGACGAGCGTGGTGCTCAGCCTCGTCCAGCAACACCGGGGGCAGCCCACCCTGGTGATTGGCCAGTACGTCGACCAGCTGGAGGAACTGGCACGCGAGCTGGACGCTCCCTTGATCACCGGGAGCACCACCACCAAGCAGCGCGAGCAGCTCTACCAGGACTTCCGGGAGGGCCGCATCGAGCTGCTGGTGGTGAGCAAGGTGGCCAACTTCTCACTGGACCTGCCCACGGCCGAGGTGGCGATCCAGGTCTCCGGCGCCTTCGGTTCCCGTCAGGAGGAGGCCCAACGACTGGGGCGTCTGCTGCGGCCCAAGGGCGGACGCAGCGCGCGCTTCTACGCCGTGGTGAGCCGCGACACCCCCGATGCGGACTTCGCCCAACACCGTCAGCGCTTCCTGGCCGAGCAGGGTTATGCCTACCGCATCGTCGATGCCGACGAGCTGGACGGCGAGCACGACGCTTCTGCCTGAGAGTGTTCACATCAAGTTCTTCATCGCCTGACGGGAAGTCTGCGGTTCCATGCCGCCCAGCGTTGTTACGCTCTGGAACTGGAGCCCGATTTCTTGACACCAAGAAATTCCACGGGTCAATGGCGTCTCGCGGGCCGCAGATGCAATCCGAGGCATGTCCCCCGGCATGTCCCGACAAGGAGTAGCAAGAAGATGAACATTTCCATGAAGTCCCGCCTGGTGGCCGAGTTCCTCGGCACGCTGTGGCTCGTCCTGGGTGGCTGCGGTTCTGCCGTGCTGGCCGCCAAGGTGCTCAGCACCGATCCGTCCCCCGTCAACATGGGCATCGGCTTCGTCGGTGTCTCCCTGGCCTTCGGCCTCACCGTGATAACCGCCGCCTACGCCTTCGGCCACCTCTCGGGCGGCCACTTCAACCCGGCCGTCACCCTGGGCCTGTTCGCCGCCAAGCGCGTCGAGGCCGGCGCCGTTGCGCCCTACATCATCACCCAGGTGATCGGCGGTACCGTCGGTGCCGCCATCCTCTACGTGATCGCCGGCGGCAAGGCCGGCTTCTCGGCCAGCGAGTCGGGCTTCGCCTCGAACGGCTACGGCGCCCACAGCCCTGACGGCTACTCGATGATGGCTGCCCTGGTCATCGAGGTCGTGCTGACCGCCATGTTCCTGTTCGTGATCCTCGGCTCCACCGACGACCGCGCCCCCAAGGGCTTCGCCCCGATCGCCATCGGCCTGGCCCTCACCCTGATCCACCTGATCTCGATCCCGGTCACCAACACCTCGGTGAACCCGGCTCGTTCCACCGCCGTGGCCATCTTCCAGGGCGGCTGGGCGCTCGGCCAGCTGTGGCTGTTCTGGGTTGCCCCGATCATCGGTGCCCTGATCGCCGGCGCGCTCTACAAGACGCTGACCGACGAAGGGGTCTCCGTGCCCATGCAGACCGAGGGCCGCGTCGAGGGCTGATCCCTCACCGCAGCACCCATCGTGAGGACCCGTTCCCCTTCAGGGGAGCGGGTCCTCCTGCGTCATTGGCGGCATCACCCGGGTGTCTCACCGGGCAGTGACCGCGACGGTCGACTCCTCCACCTCACCGAGGTCCACGAAATCGTCCGCTGTCAGCCCGGCGAGCTGGGGCGTCTGTTCGGGCCAGACAGTCATGGCGGCCATCTCGTCGGGGCCGAACCAGCCCCACCGCCCCATCCGCGTCCGCTCGGTGGCGGTGAAGGCGGAGGTGTCGACGTCGAATTCCTGCTCCACGTCCAGCAGGTAGAAGTCCTCGTCCTGCACCAGGATCCGGTCCGAGTAACCGTGGGTGACCACGCGGTGCGCAATGGGTCCGGCCAGACACTGCGGCCCCACGCGGTGGCCGGTCTCCTCCGCGAGCTCCCGGGCGGCGGCCTCGCGGGAGCTCTCCCCCTCATCGATCCCGCCTCCGGGCAGCACCCACCAGGACGATCCGGGAAGGCCCGGGTCGGAGTCACTCATCAACAGGACCCGACCGTGGCAGCGGACCAGGACCCGGGCACCACGACGGTTCTTCCAGCGACGCTGGGAGGGCTCCGGGACGGGGTCTGAGGCCATGACGCGATCCAATCATGCGCGGACAACACTCGGACACCATTCGGACAACATCCTGTACCCGGTGGACGCTCGCCCAAGCCTTGGGCAGCGGCTTGGCTCATGCCATGAGACTTCTCACCATTCCCGCGGTCCTCGCCATCCTGCTGGTCACCGCCTGCTCCGGGGCCACCCCACCCGAGCCTGCAGACCCGCCCAGCCAGGCCTCCGAGCCACCCGGCACCGTCCCCACCGCCACAGCCCCGGCTGCCACTGCCCCAGCTGCCGCCGCGGCTCCCGTGACGCCGCCACCCAACGAGGCACCCGTTGCCACTCGGAGGGCCGCCCAGGACGGCATCACCTTCACCCTCGACCTCTATCCCCTTCGCCGCGAGGGCAAGTCGGTCCTGCTGACCGCACGGCTCACCGCCGTCGAGGTTCCCTCCGGTGGAGCGGAGATCGGCGATGGCCGGGGAATGCTGACCACCGTCGGTCAGCTCACCGACCCGAACTCCGGGATCGACAACGGGTTCAAGCTGGTCGACCCCGCCGCGCAGATGGTGCACCTTCCTGCCCGGATCGACGGCATCGACGCCTGTACCCGCTCCGCCGACCCCACCTGGAAACGGGGTGATGCGCGGTGGGTCAGCTGCCTGTTCGCGCTTCCGGACGCCGAGACGGACCACCTGATGGTGCAGGCACAGACCTTTGGGGGTTTCGGCGATGTCCCGCTTCGCTGACCTGCTTGCGGCCGTGGCAGTGCTGGTCGGGTTGACGCTGGCGATGCCCCTGACCGCTCGGGCGGAGACCATCGTCCCCACTCCCCTGCCCGCCCCGGATGAGTACCGCACCGTGGCGCTGGGGCCGCGCTCCTTCCCGATCACGCCGGTCACGCAGGACCTGGCCGGGGTGGCCGAGAGCGCCGTCTCGAAGAAACGGATCGACGTGCGCATCGACGCGAATGTCGCCTTCACGAGGGACAGTGCCGCCATTCGTCCCGAGGCGCGGCACCGTCTGGCGCAGATCGCCTCACAGCTTGCGGCGGTACCGCCGGGCACCATCACCATCGAGGGTCACACCGACGACCTCGGCAGCGCCGAACACGGCATGACGCTGTCGCGGCAACGCGCCCGGGCGGTGCAAACTGTCCTGGGCGAGGCCCTGCGGCGCCACGACGTCCGGGTGACGGGCAAGGGCGAGGACGAGCCGCTGGTCGAGAACCGCGATGAGGCCAGCCGGGCGCGCAATCGCCGGGTGGAGCTTGCCTACCGGGCGCGCTGAGCCCCACCCGGTCGGCCGCAATCCCCGCTCGCCCACGGATCCGGATGACCCTTGCGGGTTAGGATGCGAAATGGCGGTTCAGCAGCACCCCCAACGTCCTCCCAGGAGCAAAGATGCCCTCAATCCCTCGCCCCGCTCGGCAGTTCACCGTGCTCGCCACGGCCGGGGCCCTTGGCCTGGCCACCGGCCTCACGACGCCCGCCCAGGCGGCTCCGGATCCTGCCGAGCCCAGGACCACGACGGTGATCTGTGACCAGCTCGGCGAGGTTCCCCTCGAGGTCACCGGACGGTTGGACTCCCCCGGCGCGGTCAGGGTGGCCGGCAAGGGCCCGGTCACGGTGAGCAGTGCATCCACCGTCCGGGTCACGCCCCGCTCCGGCGCGCCCCGCCGGGTTCCTGCGCTGGAGCAGGACCCGGCAAAGGCCAAGGGGCTGCGATGCGAACCGGTGACCGTGCAGACCACGGCGGGTCAGCTCGGTGATGCCACCGAGGTCGCGGCCGCCGGAATGACCGCGGCGCAATCGGTCGATGCGACGCTGCAGGTCGACGTCAGCTTCGACAGCGACGCCGTGGTGCGGGCCGCGGCAGAGCAGGTGATCAAGCCGGCCGCCGTGGCCCCGAACAACCAGGCCGCCTACGGCAAGGTCGAGAGCTTCCCCTATGCGAGCCAGCTGTCCTCCTACACCGCGGGCCGTTCCGGCTCGGTGGCCGTCGCCTATCGCGCCGAGGGTGACAGCACCATCTACAGCCACGTCAAGGGCAATGCCACCAATGTCACGGCCAGCATCGTGAAGGTCGCGGTGATGGCGACGGTGATGGACAAGGCCCAGCGGGAAGGGCGTGCGCTCACCGCGTGGGAGAAGAACCAGATGACGCCGATGATCCGCTACAGCGACAATGCGGCCACCACCAACCTGTGGAACCACGTGGGGCGCGGCCCCGCGGTGGGTGCGACGCTGTCGAAGATGGGGCTGCGCCAGACCACGCCGGGGCCGCAGGGCTACTGGGGCCTGACGGTCACCAGCGCCCCCGACCAGGTGGTGGTGATGGACCACTTCAGCCGCAGCAACCCGGTGATCAACGACACCAACCGCAGCTACGGCCTGCAGCTGATGCGGCAGGTGGCCTCCGACCAGGACTGGGGCGTCACGGCCGGGCCGGGCCATGACATCGCAGTGAAGAACGGGTGGTTGCCGCGCAGCGACGGTTGGCACGTCAACAGCATCGGTTACAGCCACAAGCTTCCGCGTCGCTACTCCGCCGCCGCGCTGACGCACTCGACCACCGCGGGCATGGACACCCAGATCTCCACCATCGAGGGTGCCTCGCGCATCATGTGGGGACGCCAGGTGAGTGCCCGCGGCGACTGGACCAATGACGGCCGGGCAGACCTGTTGGGGGTGAAGTCCGGTGCCCTCCACCTGTTCCGTGGCCTGGGCAAGGGCAGGCTCGCCCCCGCGACCGTGATCGGTTCCGGTTGGGGCTCGTTCACCTGGATCGGCGTGCCCGGTGACGTGACCCGCGATGGGCGCACCGACCTGCTGGCCCGACGCAAGGACGGCACGCTGCACCTCTACCGGGGCAATGGTGACGGCACCGTCACCTACCAGCGGCAGGTGGGCAAGGGGTGGAATGGCATCACGGCCTTCGCCACCGTGGGTGACTTCAACGCCGACAGGACTCCCGACCTGCTGGGGCGTGCTCGCGACGGTCGGCTGATCCGCTACGTGCTGCCGGCCTCTGGAGGTGCCTCCAATGCGGGCGTCGTCGGCACCTCCTGGAACTCGATGAGCGCCATCATCGGTATCCAGGGCATCAACAATGACCTGCGCGGTGACGTGATCGCCATGCGCAAGGACGGGCTGATGTTCGCCTACACCTCGACCGGCACCAGGCTGGGCGCAGCCAAGCAGGTGGGCCAAGGGTGGCGTCCGGTGCTGGTGGGCTCTGCCGGCGACCTGAATGGCGACACCGTCGACGACATCAGCTACCAGACCAGCGCCGGCCTGCAGACCTACCCGGTGGCCCGCGGAGGCAAGATCCAACCCGGGCAGGCCTCCGGCACCACGGCTGCCGGCTTCACCGTGATCGGCTGAGCCTTCCCGGGTCCGGGCCGCGGGTCGTGGCCCGGGCCCCTGCTCAGCGAGTCTGGTCGTCGGCGTTGATGCCCTTGGTGAGCACCAGGGTGGTGACGGCGAAGGTGAAGGGGATCGCGAGGATGCCCATCACGAGGGTGGCGTAGCGCTCGTCGAAGTGGATCAGCTCCACCAGCACGGCCGAGCCGAGGCTGGTGAACAGCAGGTTCACCAGGGTTGAGGCCGGGAAGGCGACGAAGCGCTTCCAGGTGGGCCTGACCCGGTAGGTGAACCAGCAGTTCATGAAGAAGCTGAAGACCACCGAGACCGCCCAGGCCACCAGGTGGGCCGGGAACCACGGCATGGCGAGCAACAGCAGGCGGTAGCCCAGGTAGTAGACGAGGGTGTTGGCAACTCCCACCAGGCAGAAGCGGAAGAGCCGCCAGAAGGTGGGTTCCCAGCGTCGCCAGGCCGTCGAAGCCGCCCTCATTGCGGGCCACGCTCCGATTCCCGGGCACTGTCGTGCTCCACGATGTAGTGGGGGCGGGCCTTCACCTCGGCGTAGATCCTGCCCACGTATTCACCCACCAGGGCCACCGACAGCAACTGGATTCCGCCCAGGATCGTCATCACGGCAATGGTGGTGATGTAGCCGGGGGTGTCGACGCCCGCGCGCCACCAGTTCAGGATCAGCCACAGCAGGTACAGCAGGCCGCCCAGTGCCGTGAAGCCCCCGAGCCCGGCGAGCAAGCGCAGGGGACGGTCGTTGAAGCTGATGACCCCGTCGATTCCGTAGTTGACCAGCGAGCCGAGACTCCACGACGAGGCGCCTGCCCCGCGCCCCACGTTGCGGTACTCGATCGTCTCGGTACGAAACCCGATCCAGGCGAACAGGCCCTTGCTGAAGCGATTGCGCTCGGCCAGCTCCAGCAGCGCGTCGACGGCACGTCGCGACAGCATCCTGAAGTCGCCAACGCCATCTTCCAGGCGCACGTCGATCATGCTGTTGACCAGTCGGTAGTAGATCCGGCTCAACAGGCTTCGCAGGACGGGGTCGCCGCGGCGGTCCCGTTTGGCCACCACCTGCCCGGCTCCGGTGGCCTGCAGGGTCTGCAGCATGCGGGGAATCAGCTCGGGCGGGTGCTGCAGGTCTGCGTCCAGGATCACCACGGCCTCTCCCCTGGCCTCGCGCAGGCCCGCCAGCATGGCGGCTTCCTTGCCGAAGTTGCGAGAGAAGGAGAGCACCCGCACCCGCGGGTCGTCCTGGGCGATCTTCCAGGCCACCTCGAAGGTGTTGTCGAGGCTGCCGTCGTTGACGAGGATGACCTCGATCTCCGCTGCATCCAGCTGGGCCGACATCTCCACCAGGGCCTCGTGCAGCCGTGGCAGGTTGGCGGCCTCCTGGTAGCACGGGACGACGACGGACAGCATTCGGATCACTCATTGAGGTTACATGCCGGCGGAGTCCTTGCCTGGCGTCGTCCGGGCACTAGGCTTTCGGTGCCCCCAAGGAGGCCCATTGATCGCCAAGACCGCTGCCCGCACCTTCGCTGCACGCGCCCTGCCACCCGTGCTGGCCGCCCTCCTCACGGGCCTCGTGCACCTGCTCGCGATGCGCCGCAGCAACCTGTGGCCGGTGGGCGAGATCTCGCGAGGGATGGGCGACTACGGCCCGCAGTACCTGCCCTTCCACCAGGCCTTCGCCGAGCTGCTGCACGGCAACCCCCTGATCAGCCTCCAGTTCAACTGGTTCAGCGGCGCCGGGGTGGGCTTCCTGCCAGACCTGGCCACCTATCTGGCAAGCCCCTCCGCCCTGCTGGTGGGGGCCGTGCCAGCCCAGGACGTCGATCTGGCACTGGCGATCATCATCCTGCTGAAGCTGATGCTCGCGGGCGCGGCCATGACCTTCCTGTTGACCTGCCTGGCGCCTCGCAGCGGCTGGTGGCCCGCCGTGGTGCTGGGCACCTGTTATGCCAGCTCTGCCTGGGTCTTCGAGCTGGGCGTGTTCACCCCGATGTGGCTCGACGGGCTCATCGGTTTTCCCCTGTTGTGCCTGGCGGCGCGGTGGAGCGTGGCACGGCACCGTCCCTGGTTGTCGGTGGCCATCGTCGCAATCACCTGGTGGAGCAACTTCTACAGCGCCTACATGGCCAGTCTGGGCGCGGGGATCTTCCTGCTGTTGTGGCTGGCCGCCACGGCCAGCTCCTGGCGAGCCGGCCTGGCGTCGGTGCTGCGCTTCCTGGTGACCGGAATCCTGGGCGTGCTGTTGAGCTCCGTCCTGCTGCTGCCCACGGTGATGGCGGTCGCCCGCGGGGTGGACTATGTCCCGCCGCCGTTGCCGCCGGTGACCCAGCAGATCGTGTGGAGCCGAGTGCTGCCCTTCACCGAAGGGGTTTCGTCCACTCCCCTCATCTACGTCGGCACCGTCCCCTTCCTGCTCGCCATCAGCCTGCTGCTGCCCCACGGCCTGCGCCTGCGCGAATCGTGGCCATGGGGGCTGGGTGTGGTCGCACTGGTGGCCTCGATGCAGAACGACGTGGTGGTCACGGTCTGGAATGCCTTCGACACCCCCAATGGCAATCCCTTCCGCTACTCCTTCGTGGTGTGCGGTTTCGTGGTGATCGCCGCCCTGTTCGCCCTGCAACGCGGGTCGCTGGCGCAGGGCCGCACCACGCTCACCGCGCCCAGCCCGCCCTCGGCCTTGGTGGGGCTTGCCGTGCTGCACTGGATCGCCCGTGACCTGGAGCACGTCGTGGCCAAGGACCTGCACCACAACCCCAGTCTGGTGGAGCAGTGGGCGTTTCCCCTGGGAATCGCGCTGGTGCTGGTCAGCCTGCTGCACCGCTGGCGGAGGGTGATGGCCGCGGCAGCCGGAGCCCTGGCCCTGGCCTGTCTGGCCGAGGTGGTGGTCTGCGCCGGTTACATCGACGAGCATGCCCGCCTGGCGTTGGGCGCCATCCCCCTGCAGGACGAGCTCAGCACCAGCCGCACCCACCGGGCCGCCAATGCCACGCAGCGGGCCGACTGGCCCGCCGGGCGCGTGGGTGGCGCCCCCGTGCACCGGCGCTACTACTGGACCACGCTCAACGAGCCCATGGCGCACGCTTACCCCTCGCTCCCCTACTACAGCTCCACGATCGACGCGGACGTCTCCGACATGCTGATCGGGCTGGGCCAACCCTTCCGGGCCGGTGGGCGCATGATGATGGACCGCAGCGACCCAGGGTTGGACGCCCTGCTCTCGGTGGCCGCGCGGGCCAAGGATCCCGCTTTCGCCCGCGTGGACTCGCAGGAGGTGCTCCCCATGGTGCGGCTGGCCCCCGCACCCCGCAGCACCGCGGCCGATTCCCTTCCCCGAGCACCGCTGCCCGTCGTCCTGGAACGTCGCAACGCGTTGCTTGCCGAGCCGATCTACTTCTCCGCCACCGACGTGAGCTTCTCGACGAGTGGTGAGGACGAGATGCATCCGGTGCTGGCCGGTTCGTCGGTGCAGATCTCGGCCCGGTGTGCCCCGGGCCAGACCCTGCACCTGGCCAGCGACTCCATCGATGCGATGGCGAGCTGGACCTCCGCGGACGGCCGCGGCAGACGAGCGTCGCTCTTCGACCGCCGTGTCACTCCGCTGACCGGAATCGAGAGCGGGACCTTCACCCTGGACCGGATCAATCGCGACACCCTGCTGAGCAGCAATTCCCTGGCCTGTCTGGACCACGACGCCCTGCAGCGCCAGGTGGCGGCGACGGCCCGCCCCGCCATCACCGTCGACGGCTCCCGCCTTGCGGCCAGTTTCCCCGAGCCGGTCACCGGTGACGTGGTGGTGGCGACCGCGGCGCAGCGAGGGTGGAGCTGCCAGCTCGACGGGCAGGATGCCGCCATCACCTCGCGCTCGGGGCTGTTGACGGTTCCGGCGGAGCAGAGCCGGGAGCTGTCCTGCCACTACCGCACCCCGGGGCTCGTCCCCGGAGCCGTCCTGTCACTGCTGGCCCTGGGCGGCTCGCTGTGGTGGGCGGGGTGGCAGCGGGGACTGGCGGGTGGCCGACGCCCGCGGCTCAGCCGGGCTGGACTCGGCCGACTTCGTCGTCGATGAGTTCCCGCCAGGTCTGCACCAGGGGCGCATCCACGTAGGCCTTGTACTGCCCCAGGGGCCGCGCGGAGTGCCCGATGTGGAAGGCGTGCACCCCGGCCCGTGCCAGCCACGGGACGTGCTCGGGCTGCAGCCCTCCCCCGGCCATCACCAGTTCTGCCACCTGCGGATCGGCGTGGCACCGGGCCAGCAGCTCGTCCAGGCCGTGCTCGACGTCGCGAGCCGACCCGGCGGTGAACACCTGGTCGAGGCGTGGCAACTGGGGCAGCACCCGCCAGGCCTTGTCGGTGTCCAAGGTGTGGTCGATGGCCCGGTGGAAGGTCCACGGGCAGTCGAGTTCGGAGGCCAGCGCCAGGCAGACCTCCGCGTCGACCTCGTCGTAGCCGTTGAGGAAACCGAAGACCACCCCGTCGGCACCGGCGTCCCGGTAGCTCTGCACCAGTCCCAGCAGGCGGGTGAACTCGCCACCGTCGGTGCCATAGCCCTCACGCAGGCGCACCAGGGGCCGCAGTTCGATCTCCACCGCGCCACGCACCGTCTCGACCAGGGAGGGTTCGGGTGACATGCCACCGCCGTCCAGGGTGCCGAGCAGTTCGATCCGGTCGGCACCGCCTTCCTGGGCACGACGGGCATCGTGCTCGTGGAGGCAGTTCACCTCTAGCAGTCCGGGCATGCCAACATCATGCCCGCGACTGCCACCGGCTGGAAAGGCGCGGCTCGTCGGGCGGGTTCACACCAGCCAGCGCGCCACCGGCCGGGAGCGCCGCAGCAGCCAGGTCAACGCGGCCGACGCCGCGAGGGCCACCAGCCAGAACAGGATCGAGCGCAGCGCCCCACGCGGGATCGTCATCGGCAGCTGGCGGGCCAGGCCCAGCACCATCGGGTGGAGCAGGTAGATGCCGAAGGTGAGCTCACCGCAGCGGCGCAGCCGCTGGCAGAGTTCGGGACGCTGCTGCAGCCAGGGCTCCGCCGAACGGGCCAGCAGGAAGAGCGCGGCCGCCCCGAGAGTGACCAGTGGCGTGAGGTATTCGAACCAGGTGGTGACGTGGTCTGCGATGCGCAGCGATTCCCACAGGGTCAGGGCGGTGATGCCCCCGATGGAGACGGCCACGGCCGTGGCCAACCACCGGCGGTCAAGACGGTGGCTGGTGGTGGCCAGCAGACCACCGAGCAGGACGAAGGCGGCATAACCGCCCAGCTGCGGAGGCAGCGCCTGGTCGAGCAGGCGTTGCAACACCCCGGACCCGTCGAAATGGGCGATCGACTCCAAGGTCATCGCAAGGCACCACAGCACGATGAGCATGCGCGAGAGCGGCCGGTTCTGGAAGACCCACCACAGCAGCGGCAAGAGCAGGTAGATGCCGATCATCACCGGCAGGAACCACAGGTGGTAGTAGGAGACCGGCAGTGACTGGATGATCGTGTCGGCTGCCAGGGCCTCGCCCCGCAGGAAGAGGGCGAACAGGCTGTAGAGCAGCGACCAGAACAGGAAGGCCACCACGAGCCGCGGCAGCGATCGTCGCACCAGGGATGGCCACGAGGGTTGTGCGGCCCGGGGCAGGAACAGTGCCCCGGTGAGCATGAAGAAGATGGGGACGCACCACCTGCTCGCGGCATCGAGCAGGGTGAGGTTGCGCCAGCCTGCGCTGCCGATCACGGCCAGTCCCCATTCCAGGCCGGAGGCGTGCACCAGCACGACGGCCACTGCGGCGGCGCAGCGCAGCAGGTCAAGATGCGCCGTGCGCGGCTGGTGCCCAGCTGGGGTCACGCTGCCTCCTTGAGGATTCCGATGCCACGAGGGCGGCTCCCCAGTGGGGAACCGCCCTCGCGTTGACCGCGTCCCGTCGAAGGACGGGGTCACGGTCGTGGACTTGGTCAGAAGCCCATGCCACCCATCTCGTCGCCACCGGGCATGGCCGGAGCGGCCTTCTCGGGGGCATCGGCGATGACGGCCTCGGTGGTGAGGAACAGGGCCGCGATGGAGGCCGCGTTCTGCAGGGCAGAGCGGGTCACCTTGGCCGGGTCGATGATGCCCGACTCGACCATGTTCACGTACTCGCCGGTGGCGGCATTGAGGCCCTCACCCACGGGCAGGCCGGCAACCTTCTCGGCGATGACGCCACCCTCGAGACCAGCGTTGAGGGCGATCTGGCGCAGCGGGGCCTGGGCGGCCTGCAGCACGATCTGGGCGCCGGTGGCCTCGTCACCCTCGAGTCCCTCGAGCTTGACGGCCTTGGCGGCCTGAATCAGCGCCACGCCACCGCCGGGGACGATGCCCTCCTCGACCGCAGCCTTGGCATTGCGCACGGCGTCCTCGATGCGGTGCTTGCGCTCCTTGAGCTCCACCTCGGTGGCAGCACCGACCTTGATGACGGCCACGCCACCGGCCAGCTTGGCCAGGCGCTCCTGCAGCTTCTCGCGGTCGTAGTCGGAGTCGGAGTTCTCGATCTCCTTGCGGATCTGCGAGACACGGCCGGCGATCTGCTCGGCGTCGCCGGCACCGTCGACGATGGTGGTCTCGTCCTTGCTGACCAGCACGCTGCGGGCCTGGCCCAGCAGCTCCAAGGTGGCGGTCTCCAGGGAGAGGCCGACCTCCTGGCTGATGACGGTGCCCCCGGTGAGGATGGCGATGTCGGCCAGCATGGCCTTGCGGCGGTCGCCGAAGCCGGGGGCCTTGACGGCGACCGACTTGAAGGTGCCGCGGATCTTGTTGACGATCAGGCCGGCCAGGGCCTCACCGTCGGTGTCCTCGGCGATGACCAGCAGCGGACGGCTGGACTGCATGACCTTCTCCAGGACCGGCAGCAGCTCCTTCAGGGAGGAGACCTTGCCGTCGACCAGCAGGATGTAGGGGTTCTCCAGCTCCGCCACCATGGTCTCGGTGTCGGTCACGAAGTAGGGGCTGATGTAGCCCTTGTCGAAGCGCATGCCCTCGGTCAGCTCGAGGTCGAGCCCGAAGGTGTTCGACTCCTCGACGGTGATGACGCCTTCCTTGCCAACCTTGTCCATCGCCTCGGCGATGATCTCGCCGACGGTGGGGTCAGCGGCCGAGATCGAGGCGGTGGCAGCAATCTGCTCCTTGGTCTCGATGTCGATCGCCATGCCGCCCAGCTCCTCGCTGATGGCCTTGACGGCGGTCTCGATGCCCTTCTTCAGGCCCATCGGGTTGGCGCCGGCGGTGACATTGCGCAGGCCCTCGCGGACCATTGCCTGGGCCAGCACGGTGGCGGTGGTGGTGCCGTCGCCCGCGACGTCGTCGGTCTTCTTGGCGACCTCCTTGACCAGCTCGGCACCGATCTTCTCGAAGGGATCCTCGAGCTCGATCTCCTTGGCGATGGACACGCCGTCATTGGTGATGGTGGGGGCGCCCCACTTCTTCTCCAGGACCACATTGCGGCCCTTGGGGCCGAGGGTGACCTTGACCGCGTCGGCGAGGGTGTTCATGCCCCGCTCGAGTCCGCGGCGGGCCTCGATGTTGAATTCGATCAGCTTTGCCATGGTGTTTCGGGAGTCCTCCCGCGTCGGGGGCCTGGTGGCCCCGGGTCTGTCGTTGTCTGGGTGGCGCTGGCATCCCGATGCCCGCGACGGACGGCCCTTGGCCTCATCGATGAGCTAGCGCTGGCACTCTAAGCTACCGAGTGCCAAGTCCCTTTTTAGCACTCCCCCCAAGAGAGTGCAAAAGGCTGTCGCCCGTCCGCCAGTGGCGGCAGAATGTGGGCGTGCGCAAGCCCTCCCCCGGCCGCCAACCGGCCTCGCCAGCCATGCTCGCCATCCGCAATGCAGGCAACTGGATCAACCTCAGCACGCCGCTGGGCTTGGCCGTCGCCGCCGCAGGCGGGGCGCGCCTGCGCCGCGGCCCCCGTGGCCTGTGGCTGGCCGATGGCTACCGGTGGAGCTTCCCCAAGGCTGGCGCCTTCACCATCGGCAATGTGGTGACCACCCGGCACCCGGACGTCGAGCAATTGCTGCAGCGCCCCGGCCTGCTGGCACACGAGGAGAGCCACAGCTGGCAGTGGACCCTGTGCGCCGGGCTGCCCTTCCTGCCGGTCTACGGCGCCATGGCGCTGTGGTCGCTGCTGCGCCACGGCGACCACGCCACCGGGAACTTCTTCGAGTGCCAGGCCGACCTGCGCGACGGTGGCTACCGCGGCAGCTGAGCCCCGACGGTCACGACGAGCGAACATGCGAAACGCCCGCCATCCCGGAGGATGACGGGCGTCCCTGCGGCGTCCGGGGCCGTCAGTGGCGCGCCGGAGAGCCGGTCAAGCTCACTTCTTCAGGTCGTTGACCACGTCGTTGGCCTTGTCCTTGGCCTGCTCGATCTTCTGGCCAGCCTGGCCGTCGAACTCCTGAGCAGCACCCTCGGTCTGCAGACGCTCGTTGTCGGTGGCGTCCCCGGCGGCCTGCTTGGCCTTGCCGACGGCCTGGTCCTTGGCATTCTCGAACTTGTCACCGATACCCATGGTTCTTCCTTCCGTCGCCCCGGCAGCTCCCGGGTGGTGTCCTCCACGCTAGGGCCGCACGGCACCGCTTACCAGTGCTTGCGCGTCGAGCGAACGCGGCAGCAGCCCTCCTCAGCGCACCAGGCGAGCCGCCGAACGGGCCTGGGCGCGGCGTTCGCGCAACCTGCGCAGCCGCTTGACCAGCAGGGGATCGTGCCGCAGCGCCTCGGGACGGTCGATCAACCGGTTGAGCACCTGGTGGTAGCGCGGCAGCGACATGTCGAAACGATCGCGGATCTCCTGCTCCCCCACGGCGCGTGCCGTCACCGGACGAGCCGCCTCGAAGTCCAGCATCGCCATCTCCAGGCTGCTGAGTTCGGGGCAGGGGTCGAGCGGCTGGGCGTCGGACATGCCCGTGAGTCTAGGCGCGCCGCATCCCGGTGTCATGCGGGTGAGGTGGGCAGAATCCGCGCCAGACCGGGGGGGGTGATGCCCGCAGGACCTGCAACAAGGCCCGGTGACCTGCAAGACTGGATCGCGCGACGGCCACTCGGGCGCCACGCAGACACCACCAGAGGACTGAACCGTATGTATTCGATGTCGGGAGCCATCCAGCACTACGCCTGGGGATCGACCACGGCAATCCCTGAGATCCTGGGAACCGAGGCCACCAGCGAGCCACAGGCCGAATACTGGCTGGGCGCACATTCCAGCGCCCCCTCCACCGTGGACGGCAGGCCCCTTGACGAGCTGATCGCACAGCAGCCAACCATCGTCGGCAATGCCAGCGTGCAGGCCTTCGGGCCCTGCCTGCCCTACCTGTTGAAGGTGCTGGCCGCCAACCGCCCGTTGTCGCTGCAGGCCCACCCCACGCGGGAGCAGGCCGAGGAGGGCTTCGCGCTGGAGAACTCGCTGGGCATTGCGCTCGACGACCCCAAGCGCACCTACAAGGACGCCTGGCCCAAGCCGGAGCTGATGCTCGCGCTGACCCCCTTCGACGCCCTGTGCGGCTTCCGGGACAGCCTGCTCACCGCCGAACTGTTCGAACGGGTCGGCATTCCCGCCCTGGACCAGATGGTGGCCCCGCTGCGCATGCGTGGCGGATCCGCCGGCCTGATGGAGGTCTTCCTCGACGCCCTGGGCCAGACCGACGAGCGTCGTGACCTGGTCAACGAGACGGTGGCGCGCTGCCTGCCCCACAGCGACGAGCAGGGCGACTTCGGCGAATTCTGCCGCACGGCGGTGATGCTCGACGAGTTCTACCCCGGCGACAGCTCGATCCTGGCCGCCCTGATGATGAACCGCTTCACGATGCAGCCCGGCGAGGGGGTCTTCCTGCCGGCCGGCAACATGCACGCCTATCTCAAGGGCACCGGCATCGAGATCATGGCCAATTCCGACAATGTGCTGCGCGGCGGCCTGACCCCCAAGCACATCGACGTGGACGCCCTGGTCTCCGTGGTCGATTTCGACGCCGCCCCGGTGGAGCTGGTGCGCGCCGTCCAGGAGGCCCCGGGCCTGAGCCGCTACCCCACCCCGGCCCCCGAGTTCGCGCTGTGGCAGCTCGACCTGGCCGATGGGATCGAGGTGAGACTGCCCGCCGTCGACCTGGGCCGCACCCTGCTCGTGGTGGAGGGATCGCTGACCGGCTCCGACGGCACGACGCTGACCAAGGGGCAGGCCGCCTTCCTGGAGGCGGGCGAGGACGTCACCGTCACGGGCACCGCCACTGCCTTCCTGGCCGCGCCGGGAGTCTGAGGTTCGACAGCGGCGGTCCGGCTGGGCACAATTGGTCCAGCCGCACCAGCCGCGGTGTGCCTCTGTAGCTCAGTTGGTAGAGCGCCTCTCTTGTAAAGAGGATGTCGCGGGTTCGAATCCTGTCAGAGGCTCGATCAGGGGCGTTTCCGGTCGATCTCAGTCGACCAGGGACGCCCCTTCGCCTTCCAGCCCCGCATCCCGCCCTTCAGCTCAGCGGCATCGATGCCGTGTTCGAGCAGCAGCGCCGTGGCCTTCTTGCCCTTGGTGCCACCACCACAGGTGACGGGCAAGGAGCCCTCCACCCGGGGCAGCTCGTCGAGCCGGTCCGACAGCTGGGCCAGTGGGATGTGCACCGCGGCGGGAGCATGACCGGCCTCCCACTGGGACTGGTCACGCACGTCGAGGATCACGGCGTCGTCGCCAAGATCGTCGATCATCACCTGGGGCAGTTGGGGATCAAGATCACTCATGGGTCCCATTGTGTCCGATCAGTCCGTGTCCGATCAGCCCGTGTCCGATCCCCGTACGGGTGGGCTTGGAGCCGTGTGGAAGGATGGCGGGGTGAGCGAGAACACGATCGAACCGGGCAAGTGGGAACAGATGGTTGCGGCCAATCCGCAGCACCCCCACAACTATGCCGAGCGCTTCCGCCAGATGGCCGCCAATGGCGCAGACCTGCTGGGCGAGGCGCGTTTCGTCGACGCGATGGCTCCGCGTGGAGCGCGGATCCTGGACGCCGGCTGCGGGCCGGGCCGGCACGCCAGCTGGTTGGCCGAGCGCGGCCACGACGTCGTGGGAGTTGATCTTGACCCCACGCTGATCGAGATCGCCCGGCGCGAGGCCCCCGGGCCGCGCTACTTCGCGCAAGACCTCGCCCTGCTCGACCTGCCCGCCCAAGGGGTGACCGAGCCCTTCGACGTGATCCTGAGCGCCGGGAATGTCATCACCTTCCCCGCGGCCTCCAGCCGTCGTCGGATCCTGGCCAACCTGGCCGCCCACCTGGCTCCGGAGGGTCGCGCCGTCATCGGCTTCGGCGCCGGCCGCGGCTACGACTTCCAGGACTTCCTCGTCGACGCCCAGGCCAGCGGGCTCAACCTGCAGCTGGGCTTGGGCACCTGGGACCTCAAGCCCTTCCGGGAGGACTCGGACTTCCTGGTGGCCATCTTCGCAAGGAGCTGACATGCACACCGACCAGATCGAGGTGGTACGCGGCGACATCACCCGGCTCGAGGTGGACGCCGTGGTCAATGCCGCCAATTCCGGCCTGCTGGGTGGCGGTGGCGTGGATGGGGCGATCCACCGCGCCGGGGGCCCGCAGATCCTGGCCGAGTGCCGGCAACTGCGGGCCACCACCCTTCCCGAGGGACTGCCTGCCGGACAGGCCGTGGCCACCACGGCAGGTCGGATGCCGGCGCGCTGGGTGGTGCACACCGTGGGCCCCGTGTACTCCAGGAGCACGGATCGTTCCGCCACCCTGGCCTCCTGCTACCGGGAGTGCCTGCGGGTGGCCGACGAGCTGGGCGCCGACAGCATCGCCTTTCCCACCATCTCGGCCGGCGTCTACGGCTGGCCGATGGACGACGCCACCCGGATTGCGGTGCAGACCGTGCTGGCGACCGAGTCGCGGGTGCAGCGGGTGGTGCTGGTTGCCTTCAACGAGGCGGCGGAACAGGGCTACCGAGAGGCGCTGGGCCGCGGCTGATCCGCCCCGGTGGATCAGGCCTGCTGCTTCTTACGGGCGTTGAGCGTGGTGGACCCGATGATGAAGAGGATCAGGCCGATGGCCACGTAGTTCGCGATCTTGGCGTACTGCTTCAGCAGCTGCACCGCGGGTTCACCCACCTGCCAGCCGAACCAGAAGTAGAGCAGCATCCAGGACGTGCTGGCGATGAAGTCGAGCACCATGAACTTCTTCCAGCTCATGCCGGTGGAGCCGGCCAGCACGAAGATCACCTGCATCAGCGGCAGTGGGATGGGGACGTAGGCGACGAACATGCCCAGCCACCCGAGCTTGTGGGCCCAGGTCTCCGCCTTGGCATAGTTGCGGGCGGCGCGCTTGGACTGCCCGGCCCAGACCTCGATCATGCCGCGGCCCCACAGCTTGCCGGCCCACCAGAAGACCCAGTCGAACTTGATCGACATGAGCGATCCGGCCACCAGGTACCACCACCAGTGGGGTGCCAATCCTTGGCTGGCCAGAGCTCCCATGGCCGCCGTGCCGGAGCGAGATCCCGTCAGGGCCACCAGCACCGGTGGGTTGAGCCCCAGCAGCCAGCCGCGCAGCGGCAGCATGGCCAGCCCGAACAGTCCCATGAACAGGATCCAGGCCATGCACTGCTTGTCGGCCCGGCCGGGTTCGTGCTTCCACGGCATCCCCGGGTCATCCCACCACTCGCGCTCGGGCGCGTCGGTCTGGGGCGGCTGCTCGGTGACGTCGACGGGTGGCGTCTGGCGGGCCTGCCAGGGATCGGGCTGCTGCGTGGTCACCGCGCCAGCGTACCCGGGGCCGATGCCATGCCCCGGGCACGCGCTGGGGCTCAGCCCACCTCGGCGCGGGCCTTCACGAAGGCGGCCACCGCGGCCTCCAGGTCGTCCCGGGTGAGGGTGGCGGACATCTGGGTGCGGATGCGGGCCTTGTCCTGCGGCACGACAGGGTAGCTGAAGGCGCGCACGTAGATGCCCTCGTCCAGGATGATGTCGGCCATCTTGGCGGCCTTGACCGCGTCCCCCACCATGACGGGCACGATCGCGTGGTCGCTGTGGGGAATCTCGAAGCCCAAGCGGCCCATTTCCTGCCGGAACCAGGCGGTGTTCTCGTTCAACCGATCGCGCAGTTCGCCGGATTCCTCCAGCAGTTCTAGGGTGGCCAGGGCAGCGCCGGCGATCGAGGGGGCCAGCGAGTTGCTGAACAGGTAGGGCCGGCTGCGCTGACGCAGCATCTCGACGATCTCGGCCCGGGCGCAGGTGTAGCCGCCCGACGCGCCGCCCAGCGCCTTGCCCAGCGTGCCGGTGATGATGTCGACGCGGTCACTCACCCCGTACTTCTCGGGGGTTCCGGCGCCGGTGGGCCCGACGAATCCGACGGCGTGCGAATCGTCGACCATCACCAGGGCGTCGTACTTCTCCGCCAGGTCACAGATCTCGTCCAGCGGAGCCAGGTAGCCGTCCATGCTGAAGACCCCGTCGGTGGCGATCAGCCGATAGCGGCAGTCCTTGGCCTCGACGAGCCTGGCCTCCAGGTCTGCCATGTCGCGGTTCTTGTAGCGCAACCGCTTGGCCTTGCTCAACCGGACTCCGTCGATGATCGACGCGTGGTTCAGCTCGTCGGAGATGATCGCGTCTTCGGGGCCGCACAACACCTCGAAGAGTCCACCATTGGCGTCGAAGCAGGAGCTGTAGAGGATGGTGTCCCAGGCCTGGCCGTCGCGGGCCTCGACAGGCTCGGCCGTCGCACTGCCCCGGTCCCCGAGCTTGTCGAGGGGGTGGAGGAAGTTGGTGATCTTGGATTCCAGCGTCTTGTGCAGGTCCTGGGTGCCACAGATGAAGCGCACCGAGGCCATCCCGAAGCCCCAGTCGTCGAGCGCCTTCTTGGCGGCGTCGATGAGCCGGGGGTCGTCGGCCAGCCCGAGGTAGTTGTTGGCGCACAGGTTGACCACGCGTCGGCCTTCGACGTCGATGTGGGCGCTCTGTGCGGAGCTGAGGGGAACCTCATGCTTGTAGAGGCCCTGTTCCTTGAGCTCGGCCAGTTGTGTGGACAGGTCGTCCTTGATCTTGCCGTACATGTCAGTTGCTCCAGTCCATGACGACCTTGCCGCCCTTGCCGTTCCCGGCGGTGGCGAAGGCCTGTTCGTGCTCGGTGTAGTGGAAGCGGTCAGTGATGACCCCCGAGATGTCCAGACCCGATTCCAGCAGCACGCTCATGGCATACCAGGTCTCGAAGATCTCCCGCCCGGTGACGCCCTTGAGCGTGAGCATGTTGAAGATGATCTTGCTGAAGTCGATCTCGGTGGGCTTGCTGGGGGTGCCCAACAGGGCGATGCGCCCGCCGTGGGTCATGTGGTCGATCATGCTGGCCAGCGCGATTCCCGAACCGGACATCTCCAGGCCGATGTCGAAGCCCTCCTTCATCCGTGCCCGTTCGAAGACGGTCGACAGCTGTTCCCGACCCACGTTGATGGTGTCGGCCAGGCCGAGGCTTCGTGCCAGTTCCAGGCGCTCGTCGGACAGGTCGCTGACCACCACGTGGCGGGCACCGGCGAACTGCGCCACCAGCGCCGCCATGATGCCGATCGGCCCGGCGCCGCTGACCAGCACGTCCTCCCCCAGGCAGGGGAACTGCAGTGCCGTGTGGACGGCATTGCCGAAGGGGTCGAAGATGGCCGCGACGTCGGGGTCGATCGGCCGGTGGTGGACCCAGATGTTGCTGGCCGGCATGGCGAAGTACTCGCTGAAACAGCCCGGAACCATGTAGCCGATGCCCTTGGTGTTGCGGCACAGGTGACGCTTGCCGGCCAGGCAGGCGCGGCAGCGGCCGCAGACATAGTGGCCCTCACCACTGACGAACATGCCCACCTCGAGGTCTTGCACCTCCGAGCCCAGGTGCACGATCTCACCGCAGAACTCGTGGCCGATGACCAGCGGTGTGGGCACCACGCGTTGGGCCCACGGGTCCCATTTGTCGATGTGGAGGTCCGTGCCGCAGATGCCGGTGCGCATCACCTTGATCAGCACTTCATTGGGGCCGGCCACCGGCTCCGGCACTTCAACCAGCTGCAACCCCGGCTCCGGGGTGACCTTGACCAATGCCTTCATCTTTTCTCCTCACCTGAGCCTGACACAGAAAATACTCCCGCGGAAGATGCGGGCTCAGTTCAGGTCTGGCACTGGAAAGAATGTCCTTCTCCATGCACACTTGGCGCGTGGCGATCAGCTCCTTCGACATGTTCAAGATCGGCATCGGGCCGTCGAGTTCCCACACCGTGGGGCCGATGCGCGCTGCCGCAACCTTCACCGGCGGCCTGGTCCGCGACGGGCTGGCCCAGCGCACCACCAGGGTGCAGGCCCAACTGTTCGGCTCGCTGGGCGCCACCGGCCACGGCCACGGCTCCAAGCCCGCGGTGGTCCTGGGCCTGGAGGGTGCACTGCCCGAAAGCGTCGACACCCATCAGGCGCCGGTGCGCACCGCCGAGGTGGAACGGACTCGCCGCATCCGGCTGGGCTCCCCCGAGGGCCCCGAGATCGACTTCGATCCAGCCGAGGACCTGGTGATGCATCGCACCCGTCGGCTCGACTTCCACACCAACGGCATGGTCTTCACCGCCTGGGAAGGTGACCAGGTGTTGCAGGAGCGCACCTTCTACTCCATCGGCGGTGGTTTCGTCCTGGAGGACGACGGTTCCGGCAGCCCGCGCATCACGCGGGACACCACCCGGGTGCCCTTCGACTACCGTTCCGGCGCGGAGCTGCTGGCCCATTGTCGCGACCACCGGCTGCGCATCCCCGAGGTGCAGATGGCCAATGAACTCGCCCTGGGCCGCACCGAGCAGGAGGTGCGCGACGGTCTGCTTCGCATCTGGCAGGTGATGGACGGCTGCATTGCACAGGGTTGCGCCACCTCGGGCGTGCTGCCGGGTGGGTTGAAGGTGCGGCGGCGCGCCCACCGGCTCTACCTTGACCTCACGGCACGCAGCAAGCAGCCACCGGGCCCCACCGACCCGCTCGCGGCGATGGACTGGCTCACGCTGTGGGCCCTGGCGGTCAACGAGGAGAACGCGGCCGGTGGCCGGGTGGTGACCGCCCCGACCAATGGCGCGGCCGGGATCATCCCCTCGGTGCTGAAGTATGTGATGACCTTCATGCCCGGGGCTTGCGACGAGACGGTGGTCGACTTCCTGCTGACCGCGGGAGCGATCGGCGGCATCTACCAGCAGAGCGCCTCGATCTCCGGCGCCGAGGTGGGCTGCCAGGGGGAGGTGGGCGTGGCCGGGTCGATGGCCTCCGCCGGGCTGTGCCAGGTGCTGGGCGGCAGCCCGCAGCAGGTGAGCAATGCCGCCGAGATCGGTCTGGAGCACCATCTGGGACTGACCTGTGACCCTGTGGGTGGGCTGGTGCAGATCCCCTGCATCGAGCGCAATGCCATGGCCAGCGTGCAGGCGATCACCGCAGGCAGGCTGGCGCTGCAGGGCGACGGCCAGCAGATCGTCAGCCTCGACCAGGTGATCAAGACGATGATGCAGACCGGGGCCGACATGAAGACCAAGTACAAGGAGACCGCCCGGGGCGGGCTGGCCGTCAACATCGTGGAGTGCTGAGGGCCCCGTTCGTTCACGATTTGGTAACAGCGAACACGAATGCCCTAGTCAGCGGTTGCCGAAAAGGTTAACCCCGGGGGTCGGCTGTTGACTGTGACCCCAGGTGTGCCAGTCTTGCCGAGTGGACAGAGTGAGTCCACGGATTCCACTACGGATCGTCGGGCACGTACCTGCCCGTGGAAAGGAAGTGTGGCATGGCCACCGTCAGTTTCAACGATGCCTCGCGCGTCTACCCGGGCGCTGATCGCCCCGCCGTCAACAAGCTGAACCTCGAGATCGGCGACGGCGAGTTCATGGTCCTTGTCGGCCCCTCCGGCTGTGGCAAGTCCACCAGCCTGCGCATGCTGGCCGGCTTGGAAGAGGTCAACGCCGGCAGCATCCACATCGGTGACCGCGACGTCACCGACCTGCCGCCCAAGGACCGTGACATCGCCATGGTCTTCCAGAACTACGCCCTGTACCCGCACATGACGGTCGCGGACAACATGGGCTTCGCGCTCAAGATGCAGAACGTTCCCAAGGAGGAGCGTCAGCAGCGCGTCCAGGAGGCCGCCAAGCTGCTCGGCCTGGAGGACTTCCTGTCCCGCAAGCCGAAGGCCCTGTCCGGTGGTCAGCGCCAGCGCGTCGCCATGGGCCGCGCCATCGTCCGCAACCCGCAGGTCTTCCTGATGGACGAGCCGCTGTCGAACCTCGACGCCAAGCTGCGCGTGCAGACCCGTACCCAGATCGCGGCCCTGCAGTCCCGTCTGGGCGTCACCACCGTCTACGTGACCCACGACCAGGTGGAGGCCATGACGATGGGCGACCGCGTGGCCGTGATGAAGGACGGCGTGCTGCAGCAGGTGGACAGCCCGCTGGCGCTCTACGACACCCCGGCCAACCTCTTCGTCGCCGGCTTCATCGGCTCCCCGGCCATGAACCTGATCCCGGCCAGCGTCGTCGACGGTGGCGTGCAGGTGGGCGACTACGTCGTGCCGGTCCCCCGCGAGGTGCTGGCCAAGGCTCCCAACGAGCGCGACCTGACCATCGGCATCCGTCCCGAGACCTTCTCGATCGCCAACGACGACAACGGCATTCCGGTCGACGTAGCCGTGGTCGAGGAGCTGGGCGCCGACGGCTACATCTACGGCACCCTGGCCGGCCTGCCCGACGACCAGAAGCTCACCGCGCCCCAGATCGTGGCCCGCATCAGCGGCCGCGTCCAGCCGCAGCGCGGCGCCACGGTCCGTCTGGCCGTCTCGCCCAACGATGTGCACGTCTTCAGCAATGAGACCCAGCAGCGCATCTCGGGTGGCACCAACCGCTGATCCCAGCACCCCGACGACGTGGGCCCTCGCCTCTGGCGGGGGCCCACGTCCGTGCTCCCGGGATCACTCGCCCGGTCCGTCGGGCATGGCGGACTTCTGTGTGATCGATCGCTTCCCTGCAAGGCATGCTCGACGGGCACATCGTGGACAATTCATCGGTCCTTGGCTGAGGGTGCCTAGGCTCGAAGGCATGACCGAGCCCGAAGCCACCTCCACCTCCCCCAGCCAGCAGACCCGTGGGCTGCGCACCGGACTGGACCGTGACCCGGCCAAGCAGTCCGTGGTGCCCCCGATCCACATGTCCACCAACTACACCTTCCGGGGGCTGGATGGCCGCGGAGAGTTCGACTACTCCCGCAGCGGCAACCCCACCAGGGCGTTGTTGGCGGAGGCGCTGGCCACCCTGGAGGGCGGCGCCGACGCCGTGGTCACCGCCAGCGGCATGGCGGCGGTCACCCTGGTCGTCAACACCTTCGTGCCGGCCGGCGGCCGCGTCGTGGCGCCGCACGACTGCTATGGCGGCAGCTGGCGCCAGCTGCAGTGGCTGGCCGACAAGGGCGCCCTGAGCGTCGACTTCGTCGACCTGACCGATCCCGAGCAGGCTCGCCGGGCCCTGCAGTCGCCGGCGTCACTGGTACTGCTGGAGAGCCCCTCCAACCCCTTGCTGCGGCTGACCGACATCGCATCCGTCAGCGCCTGGGCCCACGAGGCCGGGGCCGTGGTGGCAGTGGACAACACCTTCTGTTCCCCCGCCCTGCAGCGCCCACTGGAGCTGGGGGCCGACGTGGTGCTGCACTCCACCACGAAGTTCATCAACGGGCACTCCGACGTCGTGGGTGGCGCGGTGATCGCCGCCAGCGCGGCCCATGCCGAGGAGCTGGCGGGCTGGGCCAACTGCCTGGGCCTGACTGGCGGAGCCCTGGACTCCTATCTGACCCTGCGTGGTCTGCGAACCCTGGACGCCCGGGTGCGCGTCCACTGGGAGAACACCCAGCAGATCCTTGACCTGCTGCGGGAGCACCCCGCCGTCACCGCCGTGCACCACCCCAGCCTGCCCACCCATCCGGGGCACGCGCTGGCCCGTCGCCAGCAGCCCGGCGGTTTCGGATCGCTGCTCAGCTTCGAACTGGCCGGCGGCATCGACGCCGTGCGCCGCTTCTGCGACGGGCTGCAGCTGCTGCTGCTCGCGGAAAGCCTGGGCGGCATCGAGAGCCTGGTGTGCCACCCGGCGTCGATGACCCACGCCTCGATGCCGCCCCACGTCCAGCAGGCCGCAGGCATCACCCAGGGCCTGCTGCGGATGAGCGTGGGCATCGAGGGCGGGGACGACCTGGTGGCCGACGTGCGGGCAGCCCTGGACCGCGCCGCCCAGTGACCTGCTGAGGCGGGCTGTCACGTCGTTGCCGGAAGTTGCCGTCGCAGGATCCACATTTCCGTCGACCACAGGGGGAGGCGCCCAGCGCCGCGGCGGCGTGCGACGGATCGGTGGCACTATGGGGACGTGCCTCGTTTCCTCTCCGCCAAGCCCGATGCTCGGCTGATCCCACTGCCCTGGGGGACCCCGCTGGCCGATTGGCCCGCCGAGCAGCTCGTCGCGCTGCCCCGAGGCATCTCTCGCCACGTGGTCCGCTTCATCCGGGTGGACGACCAGGTCTATGCCGCCAAGGAGGTCATCGAGCACCTGGCGATCCACGAGTACCGCATGCTGCACGACCTGATGCGCCTCGACACCCCCGCCGTGGAACCCCTGGGAGTGGTCACCGGTCGCATCGGTCCCGATGGCGAACCGCTCGACCCGGTGCTGATCACCCGACACCTGCAGTTCAGCCTCCCCTACCGCAGCCTGTTCAGCTCGGGCGTGCGGCAGGACACGGTGATGCGGCTGATCGACGCCCTGGTGGTGCTGCTGGCACGCCTGCACCTGCTGGGCTTCCTGTGGGGCGACGTCTCACTGTCGAATGTGCTCTTCCGTCGCGACGCCGGCGAGTTCGCCGCCTACCTGGTGGATGCCGAGACCGGTGAACTCCACGACGTGCTCACCAAGGGACAGCGGGAACACGACCTGCAGATTGCCCGCACCAACCTGTTCGGCGAGTTCTGCGACCTGGAGGCCGGCGGCCTGCTGGACGAGGCCCTCGACCCGCTGAGCCTGGTGGATGCCATCGAGAACCGCTACCGCGAGCTGTGGACCGAGCTGACCGGCGTGGAGGAGTTCGGCGGCAACGAACTGCACCGCATCGAGTCGCGGGTGCGTCGGCTCAACGCCCTCGGCTTCGACGTGGCCGAACTCGACATCAGCACCTCGCGCGACGGCACCAAGGTGCGGATCCAGCCCAAGGTGGTCGACGCCGGCCACCATTCCCGTCGCCTGATGCGCTTGACCGGCCTCGACACCGAGGAGAACCAGGCCCGCAGACTGCTCAATGACCTGGACACCTTCCGGGCGCGCACCAGCCAGGGGCACGTCGACGAATCCCAGGTGGCCCACCAGTGGCTGACCCAGTGTTTCGAGCCGGTGGTGGACACCATTCCGCCCGAGCTGCTGAGCAAGCGCGATGCCGCGCAGTTCTTCCACGAGGTGCTCGACTACCGCTGGTACGCCAGTCAGCGCAATGGCTACGAGGTCTCGCACGTCGACGCGGCGCACGGCTACATCAATGACATCCTGCGCAACCTGCCCGACGAGGCGATCAGCGAGGATGCCATGGAGCAGCTGCCCGAGGGCAACCGGGTGCTGGCCAACCCCTTCGACCCGTCACAGGGTTATGCCGACGACACCGCCGAGAACCCCTATGACCCGTGGGAGGACGATCCGGTCACCGACGACGTGGCCCCCTCCCCCTTCGGCGGCTTCGACATCGAGGCGCTGCGCGCCCGGGCCGAGGCGGAGGGCAAGGGATGAGGACTCCTGCGAGCGAGGGAATGCCCCGCTGGTTCATGCCGGCCATGATGGCGCTGCTGGGCCTGGTGCCGCTGCTGCTCAGCCGCCGCACCGAATGCCTGCCGTTGGCCGGCGGCCCGGGCACGGGCGAGCAGGTGTGCAGCACCGGCAGCCCGATCGGGGCCTGGATCTTCGCCGGGCTGTGCTGGTTCTGCGCCTGGTTCCTGTGGGTGGCCCAGAAGCCTTCCTGAGGCGGTGTGCGCCCGGTTCGGCGTCGATGGGCCGTCGCCTAGACTGGCCGGGTGAACTTTCGCCTGTATGACAGCGCCACGCGCCAACTGACCGACTTCGAGCCCCTCGAACAGGGCAAGGTGTCGATCTACCACTGTGGCCTCACCGTGCAGAGCGCCCCCCATCTGGGCCACATCCGCAAGGAGGTCGTCTTCGACGTGCTGCGTCGCTGGCTGGCCTTCAGCGGCTACGAGGTGACCATCGTCGCCAATGTGACCGACATCGACGACAAGATCCTGGCCAAGAGCGCCGAGGCGGGCGTCGAGTGGTGGGCCCACGCCTACCGCTTCGAGAACGAGCTGCACGCCGCGTACAAGTCGCTGGGCTGCCTGCCGCCCACCTACGAGCCGCGCGCCACCGGGCACATCCCCGAGATGATCGAGCTGATCCAGCAGCTCATCGACAAGGGCCACGCCTACCCCGCACCCGACGAGTCCGGCGACGTCTACTTCGACGTGAAGAGCTGGCCCGCCTACGGCAGCCTGAGCCACCAGAAGGCCGACGACATGGAGGCCGCCGCCGACTCCGACCCGCGTGGCAAGCGTGACCCGCGCGACTTCGCACTGTGGAAGGGCTGGAAGCCCGGCGAGCCGGAGACCGCGTCGTGGCCCTCGCCGTGGGGACGCGGCCGCCCCGGCTGGCACATCGAGTGCTCCGCCATGTCCGGCAAGTACCTGGGCGACGCCTTCGACATCCACGGTGGCGGGCTGGACCTGCGCTTCCCGCACCACGAGAACGAGCTGGCCCAGTCCACCGCGGCCGGCCGCCCCTTCGCCAAGTACTGGATGCACAACGCGTGGGTGACCATGGCGGGCGAGAAGATGAGCAAGTCGCTGGGCAACACCGCCCTGGTCACCGAGGTGACCAAGCAGTACAACCCGCGCGCCGTGCGCTTCTTCCTGCTGGCACCGCACTACCGCAGCATGATCGAGTTCTCCCCCGCCGACGAGGAGTCGAAGGGCTCCCTGGTGGAGGCGGAGAAGGCGATCGAGCGGATCGACTCCTTCCTGGAGCGGGCCGTCCAGACCGGCGTCGAGGCCCCTCGACAAGCTCGGGGAGCAGCGGCCGACCCCACCACGACGGCCGAGCCTGTCGAGGCCGTTCCCACCGCCTTCCGTGAGGCCATGGACGAAGACCTGGGCACCCCGAAGGCCGTCGCCGCGCTCTTCGACGAGATCAGCAAGGGCAACAAGGCGCTGGCCAACAAGGACCTGCCGGCCGCCGCCGCCCACCTCGCCGCGGTGCGCAGCATGTTGGGCGTCTTCGGGCTTGACCCGGACGCCGACGAGTGGGCGCACCTGGCCTCCGACAAGGGCTCCGACCTGGAGCCCGTCGTCGACGCGCTCGTCCAGAAGCTGCTGGCGCAGCGGGCCGAGGCCCGCGCCAACAAGGACTGGGCCGCCGCCGACGCGATCCGCGACACCCTGGCCGCCACCGGCCTCAAGATCACCGACACCCCCGAGGGTGCGCGCTGGGAACTGGAGAACTGACATGGCCGGAAACTCGTCTCGTCGCGGTGCGACCAGCAAGGGCAAGGGCAAGACCGCCGGTTCCGGCGGCCGCCGCCGCAAGGGCCTCGAGGGCCGTGGCCCGACGCCCAAGGCCGAGGACCGTCCCTACCACAAGGCCTACAAGGGCAATGTGAAGCCGGGCACCACCAAGGAGCAACTGGCTCGCCGCCAGGGGGGCAACCGCAGCGCCGCGAAGCCGGCAGGCAAGGTGGGCGCCGAGTGGGTCGTGGGCCGCAACCCCGTCTTCGAGGCCCTGCAGGCCGGGATGCCGGTGAAGAGCCTCTACGTCGCCGAGGGCGCCGAGCGCGATTCCCGACTGGCCGACGTGCTGAAGGTGGCCGCCGAGAACTCGCTGCCCCTGCTGCAGATCTCCCGCAACGAGCTGGACCGGCTCACCGGTGGGGCCGTCCACCAGGGCTTGGCCCTGCAACTGCCGCACTACGAGTACGCCCATCCCGACGACCTGCTCGCGGACTCGCTGGCGGGTGAGACGGCACCGCTGGTGGTCTTCTGCGACGGCATCACCGACCCGCACAACCTGGGCGCCATCATCCGTTCGGCGGCGGCCTTCGGCGCCAACGGCGTGCTGATCCCCGAGCGGCGCAGCGCGTCGATGACCGCCGTGGCCTGGAAGTCCTCGGCCGGTGCGGCCGCGCGCATCCCCGTCGCGATGGCCACCAACCTCAACCGCGCCATCGAGCGCTACCAGAAGGCTGGCTTCACCGTCGTCGGCCTGGCCGGTGAGGGCGACGTCGAGATCGGTGGGATCCCGGGCGTCGACGGCCCGCTGGTGGTCGTGGTCGGTTCCGAGGGCGACGGACTGGCCCGCCTGACCCGCGAGCGCTGCGACCACCTGGTCAGCATCCCGATCACCTCGGCCGTCGAGAGCCTCAACGCCTCGGTGGCCACCTCGATCGCGCTCTACGAGATCAGCCGCTGCCGTTGATGGAGCACCAGCCGGTCCCGGACCACGCACGGCGCGCACAGAGCTTCCAGACCATCGGGCAGCAGTACCACCGGTTGCGGCCGGACTACCCCTTCGAGGTGGTCGAGTGGATGCTGCCGCACAATGCCGCCACGGGCCGCTCCCCACAACGGGTACTGGACCTGGGCGCGGGGTCGGGCAAGCTCAGCGACGTACTGGTGGCGCGCGGGCTGGACGTCGTGGCGGTCGATCCCTCGGCCGAGATGCTCGAGGTGCTGCGCAGCAACCATCCCGAGGTGGAGACGCACGTCGCCGCCGCGGAGGCGCTGCCGCTGCCCGATGACAGCGTGGATGCCGTGGTGGTCGGCCAGGCCTGGCACTGGATGGATCCGCTGATGGCCGGTGCGCAGATCGCCCGGGTGCTGCGGCCGGGCGGCAGCCTGGCGATGGCCTGGAATGCCGACCAGGCCACCGAAGCGTGGCAGCGCGCCTTCGAAGAGGTGCAGAGCGTGCCCCGCGGCATCGAGTTGAACGCCTCCCCGGAGCGCGACCCGCACCCGGGTGAGCAGTTCATGCCCTTCGAGACCACGCACGTCGCGTGGCAACGCACCATGACCGGGGACGACTTCCTGGAGCTGCACAAGACGCACTCGGCCTGGCTGGTGGCCGACCAGGCCACCCGCGACGAACGCGAGGCACGCTGGACGGCCGTGCTGGACCAGGCCGACGCCCACGGTCCGGTACGCATCGACTACGTCACCGAGGTGTGGCGCACCATGCTTGCCTGGGGCGCCGAGCTGGACTGATCCGGCAGCCGCCTGGCCCATACGGGACTGGTGGATGGTCGGCACCGTGGCGGGCATGCCGAGGCGATAGATTGGCCCTGTCCCAGCCGCCTCCCGTTCAGGAGTACCCGTGACCAACGTCGCGTCCACCAACAGCACGGCCGCCAGCGCCTACCGCACCATGCTCGACATCATCGGTGGGGTGGAGCCGCGCATCGCCGAGGCCACCCGCCAGGAGCTGACCGACCAGCGCGAGAGCCTCAAGCTGATCGCCAGCGAGAACTACGCCAGCCTGCCCACCCTGATGACCATGGGCACCTGGTTCAGCGACAAGTACGCCGAGGGCACCGTCGGTCACCGCTTCTACGCAGGGTGCCAGAATGTCGACACCGTCGAGTCGGTTGCCGCCGAGCACGCCCGTGAGCTCTTTGGCGCCGAGTACGCCTACGTCCAGCCGCACTCCGGCATCGACGCCAACCTGGTGGCCTACTGGGCGATCCTCAACAAGCGCATCGAGAGCCCCGAGCTGGAGCGGCTGGGTGCCAAGACCGTCAACGACCTCTCCGAGGACGACTGGGAGACGCTGCGCAAGACCTTCGCCGAGCAGCGCGTGATGGGCATGAGTCTGGACGCCGGCGGTCACCTGACCCACGGCTTCCGCCACAACATCTCCGGCAAGATGTTCCACCAGCGCTCCTACGGCACCGATCCCGAGAGCGAGCTGATCGACTACGACAAGCTGCGTGCCGATGCCAAGGAGTTCAAGCCGCTGATCCTGATCGCCGGTTACTCCGCCTACCCGCGCCGGCTGAACTTCGCCACGATGCGCGAGATCGCCGACGAGGTGGGCGCCACGCTCTTCGTCGACATGGCCCACTTCGCCGGTCTGGTGGCCGGCAAGGTCTTCACCGGCGAGGAGAACCCCATCCCCTATGCCGACGTGGTGGCCTCCACCACCCACAAGTCGCTGCGCGGCCCGCGCGGTGGCTTCGTGATGAGCACCGCCGAGTACGCCCCGTCGATCGACAAGGGCTGCCCGATGGTGCTGGGCGGCCCGCTGAGCCACGTGATGGCCGCCAAGGCCGTGGCCTTCGCCGAGGCCCGCCAGGAGAGCTTCCAGGCCTATGCCCAGCAGGTGGCCGACAATGCCAAGAGCCTTGCCGAGGGCCTGATGAAGCGCGGCGTGAAGCTGGTCACCGGTGGCACCGACAACCACATCAACCTGCTGGACGTCACCAGCAGCTTCGGGTTGACCGGACGCCAGGCCGAGAGCGCGTTGCTGGAGTCGGGCGTGGTCACCAACCGCAACTCGATCCCGAATGACCCGAACGGCGCCTGGTACACCTCGGGCGTGCGGATCGGCACCCCGGCCCTGACCAGCCGTGGCTTCGGCGCCGACGAGTTCGACCGGGTGGCCGAGCTGATCGTCGACGTGCTGAAGAACACCACCCCGGTCACGGCCAGCACCGGCAAGCCGGGCAAGGCCAAGTACACCCTGGCCGACGGCGTCGCCGAGCGCACCAAGGACGCCTCGGCCGAGCTGCTGGGCAAGTTCCCGCTCTACCCCGGTCTGGAGCTCTGAGCCCCACTCCCGGACCGCCCGTGGCTGTCTCCTCTGGCCGAGGAGGCAGCCACGGTTGCGTTGTGGGCGGGGCCGCTCAGCGTCCGAAGAGCTTGCCCTGCACGGTGACGATGAAGGACTCCAGCGACTCGGGCAGGTCCTGCAGGTGCCAGTCGCCGGGCGCGTGGTACCAGGCCAGGTCATGCGGATCCGGGGTCGCGTCGTCGTCGGCCGCGACGATCGCCCGGATCCAGCGTTCCCGGCCGCCCAGCACCACGGTGTAGGGCAGGATCTGCGACAGCTCCTCCAGCTCACGGCCGGCCGGCAGGTTCGTGGTCGGCTGGGTCTGCAACTGCCCGGCCAGTGCCGAGAGACCTGCCAGCAGCGCGGTGCCCTCGGTGGTGCGTCGCGGCATCTGCTGGCCGATCAGCAGGGCGCCCAGCGCCAGCGCCGTCAGCGCAAAGCCCACCAGGCCGAAGGTGGTGAAGACCACCAGCAGCACGGTGGCGATGATCGCCACGGCCAGCGCGGACCAGCCCAGCACCGTCCACCGGTTGCGGGTCTGGTCGGGGTTGCGGTCGAACCAGCCGCGCTGCACCACGTCGGCATAGAGCTCGTCCTGCACCTGTTCCACCACCGGGTTGATGGCCTCGGTGATCTGCGAGACCTGGGCTGGGCGATGGTCGGCCGGGGCCACCGCATCGCGCAGCCGCTGCTCGAAGGGGCGCAGTTCGCCCCGGCCACCCTCGAGACGCTCGAAGGTCCAGTCGAGCGGCTTGTGCGGTGCGTCGGGCAGCTCGATGATCCGCAGCCAGCCGCGCACGGCCAGGTCGAGCAGCGTCGCAGTGATGTCGACCGGGTCGACGTGCTCGTCGGCCACCGTGCCGACATGCCCGGGGCGCACGTCGTGCAGCACCGTGAACTCGCTCTCCCCCGCCCCGACGGGACGGAACTCCGCCACCGGCGTGACGCGACCGCCATGGGCCACGTCGCGGCCGGTGCGGCGGTGCAGCAACCAGAGCAGCGCTCCGCCCAGCAGCAGCGGAAGCAGCGAGGCCAGCAGCGTGTTGCGGTTGACGCTGAAGGCCCGATCGAGCGACCAGTGGTGCTTCACGGTCTCATTCGGCTGCACCAGGCTGCTGGGCAGCGCGAAACCCACCTGCACCACGTCTCCGGCCGCCCGCGGGCCGTCGGTGAAGCTGGGCTGGGGAGACTCGTGGGTGCCCCCGCCGAAGGTGCTGCAGGGGCTGAGCAGGCCGGGGGCACCGGACTCGCAGGTGACGAAGCTGATGGTGCCGGGGGTGTTGATGGTGCCGCTGACCTGCCGCACCGGCACCGACCATCCCTGCAGGAAGTCCCATTGCACCTCGGTGCGCGGGCGCTGGCCCTGCGCGGCAGGGCTCTGGTGCGCCGCCCCCACCACGGTGTAGGAGATGGTCACCTCGCTCTGCCCGGCCGCCTCCGGCACCCGAACCCGGGTCTGCGCGTCGCCCTGGTCCAGCTGCGGGGTCACCTGCTTGGCCCCCACCTTGGCGCTGACCTCATCCACCTGGTGCTCGTAGTAGGCGCCGTCGTCAGCGTCGGTACGGGTCTGGATGGTCTGCGTCAGGTCCTTCGGCGCGCCGTCGGGAAAGTCCAGGGTCTGGTTGACGGTGATGCTGCCGTCGGCCGCCACGACGGCCTCCACCCGGGCATTGGCATCGCTGCCCTCGGCCTTGGCCGAAGCTGCCTGCGGCCCGACGGTCAGCACCAGCGCGGCAAGGCCGAGTGCCGCGACGCGCTGCACGCCGTGGCCGGGGCGTCGCAGGCGCGTGATGCCTCCCGGCTCGACGCTGGGGGTGGTGGACTCGCGCAGGGGCACGGCAGTGGCCTTTCTGTCCGGGAGCTGACCCACCAAGCTTGGCACAGTCCCGCCTCCCGGCACCCGCCCCGCGAGCCCACCAGTCCCTGCTCTGGGCGAACAATCGGCGCGTGCGTCGTCGTCGGGGCTGCCGACTTGCCACACTTGCCCGGTGCTGCAGAATGCCATCAACTCGCTGGTCGCGGGAGATCTCCTCTCGCTGGTGCTGTTCATTCCCATCGTGATCTGGCAGTACCGCCGTTATGGCGAGATCGCCGAGGTGCGACTGGGGCTGCTGTGCGCGCTGCTGGTCTACTGCTCGGCTCTGGTGGCCTACACCATGTTCCCGCTGCCCGCCCCGGGCACGTTGACCGATGCGTGGTGCGCCCGCCGGGTCAGCCTCAATCCCGACCCGCTCGACGGGGTCCGACGGGTGCGGGCGGCCACCCAGGGGCTCACCGCCCGGCAGGCGCTGATGGACCAGACCGTGCTGGAGATCGTGTTCAACGTGGCGCTCTTCGTCCCCTTGGGCTGGTTCGGGCGCCGGGTGCTGGAGTGGCGGGTAGCGACCACCGCGCTGGTGGGGCTGGGGGTCTCGCTGCTGATCGAGGTGACCCAGTTCACCGGTGTCTACGGCATCTTCCGCTGCGCCTACCGGATGGCCGACGCGGTCGACCTGGTGACCAACACCACGGGCACGCTGGTGGGCATCGCGCTGGCGATGGCCTTCCCACGTCTGTTCCCCACCAGCGACCAGCTGGAGGCCGATGCCGACCGCGCCAGAGAGGTGGACAAGGGGCGTCGCTGGCTGGGCATGGTGCTGGATGCCGTGTACTACCTCGTCGCGCTGGCCGTGGGCGGCTTCGCGCTGGCCGTGCTCTTCCACACCCTGGGGTGGGCCTCCCGCAGCAACCCGGCTCCCGTCTTCAACGCGGTGATGTGGCTTGCCAATGGCCTGGCGCTGGCCTTCGCCCTGGTCTCCTTCACCGGCGACGGGTCGTCGATGGGTCAGCGCACCACCTATCTGCGCCCGATGCCGGCCCCCGGCATGGATCGCGCCGACCGATGGCGACGACTGGTGCGCCCCTTCGCGACCCTGGTGCCGGTGGCCGTGCTGGTCTTCGGTCAACCCACCCTGGTGGGTCGAGTGGTTGGCCTGGTGTGGGCGCTGGTTGCCGCCGGGTGGATCCTGTTCTCCCGGCGTGGTCTGAGCGGCACCGTGGCGGGTCTGGACTACGTCGACAGCCGCGGGGCGCGGGCCAGCCGGGCTGAAACTGTCGGACGCGCGGGTTAGTCTCATGGGCGTGACGCAGAATCCGTGGGGCAATCGACAGGCCAATCCCTGGGGTCCGCCGCAGGGCAGCCCGTGGGGCCCGCCCACCGTGCAGTCACGCCGGAATCCCTACGCACGGCCGCAGCAGACGCCCTACCCCAACCCCTATGCCCCGGGCAGTGGTCAGGTGGTCTTCGGCGGACGCCCACCGCAGCGTCCCCGTCGCAATCCTTTCGCCACCCTGTTGAAGGCCCTGATCCTGCTGGCGGTGCTCGGCTTTCTCGGCCTGGTCGCGCTGGGCTGGCTGCTCAGTCAGGTGGTCAGCACCATCGAACTGCCCGAGCCCACCCAGGCCCCCACGCTCAGCCAACCCTCCGCCCAGCCGTCGCTGCCCGAGCGGAGCGAGACCGGCGGCCCCAGGCCGTCGCCCGAGGCGGGCAACTACCAGAACGACGGTTACGTGGTGCCTCCAGTGGACCGCAATCCCCCGGGGCTGCCCGAGCCGGAGACCTATGAGAAGGCCACCGACCTGCTCAAGGCCAATCCCCTCTACGACTCCGACATCCCGAGCCCGGTGCGCTGCGAGATGGCCGAGATCGACGTGGATCGTGCCTCGCGCAGTGAACTGACCGAGCACCTCAACCAGATGATGGGGTGTCTGATGCGGGTCTGGGACGAGCCGTTGCAGCAGGCCGGTTTCCAGGCGGTACGTCCCAGCGTGACGGTCTATTCGAACCCCGTCACCACCAAGTGCGGCAAGCTGCCGATGCAGAACGCGGTCTACTGCGGCGCTGACCAGCAGGTGTACTACGCGCAGGACCTGCCCCGGGTGATTCCCCGGGAGCTGCGCGATTCCCGCTTCATCACCGAGAGCGTCGTGGCCCATGAATTCGGTCATGCGGTGCAGGCCCGAAGCGCGATCCTGGTCTCGGAGCTAGCCTGGGAGGAGAAGTCCAACAAGTCGACGGCACTGCAGCTGAGTCGCCGGCTGGAGGTGCAGGCCGACTGCATGGCCGGCATGTTCTTGGGCTCCATCCAGCAGTCCACCGACATGACCGACGAGGAACTGCAGAATGTCGGCAAGCTCTTCTATTCCATCGGTGACGACGTGCTGACCGGCCGAGCCGGCTACGAGGGCAACCACGGTTCCGGCCAGAGCCGTCTGGCCTGGACCAACCGGGGGCTGCAGAGCACCTCGGTGGCCCGCTGCAACAGCTTCACCGCCCCCGCCGACGAGGTCCGCTGACTGGCGCCCATTGGCCGAGCCCCTCGTTGCCCGCTGGCCGAGCCTGTCGAGGCCCGTTGGCCGAGCCTGTCGAGGCCCGTTGGCCGAGCCTGTCGAGGCCTCAGCCCCGCTGCAGCAGTGCGGTGGCCATCGCGGCCACGCCCTCACCACGGCCGGTGAGGCCCAGCCCGTCGGTGGTGGTGCCCGCCAGACTCACCGGGGCGCCCAGTGCCTCGGACATGACCTGCTCCGCTTCAGTACGACGGGCGGCCAAGCGGGGACGGTTGCCGATCACCTGGACGGCCACATTCCCGATCTCGTAGCCCGCCTCGCGCACCCGACGGGCGGTCTCGGTCAGGAAGGCGACACCGCTGGCACCTGCCCACTGGGGTTCCGAGGTGCCGTAGTTGCTGCCTAGATCTCCCAGCCCGGCAGCACTCAACAGGGCGTCGCAGATGGCGTGGCAGGCCACGTCTCCGTCGCTGTGGCCGGACAGGCCCCGTGGCTCGTCGGGGAAGTGCAGGCCGGCGCACCACATCTGCTCGCCCTCGACGAGCTGGTGCACGTCGACGCCAATGCCGGTACGGAAGGGAATCACGGGTTCTCCTGGAATGCATTTGCCGCCATCTGGCGGCGCTGGGTCGCGATGGCGTTCGCCACATGGATGTCGAAGGGCTCGGTGACCTTCATCGCCTCGCGTGCCCCGGCCACCAACAGCACCGGGTGCCCCGCTGCCTCACAGACCGCCGCATCATCGGTCACCTCAAGACCTTGCAGGGCAGCCTGCTCATGACTCTCGCGCAGCGTGGCCAGGTCGAAACCCTGGGGTGTCTGCACCGCCACCAGTTCGGAACGGTCGACCACGTGCGACGAGACTCCCCTGGCCCGCCGAATGCTGTCGATCACTGGTACCACCGGGATCACACAGGCGGCCCCCTGCGCCACGGCCTCGTGCACGCTGCGGACCACGTCCACGGGCACGAAGGGTCGGGCCGCATCGTGCACCAACACGATGCCCTGTTCACCAGCGGCTGCCAACCCGTTGGCCACCGAATCCTGGCGGCGCGCACCGCCCACCACGATCTGCAGGGGCACGGAGACTCCCGCCAAGGCCGCCCGGAAGTCGTCGACGAGCGGGGCAGCCACCACCACGACCACTCGCTGGCAGCCACCGGCCACCATCGCCTCGACCGACCAGCGCACCAAGGGGCGGCCGTCGATCTGCACCAGGGCCTTGGGGACCTCGCCCCCCAGCCGGGAACCAGAACCGGCCGCCACCACGAGGGCGACGACCGGTCGGTCAATCATCTGCATACCGGGGTACTGCTCAGGAGGCCAGGACTTCGTCGAGCATGACCTCGGCGCGGTCCTCCTCGACCTTCTCGGCCAGTGCCAGTTCGGAGACCAGGATCTGGCGCGCCTTGGCGAGCATCCGCTTCTCTCCGGCCGACAGACCACGTTCCTTCTCACGGCGCCACAGGTCGCGCACGACCTCGGCCACCTTCATCACATTGCCGCTGTGCAGCTTCTCGAGGTTGGCCTTGTACCGGCGCGACCAGTTGGTCGGCTCCTCGGTGTGCGGAGCACGCAGCACGTCGAAGACCTTCTCGAGCCCGTCCTGGTCCACCACGTCACGGACACCAACCAGGTCGAGGTTGCACGCCGGCACCCTCACCACCAAGTCGTTCTGACCGATGATGCGCAGCACCAAGTACAGGCGGTCCTCGCCCTTGATCTTGCGGGTTTCAATGTCTTCGATGACAGCAGCCCCATGATTGGGGTACACCACCGTCTCACCGACCGTAAAAGTCATATTCTCTGCTACCCCTTTCCCACAGGCCATTCTAGCACGGGGCCAATTCACGCCGATTCGTATCGCTGCTAGTCACAGGCCAGTGGAAAGCGCTGCAGAACCTTGACAAGAATGGCACAATGTGCCGTGGGAGTCGTCTCGCAATGGTGGCGAGCGGCATCTGCACCCACCCCACCACATGGTCTGACGGGCGCCACGGACAGAAAGTGGCTAGTCTGATCGCATCCGGACACCGAAAAGGAACTTCTGACGATGAGCATGCCTGCCAACGCCGCCCGACTTCGCCCCGTCGCCGTCGCCTCCGCCCTGGTGCTGGGCCTTGGAATGGCAGGGTGTGCGAACTACGAGACCATCGAGCCCTACCAGCCCGCGGCCGGCATCCAGACCGACGCCCCCGGCGTCAAGGTGCGCAACCTGATGGTGCTCAGCGAGGGCGACTCGATGCAGCTGGCCGGCACGCTGATCGCCGACGCGGACGACAAGCTCGAGAAGATCGCCGGCACCGCGCTGAAGGCCAACTCCGACGAGGCAGGCCCGCTCACCGTGGCCTCCAAGACCATCGAGCTGCCCGCGGTGGAGCGCGTGAACCTGGCCGACGAGAACATCAAGGTCACCGGCGACGACGTGAAGCCCGGCGGCATGACCAAGCTCTCCCTCGACTTCGCCAAGGCCGGCTCCCTGGAGCTCACCGTGCCCGTCGTCGACGCCAAGTCCGCGGGCTTCGCCTCGGCCAGCAGCGAGGCGAGCAGCAGCCCCTCCGCAGAGGCCAGCGCTGCCCCGAGCGCGTCGGCCAGCGCCACTGCGAGCGAGTCGGCCAGTGCCGCTCCGAGCGCTTCCCCCAGCGCAACCCCCAGCCGCTGACCGGAGGCCCAGAAGCGCCCCAGCGGCTGCTCTCCCCGCTGTTCGTTCCGGTACGCAGCACAGAGCAGAAGAATCCCGCCACGAACTTCGTGGCGGGATTCTTGCATCCAACTTCCTGAATCCAGTCTCCGGACTCCAGTCTCCTCGGTCCGGGGGGCTCAGCCCTCGAACTTGTAGCCCAGGCCGCGCACCGTCACCAACAGCCGAGGACTGGACGGGTCCTTCTCGATCTTGGCGCGCAGGCGCTTCACGTGCACGTCGAGGGTCTTGGTGTCCCCCACGTAGTCGGCGCCCCAGATCCGGTCGATCAGCTGCCCACGCGTCATCACCCGCCCGGAATTGCGCAGCAGGAGCTCGAGCAGTTCGAACTCCTTGAGCGCCAGCCGGATCGGCTCGTTGTCCACCGTCACTTCGTGCCGCTCGACGTCCATCCTCACCCCACCGGCCTCGATCAGTTCCGGGACCAGCTCGGATTCCTGGCCGCGACGCAAGACGGCACGGATTCGCGCCACCAGCTCACGATGACTGAAGGGCTTGGTGACGTAGTCGTCGGCGCCCAGCTCGAGCCCCACCACCTTGTCGATCTCCGCGTCGCGCGCCGTCACCATGATGATGGGCACATTGCTGCGGGTGCGCAGCTGGCGGCACACCTCGGTCCCGGGCATGCCGGGCATCATCAGGTCGAGCAGCACCAGGTCGGCACCCATGCGCTCGAATTCGGCCAAGCCCTGCATGCCGTCGGCAGCTTCACTGACCTCGAAGCCCTCCTTGCGCAGCATGTAGCCGGTCGCCTCGCGATAGGATTCCTCATCCTCGATGATCAACACGCGCGTCATCATGACCGCCTTTCGGAATCAGTACTGCTTGCCGCAGCCAGAGGCTCGGCGGCATTGTCGGAATGGGTGGGAAGACGAAGGGTGAACGTGGAGCCTTGGCCCAGCTTGCTCCACACGTTGACCGAGCCGCCATGGACGGCGGCGATGTGCTTGACGATCGACAGGCCCAGACCGGTGCCGCCGTTCTCACGGCTGCGACCATAGTCGGCCCGGTAGAAACGTTCGAAGATCCGCTGTTGGTTCTCCGGCGAGATGCCGATGCCGTTGTCGGCGACGCTGACCTCCACGTACTCGTCGTCATCGTCGACCCGGCGCTTGGTGGTCACGACCACGCGCGCCCCGGGATCGGAGTAGACGATGGCATTGGTGACCAGATTGGCGATGGCCTCCACCATCTGCTCACGGTCGCACAAGACCTGCATGGCCTCGTCGCCGGCCCGCACGAGGTTGATCTCGCGCGCCTCGGAGAGCTCCTGACTGCGGTCCAGTGCCTCGTCGATCAGATCCTGGACGCGGGCCGGCTCGGCCCGCAGCATCGGATCGTCCGACTGCAGGCGCGACAGGTCGATGATCTGCGAGACAAGGGCCGACAACCGAGTGGATTCCCGCTGCAGCCGGCCGGCGAAGAGCCGAACCTCCTCGGGATCGTCGGCGGCCTGCTCGACCGCCTCGGCCAACAGGGAGACCGCGCCGATCGGGGTCTTCAGCTCATGGCTCACATTGGCGACGAAGTCACGTCGGGTCTCGTCCACCCGCAGCAACGGGGTGCGATCCTCCACCAGCACCAGCTCGGTGCCGTCGCCCATCGGGCCGATGCGGACGTTGAGGTGCAGGGTGGGAGCACCGATACCGCGGGAGACGGTGGTGTCGAAGACGATGGGCTCACCGCTGCGTCGCACCTCACGGATCCGGTCCAGCACCTCCAGGACCATCACGCGGGTGCCCCGGCACATGCCCAGTGCCCGGGCCTGGGGATTGCTGTGCAGCACCTCGTCATGGGGGCCGATCACCAGGGCCGCGGTGCGCAGGAGGTTGACCACCTCCACCACCTGTGGCTCCACCAGTGTCGGCTCCGTGGGCGCCGGCTGCTCCACCTCTGCATAGCGCTGCTCGGAGCGCCACCAGAGCAGTATCAGGGTGGCTCCGAGGACGAAGCCGAGCACCCCCGCCAAAGCCCCCCAGACGAATGTCATCACCACCCCAGCATATGGCCCCGATCAGGGGTTTTGGGCGCTGGCTGAACCCACGGGGAACAAATCATTTCCCTACTGTTCACCTGTACAACATCCCGCGGCTGCATCCCGTCCCCCACCGCTTCCTAGCGTGATGCGCGATGCCTGCGCCCAGAGGTGGCAGGATGTCACCACGCGAGACTTTGCATCCCAAGGAGGCACCACTGATGCGCGAGAGCTACCACGAAGAACTCAACGACGTCGTCAACCAGCTGGTCAGCATGAACAACAACGTGCGGACCGCGGTGCACGACGCCACCGAGGCCCTGCTGAAGGCAGACCTGCAGACCGCCGAGCGGGTCATCGCCGACGACGAGCGTCTGGATGCCATGTACGAGACCCTCGAGAAGCAGTGCTTCCAGCTGCTGGCCCGTCAGGCACCCGTGGCCGGTGAGCTGCGCACCATCGTCTCCGCGCTGCGCATGATCTTCGAACTGGCCCGCATGGGCGACCTGGCGGCCCACATCGCCAAGATCGCCCGTCTGCGCTACCCCGAGCACGCCGTCCCCGAGCCGCTCGTGGCCAACTTCGAGCGCATGGCCGAGCTGGCCGACCACATGATCTCCTCCGCAGGCCGCACCCTGGGTGACCGCGACATCGACGAGGCCGCCAAGCTGGCCGAGCACGACGAGGAGATGGACGAGCTGCGTCGCGAGCAGTTCAAGGTACTGCTGGCCGACGACTGGCAGCACGGCGTGGAGATGGCCGTCGACGCCGCCCTGCTGGGCCGCTACTACGAGCGCATCGCCGACCACTCGGTGGCGATGGCCGCCCGCATCATCTACGTCATCACCGGCGAGAGCCCCGAGGGCGAGGACTGGCCCGCGGTGGCCCGCTGACCTCTACAGCCGCCACGACACGGCACGAGCCCGATCCCCTTGGGGATCGGGCTCGTGCCTTGTGCGTCCGGGGTACCGGGACTACTTCTTGCCCTGGTTCTTGACGGCCTCGATGGACGCCTTGGCGGCCTCCGGATCGAGGTACTTGCCGCCCTTGGTGACGGGCTGGAAGTTGTCGTCGAGCTCGTAGAACAGCGGAATGCCGGTGGGGATGTTCAGTCCGGCGATGTCGTCGTCGCTGATGCCGTCCAGGTGCTTGACCAGCGCACGCAGCGAATTGCCGTGAGCGGTCACCAACACGGTCTTGCCCTGCTCCAGGTCGGGCTTGATACTCGACTCCCAGTAGGGCAGCATGCGCGCCACGACGTCCTTGAGGCACTCGGTCTGCGGACGCTCATCCTCGGGGATCTCGGCGTAGCGGGGATCGTTGAACTGGCTGTACTCGGCGTCCTTGTCCAGCACGGGCGGCGGGGTGTCGTAGCTACGACGCCACTGCATGAACTGCTCCTCGCCGAACTGCTCGCGGATCTCAGACTTGTCCAGACCCTGCAGCTTGCCGTAGTGGCGTTCGTTGAGGCGCCAGCTGCGCTCCACCGGGATCCAGTGACGGTCGCAGCCGTCCAGGGCCAGGTAGGCGGTGTGGATGGCGCGACGCAGCAGCGAGGTGTGCAGCTTGTCGGGCAGCAGGCCTTCCGACTTGAGCAGCTCGGCAGCCTTCTTGGCCTCGCCGACGCCCTTCTCGTTGATGTCGACGTCCACCCAGCCGGTGAACAGGTTCTTCTGGTTCCATTCACTCTCGCCGTGGCGGAGCAGGATGAGCTTGTAGGTCATGCCACCACCCTACCGAGCCACGATGACGCCGGGGGCGTGGGAGACCCTTGAATCACCTGGCGGACCGCTGTTGGATTGGTGCATGACTTCCTCCACCCAGACCAATGCCCCGCTGGCCCTCGTCACCGGTGCAAGCTCCGGCATCGGCGCCGCGACGGCACGCTTGCTGGCCCAACAGGGTCACCACGTGATCTGCGCCGCTCGCCGCAAGGACCGCATCGAGGCCCTCGCCCAGGAGATCGGCGGGCGCGCCGTGGCCTGCGACGTGACCGACCCGGATCAGGTGGCCCAGCTGGTCGCCGAGGTGGGTGACCAGCTCGACGTGCTGGTCAACAATGCCGGCGGCGCCATCGGCCTGGAGCCGGTGGGCGAGGCCGATCTGGATGCCTGGGAGACCATGTACCAGGTCAATGTGCTGGGCACCGGACGGGTCACCAAGGCGCTGCTGCCGGCCCTCGAGGCGGCCGGGGGCATCATCGTCTTCGTCACCTCGACCGCCGCCGATGCGGGCTACGAGGGCGCAGCAGGCTACTGCGGCGCCAAGGCCGCCGAACGTTCCATCGTCGAGACGCTGCGGCTGGAGCTCTTCGACAAGCCCGTCCGGGTCACCGAGATCTGCCCCGGCATGGTGCACACCGATGAGTTCAGCCTGACTCGCTTCCACGGCGACCAGGCCAAGGCCGACAAGGTCTACGCCGGCGTCGCGGAGCCGCTGGTGGCCGAGGACGTGGCCGACGCGATCGTGTGGATGGCCACTCGCCCCCGCCACGTGAACATCGACCGGATGACGATTCGTCCGCGCGCCCAGGCCTCCCAGTTCAAGGTGCACCGCGAAGGAGCCTGACCCCCGACGTGGGCAGAAAACATCAGTGGCGAGGCCCGAAGGCCTCGCCACTGACTTCTGCGTTCTCGCGACGGGCCTCCCAGCCTGTCGCACATCCCCCACTTGGATGTAGAACCCCAACCACCGTCGCCGGTGTCGGTCAACTAGAACGTACGTCATAGTGGGGGTCATTCGAGCCGTCCGAGCCCGCCAATCAGGACTCCTTCAGCAGCCGCCCCGGCCGCCTCGTCCACTCCCCTGCGGAAGGACGCGGACTGGCCTAGGGTCACGGTGTGCACAGCATCGTTCCCGCAGGCCGCGTCGCCGTGATGGCCGTCGTCAACCGCACCCCCAACTCCTTCTACGAGGGGGCCCGCACCTTCGGCTTGGAGGCTGCCCTGGGTGCCGCCCGCAGCGCCGTCGACCACGGCGCCGACTGGGTGGACATCGGTGGACTCCCCTTCAGCCCCGACACTCCCCTGATCGGCATCGACGAGGAGATCGAGCGCGTCGTTCCCGTGATCAGCGGTCTGCTCGCCGAACGCGAGGTGGTGGTCTCGGTGGACACCTGGCGTGTCGACGTGGCGCGTGAGGCCGTTGCTGCCGGGGCCCGCGTCATCAACGACACCTCGGGCCTCCACGACCCGGCCATGGCCCAGCTGGCCGCAGAGACAGGGGCAACGCTGGTGATCTGCCACTGTCTGGGAGAACCGCACACCCACGTGCCGCGGCCCCGCTACGCCGACGTGGTGGGCGAGGTGGCCGACTTCCTCGTGCGGCGCCGGGACCTGGCGCGCAGCCACGGCGTGCGCGACGAGCAGATCGTGCTGGACCCTGGCCACGACCTGACCAAGAACACCCGGCACAGCCTTGCCATCACCCGCGACTTCGATCGTTTCGTCGAGCTGGGGCATCCCACCGTGGCGGCCGTGAGCCGCAAGGACTTCCTGTCCGAAGCGCTCGACCTGCCCAAGGCGGAACTGCACGACGCCTCGGTGGCCGCGGCCAGCTGGTGCATGGCCCTGGGGGCGCAAGTGATCCGCATGCACGACGTGCGTGCCGGCGCCCGGGCGGCCCGTCTGGCCGAGGTGATCCGCGGCTCCCGTGAGCCCCTGGGACCAGCCCGCCACAACGTCTGACAGCCCAAACCGGGGGCTCAGGAAATGCGACGACGGGGCATCCCAACCGGGATGCCCCGTCGCCACGGGTTCTACAGGGTCAGACCAGCTCGATGAGGGGCTGTCCGCCCTGGACGGCCTGTCCGGCCTCCACGACGATGGAGCCCACCTTGCCGTCGCCGGGCGCGGTGATCTCGGTCTCCATCTTCATGGCCTCGAGCACCACCAGCACCTGTCCGGTGCTGATCTCGTCGCCCTCCGACACCAGGATGCGAGCCACCGAGCCGGCAAGCGGCGCGACGACGGCATTGCTGCTGGCGGCGGGCATCGAGGCGGTGCCCTTGGTGGGGGCTGCCAGCGGGCCGCCACCACCGATGACGATCGGAGCGAGAGCGGCGTTCTGCTGCTCGTCCTCCTCCACCTCGACGTCGATCACATATTCCTGACCGTTGACGGTCACCTTCAGCTTCATGTCAATCTCTTTCGAGTGTCTGCGGTCAGTTGACCGAGCGGTTGTGGACGCGGCCGCGGGCCTCGGTGGACCAGCTGTGGCTGCTGCGCAGACGCACGGCCTTGACCGTCGCCTTGTGACCCAGGAACGCCGCCACGGCAGCCGAGATGGCCACCATCACGTCGTCGGGAATGTGCTGATTGGACTCCAGGGTGGACACCCGGCTCTCGAGCGCCTCGAGGCGTTGCGAGAGCTGGGCGACCAGTGCCTGCAGGTCAGCAGTGCTGACGTCTTCTGCCATTGTCATCTGCTCCGATCAGGCCGGCGAGAGGCCGTGCTTCTTGGCCGGACGCAGCTGCCGCTTGCTGGCCAGCACCTCCAGGGTCAGGGCGATCTGACGACGGGTGTCCGCGGGATCGATGATGTCGTCCACCTGGCCACGCGCGGCGGCCATGTAGGGAGTGGAGAAGGTCTCGCGGTATTCCTCCACCAGCTCGGCCTTGCGCTTGTCCGGATCCTCGGCCTCGGCGATCTCGCGACGGAAGACCACCGCTGCGGCGCCCTCGGCACCCATCACGGCGATCTCGGCGCTCGGCCACGCGAAGACCTTGTCTGCACCCAGGTCCTTGGAGCACATGGCCAGGTAGGAGCCGCCGTAGGCCTTGCGCATCACGATGGTGATCTTCGGCACCGTCGCGGCGGAGTAGGAGTACAGCATCTTGGCGCCGTGACGGATGATGCCGCCGCGCTCCTGGGCAACGCCCGGCAGGAAGCCGGGGACGTCGACCAGGTTGACCACCGGGATGTTGAAGGCATTGCAGAAGCGGATGAACATCGAGCCCTTGTCGGAGCTGTCGATGTCGAGCACGCCCGACATCACCGACGGGTTGTTGGCGATGAAGCCCACCGTGCGGCCCACGACGCGACCGAAGCCGACCACCAGGTTCTGGGCCCAACCGGCCCGCACCTCGAGGAAGTCGCCGCGGTCGACGATCTCGCGAATGACCTCGCGCACGTCGTAGCCCTTGTTGCCCTCGTCGGGGACGATGTTGCGCAGCTTCTCGTTGGGCTCGACATTCTCGTCGGGCTCCACGATCGGCGCCTCTTCGGCATTGTTCTGCGGCAGGAAGCTGAGCAGCTTCTTGGCGATCAGCAGGGCCTGCTCGTCGTCGTCGGCGACGAAGCTGACCACGCCGGAGGCCATCTGCGCGTCGGCACCGCCGAGCTCGTCCTGGGTGACGTCCTCACCGGTGACCTGCTTGATCACGCCGGGGCCCGTGATGAACATGTGGGCCTTGCGGGTCTGGATGATGAAGTCGGTCAGGGCCGGGCTGTAGACCGCGCCACCGGCGCAGGGGCCGGCGATGATCGAGATCTGCGGCACGACGCCCGAGAGCAGGACGTTCTCGTAGAAGACCTTGCCGTAGCCGGACAGCGAGTCGATGCCCTCCTGGACACGGGCGCCGCCCGAGTCGTTGATGAAGACGAAGGGCGTGCCGGTCTCCAGGGACTTGTGCAGCGCCTCGGCGACCTTGATGTTGTGCGTCTCGCCCGCGGAACCACCGGCCACGGTGAAGTCCTGGCTGGCGAAGTGGATGGGGCGGCCCAGCACCGCGCCGGCGCCGGTGATGACGCCGTCGGCCGGCATGTCCGCCTTGTCCATGCCGAAGTAGGTGGTGCGGTTGCGACGGAAGGCTCCGTCCTCGAGCAGCGTGCCCTCGTCGAGCAGGGTGTTGACGCGCTCACGCGCGGTCATCGACCCCTTGGCGTGCTGCTTCTCGATGCGCTTCTCGCCACCGCCGGCCTCGACGCGCGCGCGCTCCGATGCCAGCTTCTCAAGGCGATCTGCCATTGTCTGCTTTGCCATTGTCTGTGTGTCCTATTCGCGATCAGGCCGGCTCGACCTTGACGCTGTGCGAGCGCCCGTCGAAGGTGACGTTGTACTGGATGGGGCCCTGGACGGCCTTGGCCTTGCCAGCCGCCACCTCGGCCTCCTGCTTCAGCTGCGCCTCGGTCTTGCCCACATTCTTCGGGCCGTCCTGGCGGGAGGCGAAGAACTTGGGGGCGACACCGGGGAACATGGCGTTGGTGAGCACGTCCTCCTCGGAGCCATTGAAACCGGGCAGCGCCGCGGCATCGGACTCCAGCTTCTCCCACTCGGGCTCCAGCAGGTCGGCCGGACGGGTGGTGATGACGTCCTTCTTGGTCTGTGCCTTGGCCAGCTCGATCACCTCGGCATTGCGCTCGCCGATGCACTCGCCGTAGTAGCCGAGCATCAGGTCGGCGAACTCGCCGGTCATGACCTTGTAGCGACCCATCAGCACGTTGAAGACGGCCTGGGTGCCGACGATCTGGCTGGAGGGGGTCACCAACGGCGGGTAGCCGGCGTCCTTCTTGACCAGCGGCACCTCCTCCATGACCTCCTTGATCCGGTCGCCCGCGCCCTGGGCCTTGAGCTGGCTCTCCATGTTGGAGAGCATGCCGCCGGGGATCTGGCTGCGGAAGATGTCGGTGTCCACCAGGGTGGCCGACTCGAATTCCTTGTACTTGGGGCGGATCTTGGAGAAGTGGTCACGGATGGAGATCAGACGATCCATGTCCAGGCCCGTGGTGTACTCGGTGCCCTCGAGCATCTCGACGAGGCTCTCGGTGGGGTTGTGGCCCGGGCCGAGCGACATCGAGCTGATGGCGGTGTCGACGACGTCGGCGCCGGCCTCGATGGCCTTCATCAGGGTGACCAGGGTCACGCCGGTGGTGGAGTGGCAGTGGACGTTGATCTGGGTGTCCTCGCCGTAGGTCTCCTTGATGCCCCGGATGATGTCGTAGGCGGGCTGCGGCTTGAGCAGGGCGGCCATGTCCTTGAAGGCGATGGAGTCTGCGCCCATGTCCAACAGCTGGCCGGCGAGCTTCACGTAGCCCTCGGTGGTGTGCAGCGGAGAGATGGTGTAGCAGATGGTGCCCTGGGCATGCTTGCCGGTCTTCTTCACGGCCTGCATGGCCTGGGCCATGTTGCGAGGATCGTTCAGGGCGTCGAAGACGCGGAAGACGTCCATGCCGTTCTCGGCCGACTTCTCGACGAACTTCTCGACGACCATGTCTTCGTAGTGACGGTAACCCAGCAGGTTCTGGCCACGAAGCAGCATCTGCAGCTTGCTGTTGGGCAGCAGCTTGCGGAAGGTGCGCAGACGCTCCCACGGGTCTTCATTGAGGAATCGGATGCAGGAATCGAAGGTGGCACCGCCCCAGCACTCGACCGACCAGTAGCCGGCTGCGTCGATGTCGGCACATGCTTCGACCATGTCTTCCATGGCCATGCGGGTGGCCATCAGGCTCTGGTGCGCGTCGCGGAGGGCAACCTCGGTAACGCCAATTTGTCGCGGACTCATGGGTCCATCCTTCCACGTCGCGGTGGGCGGCGAAAGGGCGGGGTCCCCATTAGGTCTGACCTCTCAAAGTCTTCATATCAAGGTATTTCACCGCCCAGAGCCACCCCATGGAAGACTGTTCGCATGACCCGTGAACTCCAGATGAACGACTGCACAGGCAAGTGCCAATGGCAGCCGACCGAAGAGGTCAGCGACGGCCATCGCGTCTTCGCGTGCAGCGCCTGCGGCAGCGAGTGGACCAGCGACCAGGGCTGGAGCCCGCGCAATGCCGATGGCCAGGTGCCGCCCGAGGTGACCGCCGAGAAGGCCGCCGCCACGCCCCGCACCGTCGCGGCCCAGCCCCCTGTCACCGAGGGCCACGGAGGCAGCAGCGTCGGCTCCTGGTGAGCCCGCCCAGCACGTCCGGCAACCGGCACATCCAACAACCGGCACATCCAACAACGCGGCGACGGCCGGCTCCCCAGCGGGAACCGGCCGTCGCCGTGTGCTGTGTGACGCGAAGCGCGATCAGTTGGTGTGGGTACCAGCCGAACGCAGCTGCTCGCAGGCCTGCACGATGCGCTCGGCCATGCCGGCCTCGGCCAGCTTGCCCCAGGCGCGGGGGTCGTACATCTTCTTGTTGCCGATCTCCTGGTCGATCTTGAGCACGCCGTCGTAGTTCTTCATCATGTGGTCCACGACGGGACGGGTGAAGGCGTACTGGGTGTCGGTGTCGACGTTCATCTTCACCACGCCGTAGTCGACAGCGTCGGAGATCTCCTGATCGGTGGAGCCGGAGCCACCGTGGAAGACCAGGAAGAAGGGCTTCTCGTCGGTGCCGTACTTCTCGGAGACAGCGGCCTGCAGGTCCTTGAGGATCTCGGGGCGCAGCTTCACGTTGCCCGGCTTGTAGACGCCGTGCACGTTGCCGAAGGTGAAGGCGGTCAGGTAGGAGCCCTTCTCGCCCAGGCCGAGAACCTCGGCGGTGCGCAGGGCATCCTCGACGGAGGTGTACAGCTTGTCGTTGATCTCACCAACGACGCCGTCCTCCTCGCCGCCGACGGCGCCGATCTCGATCTCGAGGATCTGCTTGTTGGCCATGGTCTTGGCCAGCAGCTCCTCGGCGATCTGGAGGTTCTTCTCGATGTCGTCCATGGCGGAGCCGTCCCACATGTGGGAGTTGAAGATCGGGTCCTGGCCCTTGGCGACACGCTCGGCCGAGAGGTCCAGCAGCGGACGGACGTAGCCGTCGAGCTTGTTCTCGGGGCAGTGGTCGGTGTGCAGCGCGACGTTGATCGGGTAGTTCTTGGCAACCTCGCGGGCGTAGTCGGCCAGCGCGACGGCGCCGGTGACCATGTTCTTGATGCTGGGGCCCGAGCCGTACTCGGCGCCACCGGTCGAGACCTGGAGGATGCCGTCCGAACCGGCATCGGCGAAGCCCTTCAGAGCAGCGTTGATGGTCTGCGAGGAGGTGATGTTGATGGCGGGGTAGGCGAACTTGCCTGCCTTCGCCTTCTCGTACATCTCGGCGTAGACCTCAGGAGTTGCGATGGGCATGCGTGCCTCTTTCTCTGGGAAACGGTGTTGCTCACTGCCATTCTTCCAAAGATGCCCACCGCCCGCAGCACTGGGGGCCAAACGAACGGCGACACCTGCACCAACCCTACGTGTCGGGGTGAAAGCCCTACTCAGGATGCGGACCCCGCCCGGAATGGGGCCCGGCTCAGAAGATGCGATCGAGGCCGGACAGGTCCAGGCCGTGACGGCCGGCCGAGGTGGCCCGCACTCCCCCGTCGATGGTCCCCGGCAGCGCGTCGAGGAAGCTCAGCGGAACCGACCAGACCTTGCCCTGCCGGGCCTCGACCACCAGCTCAGGGCCTGCCGCCAGCTTCAGGCCTGCAACCCGCAGGGCCTTGACGTCATCCCAGTCCAGGTCGAGCACGGCCCCTTCCAGGGTGTGCAGACGCAGGCCGGATCGGCCCGACTCCAGGGCCGGCCCCTGGGAGATGCGCCCCAGGTTGCGTCGAGCCTGCAGCAGCCGGACCAGGGTGACCAGCAGCCGCACCGCCCCCAGCGCGACCAGCACGATCAAGACCCAGGGCATTCCCCACTTCTCGCGCTGCCACCACCACAGGCCACCCCACAAGGCCAGGCCCAGCACGAACCACAGCGCCGACTGCCACAGCCGCGACGCGAGCTGCGCCACCGCATGGGCCATCGGAACCGGGTTGTAGGCGACGACATAACCGGCCTCGAAGGGAGCGGCGGGGGTGTTGACCGGCCCACCGGAACCGGGAGGCGTGTTCTGGCTCATGGCGCCATCGTATGACCCGGCAGGCGCGGCCCATGAGTGCACGAGCCGCGCGCCGGGTTCAGCGGATCTCGTCGCGAGGAAGCAGGGTGGAGTGGATCCGGTAACGGTCAGCGCGGTAGCGACTCACCGAGTGCTCCACGGGCAGCCCATCGGCATAGGTGACGCGCTCCTGCACCAGCAGCGGAGCCCGACGCGCAATGCCCAGCACCCTGGCATGGTCGGCCTCGGCGGCCTCGGCGTGCACGCTCTGCTCACCGCGGGTGGCCTCGATGCCATAGCGCTCGACCATCAGGTCGTAGACCGCCTCCAGGGGATGGTCGAGCAGCCCCGGGAACTGGGCACACGGGTACCAGCCGATCTCGTGGGCCATCGGGGTGCCGTCTGCCAGACGCAACCGTTCCAGCCGGACCACCGGGTCTCCCGGCTCAATCTCCAGGGCGTCGGCGACCTCCGGCGCGGCAGGCTCCTGGTGTGCGGAGAGCACGCGGGTGGCGGGCACGAGGCCACGAGCCCGCATCTCACGGCTGAAGCTCATCAGGTGCAGTCGGCTCTCGATCCGAGGACCGGTGACATAGGTGCCCTTGCCCTGGGTGCGTTCCAACAGTCCCTCGTCCACCAGATCGGCGATGGCCTGGCGTACCGTGACCCGGCTGACCCCCAGTTGGGAGACCAGCTGGCGCTCGGAGTCGAGCACGTCACCGGCATGGAGGTCTTCCCGGATTCGCTGCTCCAGGATTTCGCGCACCTGGGCTCGCTTGGTGGTGATGGCCTTGTCGGCGTCCATCAGGAAACCTTCCTCGATAGCCCACCAGACAAGGTGGTCCCATTATCGTACCAGTGGGTTCAGTGGCATTCGCACCCGGGTGGGGACCTCGGGCTCCCCCGGTCAGCCCAGCTGCCCCTGCACGTGCTGCAGCGCCCAGTGGTACATCGTGATCGCGGCCGCGGCACCCGCATTGATCGAGCGGGTCGAGCCGTACTGCGTGATCGCGACCAACTGCTCACAGCCGGCCACCATCTCGTCGGTCAGCCCGGGCCCCTCGGAGCCGAAGACCAGGCAACAGTTGCGCGGCAGGCGAGTCTGCTCCAAGGGCACGGCGCCAGGCAAGTTGTCGACGCCGATCGGGGTGACCCCGTGGTCGGCCAGCCACTGCATGAGACTGGCCACGTCGGGATGGTGGTGCACGTGGAGATAGCGATCGGTGACCATCGCGCCCCGACGATTCCACCGGCGTCGCCCCACGATGTGGACGCCGGCCACGTTGAAGGCATTGGCAGTGCGCACCATCGAGCCGATGTTGAAGTCGTGTTCCCAGTTCTGGATCGCCACGTGCAGCGGATGGCGACGTTCGTCCAGCGCCTCGACGATGGCCTCCAGCCTCCAGTAGCGGAACTGGTCGTCGACATTGCGGCGATCCCCCTGCGCGAGCAGCTCCGGGTCGAGGCGCTCGTCGTCGGGCCAGGGCTCGGGATGCGGCCCCACCCCCACCTGAGGAGCCGTGGGGTCAGGCTGTTCCTGGGTGCTCTCGGAAGGCTCTGGCTGTTCGGTGGGGCTCAGCATGGTCACAGACCCCAACGTTAGCCTTGGCGCGTGATCCAACTGCTGAGCACTGCGCTCCTCACTCCGATGCTGATGCCCGACTGGCTCGATCCGGCCACCCTGATCCACAACCTGGGCAACTGGGCCCTGTGGGGCGTCGCGCTGATCCTCTTCCTGGAGTGCGCCATCTTCCCCGTGCTGCCGGGCGACTCGCTGCTGTTCACGGTGGGCATGTTCATCGCCATGACTCCCCCGTCGATCACCTTCGGCAGCATGAGCAAGCCGATGGTCTTCATCGTGGCCTGCCTGATCATGACCTTCTTCGCGATCGTCGGCAACATCGCCGGCTACTACGTGGGCAAGTTCATCTCACCCTGGCTGTTCAAGCCCCGCGACAGCTTCATCGGCAGGATCTTCAGCGACAAGCACCTGGACCAGACCAAGGCCTTCTTCGACCGTTACGGCTCCAAGGCCCTGGTCCTGGGACGTTTCGTGCCCTTCGTGCGCACCTTCATCACCATGGTGGCCGGCGCGGCTGGCATGAACTTCCGCCACTTCATCACCTGGACCGCCATCGGCGGCGTGATCTGGGTGTGGGGCGTGACCCTGCTGGGCTACCTGCTGGGCAATGTCGCCTTCATCGGCAACAACATCGATGCGGTGCTGATCGCCATCGTCTTCATCTCGGTGCTGCCCATGCTGGTCGAGTACTTCAACGAGAAGCGCAAGGCCAAGGCCGACGCCTGATCGGTGACACTTCGACGTGCGCAGTCATCCGCGCACGTGCTGCGAACAGATGCACGCGATGCAGCGCGTGCGGATGGGATTTCGACGTGCGGCGATGACCGCGCACGTCGAACTCACGCCGCTGCTCCGGCCAGCGCCCGACGGATCCGGGCATCGAGCAAGCGGGGACGAGCCAGATCGGCCTCCATCCAGCGCACCTGCCGCCAGCCCCGATCAGCCAACTGGTTGTCGCGGTGCTTCTCACGCATCACGACGTGCGAGGCCGTCTCGCCCGGTGCGAGCAGCTGGCCGTACTTCACCTGCCCGTCGCACTCCCCGTAGACGCGCTGTTGCGGCCAGGCGAAGTCGAGGCGGGCGATCAGGTGGCCCCACTGGTCGCGCACCGCGTACTGCAGCTCGGGCGTCGGAAGGCCCTGGCGCCACAGGACGATCCGGCTGCGGCTCTCCAAGGGGCTCTCCGCCCGTCCGTCGGCAAAGGCCAGTGCTGCCCGGGCATTGCGCACCCCCGCCACCCGACCCAACCGCGACGAGACCTCCTCCAGGCTTGCACGCAGACCCGCCCGTTCGTGCTCGGGATCGGCGGGATCGTGCAGGGCTGCATCCAGCATCATCACGGCCTCGTCGAAGCCCAGCCCACGGGCGCAGTCGAGCAGCGTTCGCGCCGGGGTGGTGACGGCCAACCCGTCCACCAGCATGACGTCGGAGCCAGCCAACTGCCCGGTGTGGGTGTGAACGACGCCATTGCGCTGGCCCCCGCCCCGCGAGGTGCGGGGGCGCACCACCTGCACCAGCCCGGGCGGCCCGTCGGGCAGCCAGAGACCGTGGAGCACGGCGGCGGATCCGTGGCTCAGCACCACCCCGTCGAGCCCCGGCATCGTGGCCTCCACCAGGTGCCGGTGCAGCTCCTCGGGACTCGACGGCGCCGCCGACAGGTAGCTGCCTCGTCGCAGTCTGACCAGCTCGCCAACCGTCACGGATCGTCGCAGGTCTCGGTGGGTGAGGCCCTCGGACAGTAGCTGCTGGGTGCTCCGGTGCTCCATGGCCCCAGTCCATGCCCGGCCTCGGGCCGGCCACAAGGACGCGGCGGCCCTGGACAACACACCGACAACACCGGGCCCGGGCTGCCACTTGGACGTGCGCAGTCATCCGCGCACGTGCTGCGAGTGGGTGCACGCGATGCAGCGCGTGCAGATGGGATTTCGACGTGCGGCGACGACTGCGCACGTCGAAATAGCCGGCACGTCGAAGTCACGGGCAGGGTGAGGTCACCAGACAGCGCGACGGCCCCGCACCTCTCCAGGAGGGCGGGGCCGTCGACGAGGCGAGGGGCTCAGTGCTGCTGGCCGTCGCGCGGCTGGGGTTGGGGGGTCTGCGCCTGCTGCCACTGGCCCTGCTGGGGCTGCTGGGCCTGGGGGTTGGGCAGTTCGTTCGAAACCGAACCAGAGACCTGGTTGACGCCGGGAGCGTGCTGCTGCGGCGCATCACCGCGGTAGCTGATCTCGCCGAAGTTCACGTCGGGGGCCTGGCGCACGGCCTGGTCATTGACCTCGAAGTAGGTGGCCTTCTCGAAGTTGAACATGTTGGCAACGATGTTGCTCGGCACCGACTCGACCTTGGTGTTGTAGGCGCGAACATTGGCGTTGTAGAAGCGACGACCGGCGGCGATGCGGTCCTCGGTCTCGGCCAGCTGGCGCTGCAGCTCCAGGAAGTTCTGGTTGCTGCGCAGCTCCGGGTAGGCCTCGACGCTGACCATCATGTTGCGCACCGCGCCCGACAGCTGCTGCTCGATGTTGGCGCGCTGCGGATCGGCCTCGGTGGCCGAGCCCTGCGAGAGCTGCATGGCCTGGCTGCGCAGTCGGGTGACCTCCTCGATGGTGTTGCGCTCATGGCCGGCATAGGCGCGCACCGTCTCAACCAGGTTGGGCAGCAGCTCGTAGCGGCGGTTGAGTTCGACGTCCACCTGGCGCCAGGACTCCTGGATCACATTGCGCTGACGAATGAAGCCGTTGTACGGCGCGATGAACAGGATTCCGGCGAGCACCAACAGGCCCAGCAGGATGAGCAGGATGGTCCACATCATGGGTCACTCCGAGTCTCGAGAACTGATGTGGCCACATTAACGGGTGAGCAGGCCCGCACCACGCGATTGCCCTACGCCCAGCGCGTACCCGGCCACTACTGTGAAGCCATGACCGATCGCGAACAGCTCATCGAGCACGTCAAGGACCTCGCCGTCGTGCACGGCAAGGTCACCCTGGCCAGCGGCAAGGAGGCCGACTACTACGTCGACATGCGTCGCGTCACCCTCGACGGGGCCGCGGCCCCGGTCGTCGGGCGCGTGATGCGTGATCTGGTGGCCGACTGGGACTTCGACGCCGTCGGCGGCCTCACCCTGGGCGCCGACCCGATCGCCGTCGCCATGCTGCACACCGCCGCGGCCGACGGTGGCCGACTGGACGCCTTCGTCGTGCGCAAGAGCGAGAAGGCCCACGGCATGCAGCGCCGCATCGAGGGCACCGAGGTCTCCGGGCGCAAGGTGCTCGTCGTGGAGGACACCTCCACCACGGGCGGTTCGGCACTGACCGCAGTCGAGGCGCTGCGCGAGGCCGGCGCCGAGGTGGTGGGCGTCGCGTGCATCGTGGACCGCAACACGGGCGCCAAGGAGGCCATCGAGGCCGCGGGACTCGAGTACCGCTACGCGCTCGGTCTGGAGGACCTGGGGCTCTGAGGCCGAGGGCCCCTCGACAGGCTCGGGGGCCGGCGTCGGCTACTTCTTCTGTGTCTTCACCAAGTGGGCAAAGGCCACGGAGCGGTCCGGGGAGTGGAAGAGGTCCTGGCAGGTGGTCAGCGTCATGAGCGCCCGGGTGGGGGTGGCCGTGGGTTTTCCGGGCACCGGGTCGAGCACCCAACCACCGTCGACGTCGGCGACGGTGATCTCCGAGGGGGCATTGTCCAGCTGGTAGGTGAAGACGGCCTCGCGGGTCTCGACCACCACCCGTGACCCCTTCTTCAGCTCCAGCAGGCGCCGGAAGGGTTCGCCATGGGTCACCCGGTGCCCGGCGACGGCGAAGTTGCCCACCTCACCGGGGGCGGCGGTGTCCTCGTACCAGCCGATGCCCTTGGCGAGGGTGCCGGCGTCGGTGCCCACGCGCACGGGCCACTCGTGGTCGGCGCCCAGGTCTGGGATGCGCAGCAGCGCCACCGCCTCACCGGGGAGCTGGCCTGCGCCGGTCTTCTCCTCGTCGGCCGGCTTGCTCTGCCACTGCTGCTTCAGCGTCGCGGTGGCATCCTGCGCCGCCTTGCGAGAGGTGACGTTGGTGCCGTAGAACTGCCAGCCGGCCCAGCCCAGGATGCCCAGACCCACCAACAGCAGCACCAGACCGATGACGGTGGCCGCGCTGGGACCACGCAGTCGACGCGCTCCCCGCTGGCTGGCCACTACTTCAACGCTCCCGCGCGGACATTCAGCACGCATCGGTCGGCATTGTCCACCAGCTTGCCCTTGACAGTGAGGTCTGTCTTCTTGCCCGGAGCAGCGGCCTTGTGCACTGCCTGTCCCGAGCCCAGCGGGGTGCCCGAGTCCTTCTTGAGCCAGATCACCATCACAGCGTAGTCACGGGGCTTCTTGGTGGAATTGGTGATCGTCAGCCTGGCGGTCTGGCTGCCCTTCCCCGTTGGGCAGTCGACGATCTCCACATCCGCCACCGCCCCGGTGTCCCCACCCTTGAAGGCGGCCTGCTTGGGCATTGGCGCGGCGCTGACGGTGGGCATGGCCACCGAGGGTGAACTGGCCTCGCTCTGCTCACCTGCCTTGCTGCAGCCGGCCAGACCGGCCAGGGCGAAGATCGCGCAGATGATGACAGTGCCGGGGGCTTTGGGGGAAGTGGTCACGGAATCTCCTTGATTCATTCGTCCAACAATATGATGCCCGACACACTCGATCCCCGGTCAGATCATTCAAAGAAATGTCGTCCCGACGGTGGTCCGGGCGACCACTCCCCCTCGCCGTGGAAGGGCTGCGCCCCGCCAACCAACCGCTGGAGATGGTCGGAGTGCACCAATCGGTAGGGGAAGATCGCTCCGGAGGCAGTGCGCTCCAACTGGTCGATGGGCAGGGGTGTCGGACTGGCCGACATCACCACATTGCCGAAGCGACGCCCCTTCAGGGTGGCACTCTCGGCCGCCAGCATCACGTGCGCGAAGTAGTTGCCCAAGCCCGCCAGCACCCGACGGGTCCAGGCGAAGGGGTGGGTGTCGGTCACGTTCAGCAGGAGCAGGCCGTCGGAATGCAGAACCCGCCGAGCCTGGGCGAAGAAGTCGACGCTGACCAACTCACCCGGCACCCGTGCTCCCGCGAAGGCATCCACCACGATGACATCGGCGAAATCGTCGCGCATGGCCGTGACGCCGCTCAGGCCATCCTGCGGACGGACCTTGATGCCGCTGTTGCGGGGCAGGGGAACCTTGGCCCGCACCTCCTCGGTGAGTTCCACGTCAGGTTCCAGCACGATCTGCGCACTGGTGGGGCGCACATGGGCGACATACCTGGCCAAAGACATCCCGGCACCGCCCACATGGACGACGCGCAGCCGCTCGCCAGGCGGAGCATGGTGATCAATCTGGGCGGCCAGCCGCTGCACATAGTCGAACTCGAGTCGAGTGGGATCCTCGGGATCAACCCAGGACTGGTACGCGCCTTCGATCCGAACCACCCAGGCGCCCGGGTTGTAGGGGTCGGGAAGGACGCGTTCAGTCATGGATCGATACTGTCGCACACGACGCCGGCCCTGCCATCCGTGGGTGGCAGGGCCGGCGTGCATCGGGCCCCGCTCAGCTGATGTGCAGCTCGTCGCTGGCCTCGTCGACGTCGAAGGTGACGGTGTCACCGTCGGCGATCTGACCGGCGAGCATCTTGCGGGCCATCTGGTCCTCGACCGTGGTCTGCACCAGGCGACGCAGCGGGCGGGCGCCGTAGACCGGGTCGAAGCCCTTGGCCGCCAGCCACTGCTTGCCCGCCTCGCTCACCTGGATGGTGATGCGACGCTCGGCCAGCCGGTTGTTGAGCTTGGCCAGGTTGGTCTCGACGATGTGCGTCAGGTCCTCCTGGGTCAGCGGATCGAACATCACGACCTCGTCCAGACGGTTCAGGAACTCCGGACGGAAGGCACCACGGACGACGCCCATCACGGCCTCGTGCTTGGCATCCTTGTCCAGGTTCTGGTCGGCCAGGAACTGGCTTCCCAGGTTCGAGGTCAGGATGAGGATGGTGTTGCGGAAGTCCACGGTGCGGCCCTGGCCGTCGGTGAGGCGACCGTCGTCGAGCACCTGCAGCAGGATGTTGAACAGGTCGGGGTGGGCCTTCTCCACCTCGTCGAGCAGCACCACGCTGTAGGGGCGGCGCCGCACGGCCTCGGTGAGCTGGCCACCCTCCTCGTAGCCGACGTAACCGGGAGGCGCACCCACCAGCCGGCTGACCGAGTGCTTCTCCGAGTACTCGCTCATGTCGATGCGCACCATGGCGGTCTCGTCGTCGAAGAGGAAGTCGGCCAGAGACTTCGCCAGCTCGGTCTTGCCCACGCCCGTCGGGCCGAGGAAGAGGAAGCTGCCGGTGGGGCGATTCGGGTCGCTGATCCCGGCACGGCTGCGACGCACGGCGTCCGCGACGGCCTTGACCGCCTGCTTCTGGCCGATGAGGCGCTCGCCGATGTGGCCCTCCATGTTGAGCAGCTTCTCGCTCTCGCCCTGCAGCATCTTGCCGACCGGGATTCCGGTCCAGGCGCTGACCACCTCGGCGATGTCGGAGCTGGCGACCTCCTCGGAGACCATGGAGGTCTTCTGCTGCTCGGCCTCGGCCTGGCTGGCCGCCTCGAGCTCCTTCTCCAGGGCGGGGATCTGCCCGTACTGGATCTCGGCGGCCTTGGCCAGGTCACCTTCACGCAGGAAGCGCTCGGCCTCGCCGCGCAGCTTGTCGATCTGCTCCTTCAGGTCGCCAACCCGGTTCAGGCCGGCCTTCTCGGACTCCCAGCGGGACTCGAGGGCGCGCAGCTCCTCCTCGGCATCGGCCAGCTCCTGGTTCAGCCGCTCCAGCCGGGCCTTGCTGGCCGCGTCCTGTTCCTTCTCGACGGCGAACTGCTCCATCTTCATCCGGTCCACCTGGCGGCGCAGCGCGTCGATCTCCTCCGGAGAGGAGTCAATCTCCATGCGAAGCCGGCTGGCGGCCTCGTCGATCAGGTCGATGGCCTTGTCGGGCAGCTGCCGGTTGGTGATGTAGCGGTTGGACAGGCTGGCGGCGGCCACCAGGGCGCTGTCGGTGATCCGCACCTTGTGGTGCGCCTCGTAGCGTTCACGCAGGCCGCGCAGGATGGCGATGGTGTCCTCCACCGTCGGCTCCCCCACGTAGACCTGCTGGAAGCGACGCTCCAGGGCCGGATCCTTCTCGATGTGCTCGCGGTACTCGTCGAGCGTGGTGGCGCCGATCATGCGCAGCTCGCCGCGGGCCAGCATGGGCTTGAGCATGTTGCCTGCATCCATGGCACCCTCGCCGCCCGCGCCGGCACCGACGACGGTGTGCAGCTCGTCGATGAAGGTGACGATCTGCCCCTCGGCCTCCTTGATCTCCTTCAGCACGGCCTTGAGTCGCTCTTCGAACTCACCGCGGTACTTGGCGCCTGCGACCATGCTCGACAGGTCGAGGCTCACCACGCGGCGACCCTTCAGCGAGTCGGGCACGTCGCCGGCAATCACGCGCTGGGCGAGGCCCTCGACGACGGCGGTCTTGCCGACGCCGGGCTCGCCGATCAGCACCGGGTTGTTCTTGGTGCGGCGGGCCAGGACCTGCACGACGCGCCGAATCTCCTGATCGCGACCGATCACGGGATCGAGCTTGCCGTCGCGGGCACGCTCGGTGAGGTCGACGGAGTACTTCGCCAGGGCGGATTCGCCGCCCTCGGCCTCCGGGCTGGTGACGCGGCGGTCACCACGGCTCTCGGCGAAGGCCTGGTTGAGCTTGTCGACGCTGGCCCCCGCGTCCAGCAGGATCTTGCTGGCCTCGCTGGTGACGGCGGTCAGGGCGAGCAACAGGTGCTCGGTGGAGACATAGGAGTCCCCCAGCTCGTCGGCGCGCAGTTCGGCGTCGGCCAGCACGCGCGCCAGCGCACCGGACAGCTGCGGCTGGCTGACGGAGTTGCCCTGGGCACTGGGCAGCTTCTTGATGGCCGCCTGGGCGGCGGCGCTGACCTTGGTGGGGTCGACGTCGATGGAGGCCAGCAGCGGCGCGACGGTGTTGTCGGGCACCAGCAACAGGGCGTGCAGCAGGTGCACCGCCTCGGCGGACGGATTGCCGTTGGCCAGGGCATTGCGGAGTGCAGCCGAGAGTGCGTCCCGGCTCATGGTGGTGAGCTTCTCGGTGTCCATGGGTTCCTTCTGTCTTCGGTGGCGATACCGCGCGGCAGGCACTGCCAGCCGGCGATCTGAAAGTTGAGTACGTCTGACTCAACCCCGATCGAATCCAGTTTATTCCACCTTGAGCCGAGGCGACTCAACCCAGCTTCGGTTGGCCCACCACCTCGGTCACGCCCAGCGGCTCCGCGAGCGAGGCCAGCCACAGTGCCGCGGACAGCCTGTGACCGGCAGCCGCCAGCGATCAGCTGGGACGCGCCGCCAGGGTGACCTCCACCTTCTGCTGCTTGCCATCCCGCGCCACGGTGAGCTGGACCTTCTCACCCACGGGACGCTCACGGATCTGCGCGATCAACGCCAAGGCCGAATCGACGGCCTCCCCGTCGATGGCCAGGACCCCGTCGCGTTCCCGCAGTCCGGCCTGGGCCGCGGCGCTGTCCTGCTCCACCCGCACGATGCCGGCGGCCCAGCGGCGCTCCCCGTCCACCTCGACGATCGCGTCGGTGACGCCGGCACCCAGGTAGGAGTGCTTGGCCGAACCGGTCTGCACGATCTGGTCGACCACCGAGCGCATCTGCTTGACGGTGATGGCGAAACTGATGCCGATGTTGCCGGACCCCTCACCCAGGGTGGCGATCGAGGAGTTGATGCCTACCAGCCGGCCCTCGGAGTCCACCAGCGCGCCACCGGAATTGCCCGGGTTGACCGGCGCGCTCGTCTGGATCGCATTGGTCACCACGGGCTCTCCCCCGCCGGAGGTCGGCGAGCGGTCACCCGCCGTCACCGGCCGGTTGAGGGCGCTCACGATGCCGGTGGTCACCGTGCCGGCCAGCCCCAGGGGGTTGCCGACGGCCATCACCGGATCGCCGACGACCAGCTCGTCGGAGCTGCCCAGTGCGATCGGGGCCAGCCCCTTCGGGGGCTTGGACATGCGCAGCACGGCCAGGTCGCTGGCCGGATCGGAACCGATCACCTCGGCCTCCACGACGCGTTCGTCGTGCAGGGTGACCAGGATCTGGCCGCCGCGGGCCGCCGATTGGATCACGTGGTGGTTGGTGACCACCAGACCCTGCTTGTCGAGCACGACGCCCGAACCGGACGAGGCCCCGCGGGCGCCCTGCACGGAGATGGCCACCACGCTCGGCGAGACCTTCTTGGCCACCTCGATCCACGGCCCGTCCGTCGCGGACTGCGGCGATGCGCCGCCCTTGCCGTCCGGGCCAGCTGAGGCAGGCGCAGAGGGCGAGGCCCCCGCCGCGGAGGGGCTGGATGAGGCGGGATCGGAGGAGGTCTCCTGGCCTGGAGCGCTGCAGCCGGTCACGACCAGCGCCAGCACGGCGGCCGCGGCCAGACCGCGGCAGGAATTCTTGCCGTCCATCACTGGGCTCACCTCCACCAGGTGTCGACGATGGTCACGGGCGTGGTGCGCTTGTGACGGCTGCGCAGGTACTTCTGCTCGAGCAGTTCGGCCGACTCCTCGGAGATCTCACCACCCTGCAGGTAGGTGTCGATCTCGTCGTAGGTGATGCCCAGCTCGTCCTCGTCGGTGCGCAGCGGCTGGTCGTCCAGCAGGTCCGCGGTGGGCACCTTCTTCCACAGCTGCTCGGGAGCGCCCAGATGCTGGAGCAACTGGCGGTTCTGCCCCTTGTCGAGCGTGAACAACGGCAGGATGTCGGCACCGCCGTCACCGAACTTGGTGAAGAAGCCGACGGTCGACTCGGCGCCGTGGTCGGTGCCGATCACCAACAGGTTGCGTTCCCCGGCGATGGCGTACTGCGCCACCATCCGCAGGCGGGCCTTCACGTTGCCCTTGTTGAAGTCACTGATCTGCAGTCCGGTGCCCGCTTCGAAGGCCTCCTCCAGACCATCCGTGGCGGCCTTGATGTTGATGGTCACCTCGGTACTGGCATCCACCCAGCGCATCGCCGCGGCGGCATCGGCCTCGTCGGCCTGCACGCCATGCGGCAGCCGCACCGCGACGAAGTCGGCCTCGACTCCCTCGGAGCGCAGTCGGTCGACGGCCAGCTGCGCCAGGCGACCGGCCAGCGTCGAGTCGAGGCCACCGGAGATGCCCAACACGAAACCCTTGGTGTGGGTGGCCTTCACGTAGTCACACAGGAACTGGACGCGACGCTCGACCTCCTCGGCGGGGTCGATGGTGGGCTTGACGCCCATCTCGTCGATGATCACCTTCTGCAGTTCACGCATGTCTCCAGACTAGAGGGCCCCACCGACAGTCTTCGTGGCCTTCGCGCAGGGCAGAGACACGGTGATCACCAACCGCCCCGCCCGCAGCTCACCGTGGACGCTGCCATCCATCTGCCGCACCAGTTCCTGCACGATCGACAGCCCCAGCCCGGCGTGCGGGCCGGTGCGGGCCCGATCCGCGCGGTAGAAGCGCTCGAAGAGCCGCTCCACCTCGGCCTCGTCCAGGCCCTCCACGTCATTGCTGACCACCAGCTCCACCGCGGCACCGGCATCCGACAGCGTCACCGCCACCCCTTCGCTGGTGTAGGCCAGCGCATTGGCGACCAGGTTGCGCACCACCCGAGCCAGGGCGGTTTCCTCCGCCTGCACCATCAGCGGCTGGCCGGGGATCTGCACCTGCGGCTCGATCTGCTTGTTCTCGAAGGCGACGTAGAAGCCCAGCAGTACCTCGCCGACCACCTGCGTGGCGTCCACCGGCCCCAGTTCCAGTGTCCGGTCGGAGGCGTCCAGCACGCTCAGTTCGAAGAAGTCGTCCACCAGCCGCCCCAGGTCGTCGACGCGCTCCAGCACCGTCTGCAACCGGCGGGGCGAGGTGTCGGCCGCCGCCCCGTCGCGCTGGACCAGTTGCAGGTAGCCACGCACGGCGATCAGCGGGGTCTTCAGGTCATGGGAGATGTCTGCGATCTCACGCCGCAGCCGGGCCTCCCTGGCCCTGCCCCGCACCGCCAGGGCTCGCTGTTGCTGGATGGCGGCACCCGCCTCGGCGGCCAGGTGTTCCAGCTCGTCGTCGCGCACCACGACGGTCAGGGGCTGGGCCGATCCAGTGGCTCGGTGCTCGGCCAGCTGTCCACGCACGGAGGCGATCTCACGGTGCAGCCCCCGCAGGCGCATGACGGACCAGATCGCCACTGCCGCCAGCACTGCGGCAAGGATCCAGCCCGTCATGACGCCAGTCTTGCAGTCAGCTCAGCTCACGCCGGCGAAGCCACGCGATGCTGGCCCCCAGCAGCAGCACGCTCCCGACCACGAACATCAACCAGGTGTGTCCCAGGATCTGGGTCTGCGACCAGTAACGCGTGACCCGGTTGGCATGCCAGACCGGATTGACCCCCAGGACGACGTCGAGCAGCGTCGAGGGGCGCGACTGGGCCAGGGTGGCAAGGAAGGGCGCGGTGAAGATCAGCAGCACCATCACCACCAGACCGGTCACCCGCGATCCGGTCACCAGGGTGACCAGGCTCACCAGCAACATCAACACCACCAGGGGCAGGAAGATCAACAGGCAGGTCAGGGCCCAGCGTCGAAGCTCGTCACCGTTGAAGGAGGCGTTCTCACGGCTGAGGGTGAGCAGCAGGGTGATGACATTGTGCAGGGCCCACAAGGTGCCGGTCACCAGCACCGAGAGCACCACCTTGGAGAGGTAGAGCAGGCTCTGGGACTGCCCCTGTGCGACGGCGATCTTGGTGATGCCGTTCTGGTCATCGGCCGAAGTGATCATCATGCCGGTGATGGGGATCGCGAACAGCGTCGCGGCGGTGAAGCAGGTGGCCGAGTAGACCAGTTCCCAGAATCGGGGATTGTCCGGGTCGAGGTAGCTGAAGCCGACGAAACCGTCGATCAGCGGAGTGCCATCGGCCGCCGTGCCCACGACACCGCCAAAGGCGAAGGAGGTCTCGCTGTGGTCTGCGAAGTTGAAGACGCAGTAGAGGCCGATCACCACCAGGAAGGCCACGGCCGTCACCCGGACGAATTGTGAGCGGGCCAACCGATAGATGTCGGCGCGCAGGATGTTCGTGAACACGTCAGGCTCCCTTCACGAGCTCGGCGAAGTACTCCTCGAGTGATGCGCCGCGCACTTCCAGCGCACTCACCTGGATTCCGGCCTGCACCAGCGCGGCATTGATGCGGGCCGCGTCGTCGAGATGGTCGGCCAGCATGAGCTGGCCGTCGTCTCCCAGCCGGTAGCCGCGGATCCCCAACGTCTCCTCCAGCACCGTCGAGGCCCGGGCCTGGTCGTTGGTGGTGATCCGCAGGGTGCGCTGGCACTCCTGGTGCAGTTCGCGGGCGGTCAGTTGCCTCACCAGCCGGCCATGGTGGATGAAGCCGTACCGCGTGGCGAACAGGTCGAGTTCGGCCAGCAAGTGCGAAGAGATCAGCACCGTCACGCCCTCCTCATGGGTGAGACGCACAAGTTCCTCGCGAATCCTCGTCATCCACATGGGATCAAGACCGTTCACCGGTTCGTCCAGGATCAGCAGCTCGGGATTGCCCAACAGCGCGACCGCCAGCCCCAAGCGCTGTCGCATGCCCAGGGAGAAGTCCCTCGCGCGCTTGCCTCCGGCATCCTGCAGGCCCACCAGTTCGAGTGCCTGGTCCACCCAGTGCCGGCCCGCCAGTCCGCGTTGCATCCGCAGCGCCTCCAGGTTCTGACTGGCCGAAAGGTCCAGGCTCAGGGCGGGGGCCTCGATGAGGGCACCAATGCGGGAACGCTGCCTTGACAGGGCCGAACCGCTGGTCCCGAACAGCGACAGCGAGCCCGACGTGGGCCGCGCCAGACCGGTGAGCAGTCGGATCAGGGTCGTCTTCCCCGCGCCGTTCTGCCCCACCAGGCCATAGATCTCACCGCGGGGAATCTCGATCCCCACCCCATCCAGGGCCTTGGCCTTGCCGTACTGCTTGGTCAGCCCTGCCGTTTGCACCACCATCTCGTCCATGACCCCCACTCTGGTGGGCAGGTGTCAAGGAATTGTCAAGAAGGACCTCAAGACTCTGCCAAGAATCCCCAAGCGGGCAGGCCTGGCCTGCAGATCTTGCTGTGGATCCCCGCTGGCTCGGGAAATCCCCTAGTCTCGCAGGGTGTAGCCGATGCCCCAAACCGTCTTGACCGGGTCAAGGTCGGCTGCCTCCCTGATCTTGCGACGCAGGTTGTGCATGTGGGCATTGACGATGCGCTCGTCGTAGCCCGACTCGTCGCCCCAGACCTGGGCATACAACCGCGCCTTGGGATGCACGATGCGCGGGTCTCGCACCAGCGCGGTGAGCAGACCGAACTCGGTGGCGGTCAATTCCAGTGGATGGCCGTCGACGCTCACCGTCCACGCCTGCTCGTCCAGTTCGATGGCCCCCACCCGATGGAGGGTACGAACCAGTGGCGCCCCTTGTGAGCGGCGCAAAGCCGCCTCCACCCGGGCAACCACCTCGTCGACGTCGAAGGGCTTGGTGATGTAGTCGTCGGCGCCCAGGTTCAGCAGGTCGATCTTGGTGCGCGTGGTTTCCCGTGCCGAGACCACTAGCACCGGCACCTGGCTCTCACAACGGATGGCACGCAGCACCTCGTCGCCGCTCTTGAAGGGCAGCATCAGGTCGAGCAGCACCAGGTCGGGACGCTCCTGATGGGCCAGTCGGATGCCATCGGGGCCGGTGAAGGCCTGGACCACGCGCATTCCGCGCTCGCCCAGGATCTCTGCCAGCAGGTCGCTGGCCTGCCGATCGTCCTCGACCACCAGCACGGTGGGGGCATGGGATGTGCTCACCTGCCCATCATGCCCCGTGCCTGCCGTGAACGGCGGAAGGCGGCACACTGGACTGACCCCACTGCGATGGCCGACACCGCACCTGGCAGGAGAGCAGATGAACAATCCGGTCGAACGAGTACGCGCCAATCACAGGGCTCGCGCCTTGGTGGCACCCGAACTGCGCCGCGGCCTGCGGTCCCTCCCCGCCCTGCCGCCGCTGCAGGAGCTGGTGGCGCGGCTGCCCGGCTCCTCCCGGCGCGTCGCAGGCCTCGAGGCAGGGGTGAGGCATCAGCTGGTGACCATCGACGGGCCGGGCGGCGCGCTCGAACTGCACCTGTACCGCCCCCGACAACACCGCACCGGCGCCCTGGTGTGGCTACACGGTGGCGGTCGGGTCGCGGGGTCGGCGCGCCACGACCACCAAGTGGCCAGCGAACTCGCCGCCGGAGCAGGGGTCCTGGTCGTCAGCGTCGAATACCGGCTCGCCCCGCAGCATCCCTATCCCGCAGCCCTGGACGATGCCTGGACCGCCCTCAACTGGCTGTACGACCACCAGGAGGAGTTGGCGATCAGCCGAGACCGGATTGCCGTCGGTGGTGCCAGCGCCGGTGGCGGCTTGGCCGCCGAACTCGCCCAACGGGCCCGTGACCTCGGGCTGCCGGTGGCCTTCCAGCTGTTGGTCTACCCGATGCTCGACGACCGCACCACCGGTGCGCACGAGCCGCTGAAGGGCGCCTCCGTGTGGTCTTCGGAGAAGAACCTGCAGGCCTGGCGTGACTACCTGGGCCACCCGGCCGGCGAGGCCGAGGACCGCCCGTGGGCGGTGGCGGCTCGCTGCCCCGATTTCCGCGGCCTGCCACCGGCCTGGATCGGCGTGGGAGACCTGGACCTCTTCCTGGACGAGTCGCTGGCCTATGCACGCGAGTTGGAGCAGGCCCACGTGCCGTGCGAGGTGCACCTGGTGCCGGGCATGTTCCACGGGGCCGACGACCTGCCCGGCCGACGAGGCCCCCTGATGAGCGACTTCCGCACTCGGATGGCCAGGGCAGTGCACGACCACATCGGCTGAAGGGCACCGAGCCTCCCCCGGAGGGGGAACGACCAACCCTTCCCCGGAGGGGGAACGACCAGCCCTTCCCCGGAGGGGGACAATGGGGCCGTCCCCTCACCTCGGAGCACGATGTTCGACTTCTTGGCAGCCCATCCGCTGCTCACCCTCATGCTCGTCCTCTCGACGGGCGCCCTGCTGGGCCAGATCCGTTTTGGTCCGCTGCGCTTCGGTGCCGCCGGTGCCCTGTTCATGGGCCTGGTGATCGGCGCCTTCGATCCGCGCCTGGGGCAGAACCTCGACCAGGTGAAGAGCCTGGGCGTCGTGCTGTTCTGCTACACCGTGGGCTTGGCCGCTGGCTCCACCTTCCTCTCGGACCTCAAGCGGCAGTGGTCGTTGATGCTGGCCGGCGTGGTCGGGCTGGCGGCCATGGCCGGGAGCGCATCGGCCTTGGGTCACCTGCTGGGGCTGACCCCGGCACACGTCGCCGGCCTGTACGCCGGAGTGCTCACCTCGCCGGCCATCGATGCCGCGATCACCGCCACGGACGGTTCCGGTGACACGCTCGTGGGCTACGCCCTGGCCTACCCCACCGGCGTCGTGCTGGGCATGGTGGTCGTCGCCCTGGTGGTGGGACGACGTTGGCCCGGTACTCGTGACAACCGGTCGCTGGCCGAGGCCGGCATCGTGGCTCGCACCGTCCACGTGAAACGTGACGTCCTGCTGGACGAGATCCCCGGTTATCGCAACCAGGCCGTCAAGTTCAGCTACCTGGAGCGCGACGGGGACATGCGCATCGCCCGGCCGGGCGGAGAGTTGCTGGCCGATGACCGCGTGCTGGTGATCGGCATGCCGCCGGATGTGGAACGCGCCACCCACTTCCTGGGGCACGAGAGCCAGCAGGGAGACCTCACCCACCAGCGTCGCGACGTGGACTTCAGACGCTTCCTGGTCAGCTCGCCCCACGTGGTGGGCCGCAGCATCGGCGAGCTGAACGTGCAGGCAGACCTGCACGGCGTGATCACTCGGGTGCGGCGGGGAGACCTGGACATGCTGGCCCGCGATGACCTGGTGCTGCAGCCCGGTGACCGGGCGCTGGCCGTGGTGCCCTCCAACCAGATCGCCGACGCGGTCGACTTCTTCGGGGACTCGGAGCGACGTGTCAGCCAGGTCGATGCGCTCACCATGGGCCTGGGCATCAGCGTCGGCCTGCTGGCCGGGGTGGTCTCCGTGCCATTGCCGGGCGGGCTCACCTTTGCGTTGGGTGCGGCGGCCGGTCCGCTGGTGGTGGGCATGGTGCTGGGCAGTCTGCACCGCACCGGCCCCTTCCGCTGGGACCTACCGGGCACCGTCAACGCCACCCTGCGCCAACTGGGGCTGATGATCTTCCTGGCCGCCGTTGGCCTGGCCTCGGGCCCGGCCTTCATCTCACAGGCCTTCACCCCGACCGGCATGAAACTGGTCCTGGTCTCGGGTCTCAGCCTGTTGGTGGGGGCCGCGATCGTGCTGGGAAATGCGCGACTGATCGGGCTCTCGGCGCCCCGTTCGACGGGCGGTTTCGCCGGATTCGTCGGACAGCCCGCCATCCTGGAATTCGCCAATCGCCGGGTCAACGACGAACGCATCGAAAGCGCCTATGGCGCCCTGTTCGCGCTGGGCACCATCGTCAAGATCCTGCTGGTGCAGGTGGTGGCGCTGTAACCCCTCGACAGGCTCGGGGGCCGGGGCCCCTCGACAAGCTCGGGGACCATCCCACTCTCGGTGGCCGACCCCGTCGAGGCCCATCCCCTTCCCGGTGGCCGAGCCTGTCGAGGCCTCGGGTCAGTGCGCCAGGCTGGGGTCCTGCTGCATCACGGCCTGCACCTCGTCGCGGGTTGGGGCATGGGCGCCCGCCCGGCTGACGGTCAGGCCCGAGGTGATGACGGCGCGGTGCAGCGCGGGCTGCACCTGGTTCCAGCTGGCCTGGGCCAGTCGTTCGGCCGCCTCCCGCGATCCGAGCAGCCCTGCGTCGAGGAGCCCCGAGAGCAGCCCTCCCATGAAGGAATCACCCGCACCGACGGTGTCGGCCAGCTCCACCTGCATCTGCTCGACGTGCAGGATGTCGCGATTGTGCTGCAGCAGGGCGCTGGCTCCCTCGGGTCCGCGGGTGACCACCACCAGCGCCGGCCCCAGCCCGGCCCAGCGTCGCATCACGTCCTCGACGCGAAGCCCCGGGTAGAGCCACTCCACGTCCTCGTCGGAGGCCTTGACCACATCGGACAGGGCGACGAGCTGCTCGATGCGCTCCACCACCTTCGCCGGGGACTCCATCAGCGAGGGGCGCACATTGGGGTCATAGCTGACCGTGCCAGTGCCGCGCACTGCCTTGACGGCCTCCACCACTTGGCTTCCGCCGGGCTCGAGGGTGGCCGCGATCGACCCGGTGTGCAGGTGGCCGTGGCGCGCCAGGTTCGACATGTCGGGCAGGGACCACTCGAGGTCGAAGTCATAGCTGGCCCGCCCTTGCTCGTCCAGGTGAGCGTAGGCCACCGAAGTCCGGCTTGCGCCATCGCTGCCGGGCTGGACGGCGACACCGTGACGGGCGGCGTGGTCCTCGATCGCCCGGCCACGTTCGTCCGAACCCCACCACGCACCGATGGTGGCCTGGTGCCCCAGCTGGGCCAGCACGCCGGCGACGTTGAGCGGGCTGCCGCCCACGTGTTCCCCCAGCACCGCGCCGTCGCGCATGACGACGTCGACGAGGGCCTCGCCCAGGCACAGGGTTCCAAGAGTGTCGGCAACTGCGGTATCCATGGGCCTGATCCTCTCAGACCGCACCCCACGGGTGCAGGCGAGCCCCCTGCCGAAGGGGGCTGGTGGGGCTGGCTCAGCGCCCGGGGAGGGCGAGCTGACGCGCCGTTGCATGGCGCCCAAGGTGCACCGAGCCGTGCGCCGTGGCAGTGAACAGGCGGGCCCCTCGCTGCTGGGCAGCCACCTGCGCTGCACGGGCCTGGTCGAGCAGGCCCTGGAGATCCTCCACCTGGCTGCGCAGCTGCTCCATCTCGCCCTCCATCTGCAGGATGCGCTGGATGCCTGCCAGATTGATGCCCTCCTCCTGGCTCAGGTGTTGCACCAAGCGCAGGCGCGCGACGTCACGCGGTGAATAGCGTCGTCCGCGTCCACGGGCACGACGGGGAACCACCAGTCCCATCCGGTCGTACTGGCGCAGGGTCTGGGGATGCATGCCCGCCAGATCGGCCGCGACACCGATCGTGAAGATCGCTGCGTCGCGGTCGACCACCTGCGGGTAGTTCTGACTCATGTCGCCTTCCTGAACAACTCCGCCCGGGGATCATGGTCGCCGAGGGACGTGGCGTAGGCCTCCAGCGCCGCCTTGGACGAGGCGTCCAGCTGGGAGGGCACCTCCACCTCCACGGTGACGAGCTGGTCGCCGGTGCTGCCGTCCTTGCGGTGGACACCCTTGCCGCGGACCCGGAAGGTGCGGCCATTGGGCGTGCCGGCCGGGATGCGCAGCTTCACGCGTCCGCCCTTGAGGGTCGGAACCTCGATCTCACCGCCCAGGGCAGCCTCGGGATAGGTGACCGGCACGGTGATGGTGACGTGGTCATCCTTGCGGCCGAAGACCGGATGGGGCCGCACGTGCACCAGCACGTAGAGGTCGCCGGCAGGTCCGCCGTTCTCACCGGGGGAACCCTTGCCCTTGATCCGGATGCGCTGCCCGTCGGTGACCCCGGCCGGAATGCGCACCTGCATCGTCCTGGACGACTTGGCGCGGCCGGAACCGTTGCAGACATCGCAGGGATTCTTGACCACCAGGCCCCGCCCCTTGCAGTCGGAGCAGGTGTCGCTGATGGCGAAGACACCACCGCTGGTGGAGGTCTGCACCCCCGACCCCTGACAGGTCAGGCAGACCTCGGGAACCGTCCCGGCCTTGGCGCCGGTGCCGCGGCAGGCCGAACAGGCGTCGTCGGAGACCATCTGCACGCCCACCGTGGTGCCGTCGACGGCGTCGGTGAAACTGATCGAGACCTCGCCCTCGACGTCGGCACCGCGTCGGGCACCGCGGTTGGTGCGACGCGGACCCGCCCCGGAGGCCTGCGTGAACAGGTCACCGAACAGGTCGCCGAAGCCACCGCCGGCCTGCGCATTGCGGAACAGGTCCTCGACGTTGACACCCCCGGCGGCACCGCCCGGCTGCCCGCCCCGGGGGAAGCGGAAACCGCCCCCGGCGAACATCCGGCGCATGTCGTCGTACTCCTTGCGCTTCTTGGGGTCGGACAGCACCGAATTGGCCTCGCTGATGTCCTTGAAGCGCTGCTCCGCCTTGGCATCGCCGGGATGCTGGTCGGGATGGTTCTCCCGCGCCAGCTTGCGGAATGCCTTCTTGATCTCATCCGGCTTGGCGTCCTTGGAGACGCCCAGCGTCTTGTAGTAGTCCTTCTCGGCCCAGTCCTTGCCGCTCATGGCGCCTCCTCCCCTCGTCCGGTCAGTTCTTCTCGTCGGCCTGGGCAGCCGGGTCCGGGTCGCTCACGGCGACGCGGGCCGGCCGCAGCACGCGGCCATTCATCTGGAACCCGCGCTGCATCACCTGCGAGATGCAGGTGGTGGTCGCGCCCTCCAGCGGAACCTGCATCAGCGCATCGTGCAGGTTGGGATCGAACTCGTCGCCCACCTCACCGAAGGCCACCAGGCCGTGCTTCTCGGCCAGCTTGGACAGCTCGTCGGCCACCATCTTGAAGCCGCCGGTGAGGTCACCGTGCTCACGGGCCATGTGGATGCTGTCCAGCACGGGCATCAGGTCGCGCACGATGCTCTCGGCGCCGGCCTGCTTGGCCACCTCACGGTCACGGTCCACGCGACGCTTGTAGTTGACGTACTCGGCCTGGAGGCGCTGCAGGTCCAGCGTGCGCTCGTCCAGCTTCTGCTGGAGCTCGGCCTCCCGGTCGTCCTGCACCTCGCCCTCGAGCGACTCCTCGGCACCGGCAAGGGCCTCGTCGATCTCCTGGCGGGTCTGCTCGCTGACCTCCTCGGCGGCCCCGGGCTGCTCGTCGGGGGTCTGCGGGTCCTGCGGCTGGTTCTCGCTCATGATCTCCTCATGTCTGCTTGCTGATGGCTGCGTACTGATTGATCGTGGTGCTTCGGAAGGGCCCGGGCCGGCTGTGCGTCCCGGGCCCACCGGAGCGTCAGGATCCCCCGCGGTGCGGGGTTCCGCCTCAGTTGTCCTTCTTCTCCTCGTCGACGATCTCGGCGTCCACGACGTCGTCATCGCCCGAGCCGGTGGCCTCGCCCTCGGCGCTGGCACCCTCGGCCGGAGCCTCCTGTGCCTGCTGAGCCTGGGCCTGGGCGTACATGGCCTGGCCCATGGCCGAGGCCTTAGCGTTCAGGTCCTCCATGGCGGCCTTGACCTCGTCGTCGTTGTCGGTGCCCTTCAGGGTCTCCTTCAACTTGTCGAGCGACTCCTGGACGGGAGCCTTGACGTCGTCGCCGATGTTCTCGGCATTGTCGGCCAGCAGCTTCTCGGTGCGGAAGGCCAGGGCGTCGGCCTCGTTGCGCATCTCGACGGCCTCGCGACGCTTCTTGTCCTCCTCGGCGTGGGCCTCGGCATCCTTCATCATGCGCTCGATGTCCTCCTTGCCCAGGGCGGAGCCGCCGGTGACGGTCATGCTCTGCTCCTTGCCGGTGGCCATGTCCTTGGCGTGGACGTGCACGATGCCGTTGGCATCGATGTCGAAGGTCACCTCGACCTGCGGCACGCCACGCGGGGCGGGCATCAGGCCGGTCAGCTCGAAGTTGCCGAGCGACTTGTTGTCGCGGGCGAACTCGCGCTCACCCTGGTAGACCTGGATCATCACCGAGGGCTGGTTGTCCTCAGCGGTGGTGAAGACCTCGGAACGCTTGGTGGGGATCGTGGTGTTGCGCTCGATGATCTTGGTCATCACGCCACCCTTGGTCTCGATGCCCAGGCTCAGCGGGGTGACGTCGAGCAGCAGGACGTCCTTGACCTCACCCTTCAGCACACCGGCCTGCAGGCTGGCGCCCAGCGAGACGACCTCGTCGGGGTTCACACCCTTGTTCGGCTCCTTGCCAGCCAGTTCCTTCACCAGCTCGGCAACGGCCGGCATACGGGTGGAGCCACCCACCAGGATGACCTGGTCGATCTTGTCCACCGAGGTGTTGGCGTCCTTGATCACCGCATTGAACGGAGCGCGGCAGCGGTCCAGCAGGTCCTGGGTCATGCGCTGGAACTCGGAGCGGGTGAGCTTCTCGTCCAGGTGAAGCGGACCCTCGGCACCGGCGGTGATGTAGGGCAGGTTGATGGAGGCCTCCTGGGCGGAGGACAGCTCGATCTTGGCGCGCTCGGCAGCCTCCTGCAGGCGCTGCTTGGCCATCTTGTCCTGGCTCAGGTCGATGCCGTTCTTGTTCTTGAACTGGGTGACCAGCCAGTCGACGACGCGCTGGTCCCAGTCGTCACCGCCCAGACGGTTGTCACCCTTGGTGGCCTTCACCTCGAAGACGCCGTCGGCGATCTCCAGCAGCGAGACGTCGAAGGTGCCGCCACCGAGGTCGAAGACCAGCACGGTCTGCTCGTCCTTGTCGAGGCCGTAGGCCAGGGCGGCAGCGGTCGGCTCGTTGATGATGCGGTCGACGGTCAGGCCCGCGATCTCGCCGGCCTCCTTGGTGGCCTGGCGCTCCGCGTCGGAGAAGTAGGCCGGGACGGTGATGACGGCATTGGTGACGGGCTCACCGAGGTAGGCCTCGGCGTCGCGCTTCAGCTTCTGCAGCACGAAGGCGCTGATCTGCTGGGGCTTGTAGTCCTTGTCGTCGACCTTGATGCTCCAGTCGGTGCCCATGTGGCGCTTGACGGAGCGGATGGTGCGATCGACATTGGTGACGGCCTGGCGCTTGGCGACCTCGCCAACCAGGACCTCACCGGTCTTCGAGAAGGCGACCACCGAGGGGGTGGTGCGAGCGCCTTCGGCGTTGGGAATGACAGTGGGGTCGCCACCCTCGAGAACTGCGACGACCGAGTTGGTGGTGCCGAGGTCGATACCGACTGCACGAGCCATGGTGATTCCTCCAAAAGTTGCTGACAGATGTACTGCGGGCGAGCTGCTGGGCAGCTGCCCGGGAAGCTCCTTGTTCTCAGCTCCGAGGTGTGACCCCCTTGAGCCTTGCGAACTCAACCCTAGGGCTTGAGTTCATTGGACTCAAGGATGAAGTTGAGTTCACCATGCTCAACCATGGTCGAGTCAGGGTTATTCCCGAGCGAGGAGCCCGCATTTCCGGCAGCCCCCCCAGCCTGCAGACGCGCAGTCGCCCGGTTCCGCTGTCGTGGCGGAACCGGGCGACTGACGATCGGGAGATCAGTCCTGTTGACCGATCAACCGTGCTGGCTGGTCAGCCCTGCTGGCTGATCATGCTCTGCGCGAAGAAGTCGGTGATCTCCTCACGCGCGCTCAACGGCAACACGTGCGCGATGTACATGTCCGGGCGCTGGATCACCAGGGCACCATCCCGGGAGATCTCGCGCTCGTCGAAGATGTCGGCGCTGGGATCGGCGGCGAAGACCTCCTCGCGGTCGGTGAGCTGGTACGGCCCCATCTTCGGCAGGAAGTAGGACGGCACGTCGGCCAGCTCCACCTCCGTGTAGGGCTGCTGGTAGATCACCTTGGCGTCGAAGACGCTGTTGATGTCCGCGCCCTGCGGGGTGAACTTGCGTACCGGGGAGTCCTCGGACTTCTCCAGCCACTCGGCCAGTTCGGCCACCGCCGTCCGATCCTGGTCGGCGAAGGCATACAGGCGCCAGCGACCATCGGCCTCGAACAGGTGGCCCAGCTCACGCGGCGAGGTGTCGGCCACCCGACGCACGAGGTTGGACTGGAAGGCCTTGCCGATCTGGAAGCCCTTGGCCAGATCCTGGTGGGTGCTTTCGCCGATGACCGGCGAGGCCGGGTACTGGGTGGCGAAGCCATTGGGGAACTCGGCGTTGTCGATGTAGAAACGGCCGATGTCCTGCGGATCGTCGAGCTCCTCGGGACGCTTCGACATCATGCCCGACCAGGCCTTGTCGAAGGCGATGAGCTCCTCGGCGATCTGCTGGCGCTCGGCGGAGTAGGTGGCCAGCAGCGACGGATCGCTGCGTCCCTCGAGCACTTGGCCCAGCTTCCACGCGATGTTCCAACCGTCCTGCATGGACACGTTCATGCCCTGACCGGCCTTCGCGCTGTGGGTGTGGCAGGCATCGCCGGCGATGAAGACGCGGGGATTCTGGCTGCCGATCCGGTCCACCGGGACGTCGTCGAACTTCTTGGCGACGGTGTGGCGCACCTCGTAGACGGAGTACCAGGTGACCTCCTTCACGTCGAGCGTGTAGGGATGCAGGATCTTGTTGGCGCGCTCGGCGGCCTCCTGCCAGGTGGTGGCGCGCAGCTCGGCACGGTTGCTGTCGTCGATGTTGCCCAGCGAGACGTAGTAGCGGGTCAGGAAGCCGCCCTCACGGGGGATCAGCAGGATGGTGCCGTCCTTGTCGGACTGGATGCCGCACTTCTGGCGGACGTCGGGGAAGGTCGTCTCGGCGAGCACGTCCATGACTGCCCAGGCGTGGGCCGACGGGTCGCGCTGCAGCTCGATGTCGGTGCAGGCGCGCACCTTGCTGCGCGCCCCGTCACACCCGACGACGTACTTGGCCCGCACCGTGCGCTCCTCGCCCTTGGGGTCGAGCAGCTTGACGCTGACCGGGTACTCCTGCGACTCGTCGGTCTCCAGCGAGAGGAACTCATACCCGTAGTTGGGCTTGATCTTGGCCGGGCCACGCTCGGCATATTCGGCGTAGTAGTCGATGATGCGGGCTTGGTTCACGATGATGAAGGGGAACTCGCTGACCGTCGACGGCGGGTCCTCGGCGCGCACGCCGCGCATGATCTCGGTGGGGTCGTCGGGCTTGGGGCCCCAGAAGTGCACGTCGACGAGGCGGTGGGCCTCGGCATTGATCCGGTCGTAGAAGCCGAAGGCCTGGAAGGTCTCACAGCTGCGGGCCCACAGGCCGTCGGCGCGGCCCACCTCGAGACGCCCCGGGCGGCTGTCGATGATGCGGGTGTGGATGTTCGGGTAGTTGGTGAGCTGGGCCGCCTGGATGATGCCGGCAGGACCCGCCCCGACGATGAGCACGTCCATCGTGTCCGGCAGCTCTTCGGTGCGGTCGACCCCGGTGCCCTTGGGGTCCTTGACGAGCGGATCGTGCGCGACGTAACCGTGGTGGTGGTACTGCATGATTGGGTCCTGTCCTCGTTGACGCTGTGGTGATCGCCGATGCCCGCGCAACCTGTGCGGTTCGGCGCGGCCGGTGACAACAGCGACCGGAGCTCCAACGCCCCGGTCCGCTGATCTGGTGCCAACCTAGGCATCCTGCCGATGGCGGTCCAATACCTGTTGCCTCTCAATCCCACGGTGGTCTGGATAAGTCCAAGTGACCGCGCATCCCAGGCAACAAACCGGGGCCTGCACTGCCCTTGGCCGCGTTCCACCTGTTGGTCCGCCGTCCAGACCCGCCCCCCGGACATAAGACCCGGACAAGACCCGGACAGAGGACTCAGTAGGTACCCCGTGGCTTGTCGGGGAGCTTCATCCGCAACCTGGCCCACCCCTCGTCGGAATCCAGCTGCGCCCCCAGCTGCCCGGCCGTGCGAGTCCACAGGGCCACCTGCTCGTCATTCGGGTCGAGCACCACCAGCGTCGCGATGCCGTGGGACAGGGTCACCTTCACCTCCTGCTTGAAGTGGTCCGGCTTGCCGATCAGCGCCGTCCAGTGGGCCACGGCATCCAGGAAGACCCGCTCCGCGGGGTGCACCGAGGGCGTGTTGATGTGCCACCCGTCGCGACGCAGGGTGTTCAGCACCGCCAGGATCTTGCCCTCATCCGGGCCGAGGATCAGCTCGTCGCGCAAGGTGGCCTCGAGCAGGAGCGCCTGGTCGATCTGTTCCCGGGTGACGACGGAGCCTTCGGCGGCGACGGCCCTCATCAGGGGCATTGCCTCCCCGGTGACCTGCTGCGACCAGTGGTCCTGCAGTTGGGAGGAGTGGCGCAGCCGCGCGAGCCGCTGCCGACTCTCCTCGGCCAGGGCCCGCTGAGTGAAGTGTTCCGAGGCGAGGGTTACGAAGACGTCCAGCAGTGCGATGGTCATCAACACGTCGATGAGCGGGATCACCACGATCGGATAGAGCCGGAACCAGGCGAAGTCGGGTTCGCGCAGCAGGACCCCGATGCTGACCAGCAGCACCCATCCCGCCACCGCGACCAGCCCGAGGCGAACCCGTACGCTCAGCACCACCAGGTGCAGCAGTGCGGCCGAGACCCACATGGGCCACAGGTCGTGCGGGCTTGCCAGCTTGTCCAGGCCGGGCCCCACCGTCACCCAACCCGACCACACCAGCACCGAGGCGACAAAGACCAGACCCGCCATCCGTTCCGATGGTGGGTGCTCGATGAAGTACCACGAATACCAGGCCCCGATGACCAGCGCCGGCAGGACCACCAGCACGACGGGCCAGCCCCCGCCCAGGGGCGCCATCACCGGGATCGCGACCAGGGCTGCGGCCAGCGCCGGCCACGCGGAACGCACCAGCAGGCGTCGCAGCAGGCGCTGGGTGCCGAGCACCCACGCCGGCTCGGGCTGCGAGGCCTCGGGCAGGGGCCAGCTCAGGACCACCTCGGTGCCCTGACCGGGAGCGCTGGTGACCCGCGCCGCGCCACCCAAGGCCGCCATCAGCTCCCGCACCGAGCTGCGCAGCCCCAGCCGGGAGCTCGGAACACGATCGGGCCGAAAACCGACACCGTCATCGCGTACCACCACGCGTTGGGCCGGATCGTCGCGCAGCTCGACGGTGATGGTGTTCGCCTTGGCATGGGCACTCGCATTCAGCAGTGCCTCATGCGCGGCCGCCGCCATGGCGTGCGCGACGTCCACCGGCACCGCCCCGGCATCGCCACGCGGCTCGATGCCCAGGGACTGCACCAGTTCGTCGGCACGCAGCAGGTCACGCACGGAGGCTGCCGGCTCGGTCGCCCGGGGGCGGGCCAGTTCATGCAGGGCCACCCGACACTCTTCCTGGGCCATCTGCGCGGTGACCTCGCCGTCACCGATGCGCGAGATGGCGTGCAGGGCGTGCAGGACGTGGTCGTGCAGCAGCCGGGCGGCCTCCGCACGCTCGTACAACTCGGCACGGTGCGCACCATCCGCCGTGAGGATGCCTTCGCGTTCGGCAATCTGGAGCTCCACGGAGTGTGCCACCCGACGCAGGGCGTCGCCCAGCAGCATGACCACCAGCCCGGGCAGCAGGAACCACAGGGAGACCAGCAGTTCATGGCGCGGCGCTGGCCAGCTCCAGAACCACACCACCCCGAGGTTCATCAGGCCCAGGGCGGCGAAGATGCCCCAGACCACTCGGGGGTAGACGCGCGGAGGCAGCACCATGGTGGCCCAGAGGCACCAGGCCATCCCCAGGCCGCCCGGCGCCCACAGCTGACCACCGTCGCCATCGGCCCACTGCGGCATCAGGGTGAGGAAGGCAAGCACCAGCACTGCCCCGGAGCTCCAGAACCATCGGCTCGACAGGGGCTTGCGCAGCATTGCGACGAAGAGCATCACGAGGTGGACGAGGAAGCAGGCCACGGCCACCCAGGCGAGCGGGGTGCGATCAATGCTGGCCACCATGGCAGGCATGCTGATCAGGTAGACCACCAGGGCTGCAGCCAAGGCCAGGGAACGCGTCCAACGCCGCACCACGCGGGACGGGGAGGAACCCCCGCCCGCGGCGAGTCGAGACAACGACGCCATCTGGCGCTCCTTCCACCTCTGTGAGACGACAACCTCTGTGAGACGACAACCGACCGGGCTGGACGAGACCGCACGGGACAGGACTGCCGACATTCGACATGATCGGTTCCGTCAGGGTCAGGCACAGCTTCGGCGGGGTGACGGCACAGCCCTTGTACGCCCGCGGGAGTCGCTGTCTTGCAGGAACAGAACTGTGTCTTGCAGGAACAGAACTGGGCCCGGATGCCCCCCAGGCATCCGGGCCCACAGGTCTGGTGGTCGAGATCCCCCGATTCCGATCCACCGATTCCCCGAATCAGTGTGCGTCGCTCTCCCCCGAGAAGGACGCTCCCGGTTCCCCCGAACCAGGTGTTTGGGTTCCCCCGAACCCTCGTCGCCAGCAGTCACGCCCCCGAGCGGCTCCCCCGAGCCTCCCCCGTGACTGCCTCGGCACCGTCTCCCCGATCGGGTGCCTTGCGATGACTCAAGACTGGCGATTTGCCCACAGTGAACACAAGTGGGCGGTGCAGTCGTCATTGGCCTGCACTTCAGCTGTGCTTCAGTTTGGGGTCACGCAATGTCCCCCCATGGGGGGACAAATGGCCCCCGAAGGCCCCGCGGGGCCTCTTTCACGGTCACCTGATCACGTGACAAGCCCTTTCGGGCGATGTTCAGCTCCGCTTCAGCAAGAACCGACAGGCCACGACCGTCCGCCGCCTGGTCCATTGCGACGAGCGCGTGGCCGAAGCACTACCGTGACCACGTTTCCTTTCTCTGGAGTAGCCCATGAATGCCGTCGTCCTGGCCGTTGTCATCATGCTCGCCCTGTCCTTCGCGAGGGTCCACGTGGTGATCTCACTCATCATCGGAGCCCTGGTGGGCGGGATCAGTGCCGGCATGGGCATGACCCGCACCATGGAGTCCTTCACCGAGGGCATCGCCAACGGCGCCTCCATCGCGTTGAGCTATGTGATGCTGGGCGCCTTCGCCGTGGCGATCGCCCGCTCCGGCATGCCGCAGGCCTTCGCCAGCTGGGTGATCCGCAAGGCCAATGACGGGGACGGCAGCCGCGGCAAGTTCCTCAAGTGGGGGCTGCTGGGGACGGTGCTGGCGGCCGCGATCATGAGCCAGAACCTGGTGCCGATTCACATCGCCTTCATCCCGCTGCTGATCCCGCCCCTGCTGCTGGTCTTCAACCGCTTCGACGTGGACCGTCGCCTGTTGGCCTGCATCATGACCTTCGGCCTGGTCACCACCTACATGTACCTGCCCTACGGCTTCGGCAATGTCTTCCTCAACGACATCCTGTTGGCGAACATCAACCAGGCCGGCCTGGACACCAGCAACATCAACGTGATGAGTGCCATGGGGATCCCCGCCCTGGGCATGCTCTGTGGTCTGCTCGTCGCCGTCCTGGTGAGCTACCGCAAGCCGCGCAGCTACCAGGACCGCCCCGTCGAGGGCCAGGGCGACGTCCACCTGGACGAGCCCGTCAGCAAGTACCACATCGCCATTGCCCTGCTGGCCGTGGTGCTGTGCCTGGTGGTTCAGATCTGGGCCGATTCGCTGCTGTTGGGTGCCCTGGTGGGCTTTGCCGTCTTCGTGGCGGCTCGCGTCATCAAGTGGAGCGAGGCCGACGGAGTCTTCGACTCGGGCATGAAGATGATGGCGATGATCGGCTTCATCATGATCTCCGCCCAGGGCTTCGCGCAGGTGATGAAGGACACCGGCCAGGTCGAATCGCTGGTCACCGCCAGCGCCAAGGCCTTCGGCGACTCCCACCTGATGGCGGCCTTCGTCATGCTGCTGGTGGGGTTGCTGGTCACCATGGGGATCGGCAGCTCCTTCAGCACGCTGCCGATCATCACGACGATCTTCGTCCCGCTGTGCCTGCAGATGGGCTTCTCGCCGTTGGCGACGGTCTCGATCATCGGCACCGCCGGCGCGCTGGGCGATGCCGGCTCCCCCGCCTCGGACTCGACGCTGGGCCCCACCTCCGGTCTGAACGCCGACGGCCAGCATGACCACATCCGCGACACCGTGCTGCCCACCTTCCTGCACTTCAACCTGCCCCTGCTGGCTGCCGGGTGTGTCGCCGCGATGGTGCTGTGATGTCTGCTCGGCACGGCTGAGAACTCACCCGGGAGGCCTCTTCCTGCCCCTCTCCTGTGCATAGGCTTAGACTCGCGCACGGCACCTGGCCCTCCAGACGGAGGGAAGATTCCTTCCTGAACAGGAGACGCCCGTAGCCAGAGGCTGGTTATGTCGGTCATCGTGCTGGAATGACAGGGCCCCCTGCGATGCCACCATGGGCGCATGAGCCAGCCCGTCCTGCCGTCTGCGCGCGCGTGCATTCCCGCCGCGATCGGGGCTGGACTGTGTTCGCTGGCCCTCTTGCTGGCACTTGCCTCGTCACTGCTGGGTGGACCCCGGCACGGCTTCCTGAACGCCGAGCTGCTGCCCGCACCCGGCCAGCTGGTCGTGGCCGGCGTCACGGCCCTGGCCACTGGGGTGCTGGTGGCCTGTCACCACCCCTCCAGCGCGGCGCTGACGATGGTGGCGGGGCTGGTGTTGCTGGCCACTCTCCTGCTGACCAACAGCCCGGTCACCACCCAGTCACGGCAGGGTGCCTACCTGTCACCCGACCGCAGCAGGCAGCTGGTGCTTGCCCAGGATGACGGGCCGGCACGAAGCACGCGCCTGAGGCTGCAGGAGAACCAGGGCGCCACCAGCCGCTACTGGACCCTGGGTTGTTCGCCCGAGCAGCAGATTGACGGCCTGCGCTGGCTGTCCAATGACCTGGTCGAGGTGCGCGTCGACGGAATCACCGAACAGGTGCACGTGGGGCCCGACGGCCCGCTCAACACCCCGTCTCGGCTTCGACACTGCTGAGCGCCCGCACCTCGGCGGCCACGGCCACCGCAGCACGGTACAGCTGCTCGTCCGGCCAGCGGTGCACGGTGATCCGGCAGCCGCGCCCCGACGGCAGCAGCGCGATCCCCTCGGCCTGCCACCGGCGGCGAGCCTGCGGCAGCAAAGCCTCGGGCAGCTGGCCCGCCGCATTGGTCACTCGCCACCAGGGCACCTCACTGCCCCACTGCGCCATGATCCGACCCACCTGCCGCGGACCCGTGCCCACGGCCGCGGCCACGTCGCCATAGCTCACCACGCTGCCCGCCGGGACCAGCTCGACCACGCGCAACACGCGCTCCACCAGTGCGTCGTCCACCCCGCCAGCCTAGGCAGCCGCACCACGAATCACTGCAGACCGTGCGGCAGCTCAGGCCCGGCTGGCCATGCCCGCCTGCCACGTCTTGTAGCCGCCGTCCAGGTTGCGCACCCCGCGGCGCCCGGCCTCAGCCAGCATCTGCGCCGCGACGTGGGCGCGCACACCGACGGCGCAGTGCACCACCAGCTCACCCTCGGGCAGCTCATCCATGCGTCCGCGCAGTTCGTCGACCGGGATGAGGATGGCTCCCGGGATGTTCCCGGCGTCGTACTCCCCCTGGGTGCGCACGTCGAGCACCGTGGCGCCGGCCTCCTGTGCGGCCTGCAGCTCATGCCACTGAATGTTCTGGCTGAGGCCGGTGGCCAGGTTCTCGGCGACGAAGCCGAGCATGTTCACCGGATCCTTGGCAGAACCGAACTGCGGGGCGTAGGCCAGCTCCAGCTCGGCCAGCTGGCTGGCGGTCAGCCCGGCGCTCATGGCGGTGGCGATCACGTCGATCCGCTTGTCGACGCCGTCGCGGCCCACCCCCTGGGCCCCCAGGATTGCGTCGGTCTCGGGATCGACGAGGAGCTTCAGCGCCATCTGTTCCGCGCCCGGGTAGTAACCGGCGTGCTGCACCGGGTGGGTGTGGATGATGCGGTGCCGACGACCCGCGGCCACCAGCCGCTTCTCGTTCCAGCCGGTGCTGGCCACCTGCAGACCGAAGATGCCGACGATGGCGGTGCCCAGCACGGGGCGGTCACCCACCGGGCGTCCGGCGATGACGTCGGCGACGCGTCGGCCCTGCAGGTTGGCGGTCTGGGCCAGCGGCACCAGGGTCGGCGAACCGTCCACGGCATCGACCTTGTGCACCGCATCACCGACCGCGAAGATGTCGGGATCGCTGGTGCGGAACTGCTCGTCGACGACGATGCCGCCGCGCTCGCCCAGCTCGAGCCCGGCCTCACGGGCCAGCCCCGACTCGGGCTTCACACCGATCGAGGCCACCACCACGTCGGCCGGAAGACGAGTGCCGTCGGACAGTTCCACGTCGGACTCGCCGATGGCCTTCACCGACTGCCCCAGCCGGAGGTCGACGCCGGCCTGGCGTAGCACGTCGTGCACCGGGGCCACCATCTCAGGATCCAGCGGGGCCATCACCTGGGCGGTGGCCTCCACCAGGGCCACCTGCAGCCCCTTGTGCACCAGGTTCTCGGCCACCTCCACGCCGATGAAACCGCCACCGACCACCACGGCGGTCTTCGCACCCGAGATGGCGGCGACCATGGCGTCGGTGTCCTCCACATTGCGCAAGCCCAGGGCGCGCTCGATGCCCGGCAGGGGCGGGCGCACCGGAGTGGCGCCGGGGGCCAGCACCAGCGCGGTGTAGGGCAGGTCTCGTTCCGCACCGGTGTCGAGCTGGCGCACCGTGACGGTGTGCTCATCCCGGTTGATCCGCACGGCCTCGGTGCGCACGTGCACGTCGATGTCGAAGCGGGCCTTGATGGCCTGCGGGGTCTGCAGCAGCAGGGCGTCGCGCTGCTCGATCACCCCGCCGACGTGGTAGGGCAGGCCGCAGTTGGCGAAGGAGATGTTGCCACTGCGCTCCACGACGGTGATCTGGGCGGCACCGTCGAGGCGGCGCAGGCGTGCGGCGGCCGACATGCCAGCGGCGACGCCACCGACAATGACGATCTGACGGCTCGGGGTGGTCTCGGGTGCAAGGTTCATGGCTCGATTGTCCTTCACTGACGGGGGCTTGGGGCGGGCTTCGGGGAACTGGGCCCGGGACGCGGGTGACGGATCCAACGGTCTTGACTATATACCCCCTAGGGTATTAAATGAAGTCAGCGCGGGCCCGATTTCCACACAGACCCCCGTACAAACCCCACAGCACCAACCCCACAGCACGAGACCCACCAAGGAGAACGCCCATGTGCCGTCCCGTCACCTGCAAGACCTGCCACAAGACCACCTGGGCCGGTTGCGGCCAGCACGTCGCCCAGGTGAAGGCCTCGGTGCCCACCACCCAGTGGTGCACTGGCCACCCCGAGCAGAAGGGGACCGGACTGCTGCGGCGCCTCATGGGAAGGTGAATGCAGCACCCCCGTGCCAAAGACCTCACAACAGGAGCCCCGATGGAGATTCCCGCAGAAGAACTCGACGCCGTCCTCAAGCGCCTGCGCCGTGCGCAGGGCCAGCTGGGCGCCGTCATCCGCATGATCGAGGAGGAGCGTGACTGCCGCGAGGTGCTCACCCAGCTCTCGGCCTGCTCCAAGGCCCTCGACCGCGCGGGTTTCTCGCTGATCTCCACCGGCATGCAGCGGTGCCTGACCACCGACAATCCCGAGCGCGAGGACGACCTGGCCGCCATGGAGAAGCTCTTCCTCTCCCTGGCCTGAGCCGGGGTCGACCGGTCGCCCTGGCCTGGACTGCGCGGGGAGCACCCGCAGCCCAGGTCTAGACTCGTCGCCCATGACCGACCCCCAGCCGCCCGATGCCCAGGACAGCGACGCAGGGGCAGGGCTCCAGCGCGCCCTGAAGAACCGCCACATCCAGCTGATCGCCTTGGGTGGCGCCATCGGGACCGGCCTGTTCTACGGCTCCAGCGCCGCCATCTCGATGGCCGGGCCGGCCATCCTGCTGGCCTATCTGGCCGGGGGTCTGGTGATCTTCCTGATCATGCGCGCCCTGGGCGAGATGAGCGTCGACGAACCGGTCTCCGGCGCCTTCAGCCACTACGCCTACCGCAACTGGGGGCCCTTCCCCGGCTTCTTCTCCGGCTGGAATTACTGGTTCAACTACATCGCCGTGAGCATGGCCGAGCTGGTGGTGGTGGGCACCTACGTCAACTTCTGGTTCCCCGACGTCCCGCTGTGGGTCTCCAGCGCCGCCTTCCTGGTGCTGGTGACCCTGGTCAACCTGATCAGCGTGCGTGCCTTCGGCGAGTTCGAGTTCTGGTTCGCGCTGGTCAAGGTGGCAGCCATCATCGCCATGATCATGCTCGGGCTGGTCATCATCGTCTTCGGCTGGGGCAGCGGCAATGCCACCGGTGTGGCCAACCTGTGGCGTCACGACGGCTTCCTGCCCAAGGGCGTCTGGGGGCTGGCGATGAGCATGGTCGTGGTGCTGTTCAGCTTCGGCGGCGTCGAACTCATCGGCATCACCGCGGGCGAGGCCGACAACCCACGCCAGTCCATCCCCAAGGCGATCAACCAGGTCGTCTACCGCATCCTCATCTTCTACGTGGGCGCCATCCTGGTGATGCTGGCGATCTTCCCGTGGAACCAGCTCGACGGCAACGAGTCGCCCTTCGTCTCGATCTTCTCCCGGTTGGGCATCGGCTCGGCCGCCACCATCCTCAACGTCGTGGTGCTCACCGCTGCCGTCAGCGCCTACAACTCTGGCCTCTACTCCAATGGCCGCATGCTGTATTCGCTGGCCCAGCAGGGCAATGCCCCGCGCTGCTTCCTGCGGCTGAACCGCGTCGGCAGCCCCTGGCTGGGCGTGCTGGCCAGCTCGGCCGTCACCGCCGGCGCCGTGGTGCTCAACTACCTCTTCCCCGGCAAGGTCTTCCTCTACGTCATCTCGGTGGCGCTGATGGCCGGCATCATCAACTGGACGATGATCGTCATCACCCAGCTGAAGTTCCGCCGTCGCATCGGCGACGCGGCCCAGCACCTGACCTTCCGGATGCCCTGGCATCCTTGGTCCAACTACCTGGTCCTGGCGACGCTGGCCGCGGTCGTCGTCCTGATGGGCTTCATTCCCAGCTACCGTCCGGCCCTGGTCGTCGGCCCGCTGTGGATCGCCCTGCTGGCGTTTGCCTACGCCATCAAGACCCGGCGTCGCTAAGGCCGGAAGGACATCCCCAGGGGCTGGGGCCCCACCCGCTGCCCCGGTCACTTTCGTGCACGGGCCACGCGTGGTACCAATGGTCTGCCTCATCCCACCATGCATGAAAGAGCAGCGATGCCGGCAAGTACTCGCCTGGCCCGGGCCTCACGAACGATGGCCCACGCCTACCGCAACAAGCTGCGTGAGGCAGCGCACGTCGACGAGTCGGACGTGGAGGCCGCCCGGGCCCGCTCGATCGTCGCGCTCTCGATGAGAGCAGCCGAGATGATGCTCTCCTCCGGCGCCACGGCCGCCCGCGCGACCCGCCTGGTGCTGAGCATCTGCCGCTACTACGGGCTCCCCGCCCAGGTGGACATCACCTACACGCGCATCACGATCAGCTACGAGCCGTCGGCGGCCAGCGACCCGATCACCGTGATGCGAATGGTCAAGCCGGGCACCATCGACTACGACCAGTTGACCCGCGTGGAGAACCTGATCCAGGCCATGTCGCGCGACGCCCTCGAGATCGAGGTGATGTACCGACGGCTGGACCACGTCCGCCGCGAGCCGCGCACCTACCGTCTCTGGGTGACCCACGGTGCCGCCGCCCTGATGGGTGGCGCCGTCGCGATGCTGCTGGGCGGAAACCGGTCCGACGTGATCATCGCCATGGTCACCACCTTCCTGGTGGAGCTCGTGCGCAATGGCATGGACCGTCGCGGCATGAACACCTTCTTCACCCAGGCCGCGGCAGCCTCGATGGCAGCCCTGGTGGGCCTGGCGGTGATGTCGGGACGTGCCTACCTGCCCGACAGCCTGCAGATGGCCTCGCCCGGGCTGGTGGTGGCGGCCGGCATGGTGCCCCTGTTGGCCGGTCTGGGCATCGTCACCGCCGCGGGCGATGCGATCGACGCCTACTACATGAGCGCCGGCAGCCGTGCGGTGGAGGTCTCCGTGCTGACCTCGGGAATCGTGCTGGGACTGGTCGCGACCCTCTCGCTCGGCCTGTGGCTGGGCGTGCCCAGCTACTTGGCCCCCATCGGCGGTTTCAGCGCCACCCCCGTGGCCCAGCTCTTCTCGGCCGGACTGATCGCCGCGAGTTTCGGCGTGCTGTGCAACATGGGGCCACGCTCGGCCCTGGCCGCGATCTCGATGGGGGTGGCGGCCCAGTTGGCCTACCTCGGTGCGGTCGCCCTGACCACCTCGACCCCGGCCCGTTCCGGGCTCGCCGCCCTGGTGATCGGGCTGTTGGCGCGGCTGGTGACCACACCGCTGCGCATCCCGTTGGTGGCCCTGATCAGCACCGGCATCGCCCCGCTGATGCCCGGCCTGCTGCTGTACCGGGGCATCTTCGCCCTGCTCACCGACCTCCCCTCCAGCTCGGCCAGCATCCCGATGCCCGGTGAGGACCCGCAGACCCTGTTGTTGAAGTGCCTGATGACCGGCGCCGCGCTGGCCGTCGGCTCGAGCTTCGGCGCAGCCCTGAGCAATACCGCCTTGCGGTGGGCCACCAAGGGCACCGTGCGTCGCCCCATCCGGGCCAATGGGGACGGCTCGAGCTTCCGCCGGCGTCGCGTCGCTCCGGCGAAGGTGAAGCGCTCCTGAAGAGGGCCGCCCGGGCCATGCCCGAGGCAAACTCCCCACCCTCACGGGCGGTCCTGTGAGGCGGCGGCCGGTGGCAGACTGTGCCGGCGGAGCATGCCGGCTCCAGCCGGAACCACGGGGGGCACGATGAGTGAGGAGAGCGGACCCGCCAGCTCGGGGCCCGTCGCCAATGCCCGGGAGACGGCCGACAGCGAGATGGCCCTCGTCGATGATGGACGGGTGGACCCCCACCGCGCCCGGGCCATCACCGAGCTGGCCGTCCGGATCGGGGCCCTGGCGCTCTCCTCGGGGTCCAGCGCGGCCCGCACCGAGACGCTGGTGCGGCGCGTGGTGGGTGCCCACGGCCTTCCCGTCCAGCTCGACGTGACCTACTCCCGGATCATGCTCAGCTACGAGCCCGCGGCTCTCGCGGCGCCCATCACGATCATCCGTTCGGTGCTGCCCGACCAGACCGACTATGACCGGCTGCAACGCGTCGAGGGCCTGGTGCGCGAGATCCATCGCGGCGAGGTCGATGTGGAGACGGCCACTGCGCGCCTGAACCACATCGCCACCGCGCCCTTCGAACATCCCCGCTGGTTCCGCCTCTTCGCGGCCGGGGTGCTGGGCGCTGCCATCGGCCTGCTGATCGGCGGCAGCCTGATGGACATGCTGGTCTCGGCTATCTCCACGATGCTGGTCGACGAGACGCGACAGCAGCTGGAGCGCTGGACGATGGGCTCCTTCTTCACCACGGCCGTCTGCGCCGCGATCCCCACCAGCCTGGCACTGCTCGTCCTGGCCCTGCAGCACTGGGCAAGCCCCGCCCTGCCGGCCATGAATCCATCGCTGGTGATCGCCGCCGGAATGGTCTCGCTGCTGGCCGGCATGGGCACCGTCGCGGCCGCCGGCGATGCCATCGACGGCAGCTTCCTGGGAGCCGGGGCCCGAATCGTCGAGGTGGTGGTGACCACGGGCGGCATCGTCCTGGGGCTGGTCACCACCCTGTGGTTGGGCCGCAGCCTGGGAGTGACCGCCCAGCTCGAACCCGGTGCCAGCCAGAACCCGAACCACTGGATCCAGCTGGTCTGCGCCGGGATGGTGGCCCTGGCCTTCGGGGTGCGATTCATGATGCGCACCAGGGCGCTGGTCACCACCACCGGCCTTGGACTCCTGCTGTGGGCCAGCTACCTGGCTGCCCACTGGATCACGGCCTCCCACCCGGCCAGGGTGGCGATCGCGGCGCTGGTGGTGGGATTCACCGCACGCATCGTGGTGCGTTGGCTGCACATTCCGGTGCTGGCACTCACCACCACCGCCGTCGCCCCGCTGATGCCGGGCGTGATGCTCTACCGCGGCGTCTTCGCGATCACCGACGAGGATCCCACCACCGCGACCTGGCTCTTGCTGAGCTCCACCTATGTGGCCGTCGGGCTGGCGGCCGGCACCAGCTTCGGGGCCATGCTGGCCGCGCTGGTCCTCTACCGGCGTCGCGAGGGTGGGCCCGCCGAGCGCTATGCCCTGGTGGAGCAGGCGCACGGCTGACCGGGTCTGGATTCACAGTCTCCTGACAGCTCCGCGACAGCGGCAGCCAAGGCTGCGTGGGCAGAGTTCCTGGTGTCCGGTGGAGATGCCACCGCAGACAGCAGGAGGAAGCAATGACTGACACGAAGAATGCCGTCCGGCTCGCCAGCGCCGCTGTCACGGGCCTGGTGATTGGCGGTGGGGCCATGCTGGGTCTCAGCGCCCATGCCGACAGCACCACCACCTCGCCCACCTCCAGCGCCACGGCCAGTACGGGCAGCGACAGCCAGGGCAGTGACCAGGGCACGGACCGAGGCTGCGAGCCCGGCCGCGGCGGCCCGATGCGCGGCACCGAGGTGACCGGCGACGAGCTCACGAAGGTCAGCAAGGCCGTCACCGCCAAGGATGCCGACTTCACCGTCGAGCGCGTGATGAAGGACGACCAGGGCACCTACCACGTGATGGGCACCAAGGACGGGGACCGTGCGGGCTATGAGGTGAGCAAGGACCTCAAGACCATGACCGCGCACTCCCCGGGTGGTCCCCGCGGTGAGGGCGGCCGTGGTGGACGCGGCGGCCACGAGCACACCAGTATCAGCGGCGACGAGAAGACCACGGCTCGCTGACTCGACCACCACCCATCCCGAAGTGGGGAGGATTTCCACCGACATCGGTGGAAATCCTCCCCACTTCGCGTCGTCGGGGTCAGCGAGCCGTGACCAGCGCCGTCCAGGGGCGGCCGGCGCGCTGCGGCATCACCAGCTCCACGTCGAAGGCCTCCCCCAGCGCGGCCGGCAGGTCTGCGACCCGCTTCACGACGTCGGTCTGGCAGAGGCGACGCGCCACCAGGCCGCGGGTGTGCTTGGCCCAGTGCGAGGCACCCGGCACGTCGACGACCACCCAGCGTTCGGCCAGCTCGGGGGTGGGTTTCCAGGCATTGCGGTAACTGGTGGAGCGGCAGTCGACGACGATTCCCGTCCCCACTTCCGCGGGCAGCACGTCGGCCAGCCGGGGTGCCCAGAACCGGGCCAGCGGGCCGATGCCGGGCAGGTCGACGTCCATCGCCAACCGGTAGGGGCTCACCCGGTCGTTGAGACGTAGCGCGCCGTGGGCGGCGCTGGTCACCAGCAGGCGCTTCGTCGCGCGCCGGGAGTCCGCACCAGAAAGCGACTCGAGGCCCAGGGCGTCGTAGAGGACACCGGTGTACAGGTCGCGGGCGCGCAGGGCAGGGGCGCTCATCAGGCGCGTGTTGGCCTCCACGTCGTCGGCCAACGAGGGCCCCACCTTCAGCACGGTCATCGCATCTTCACGGGAACTCACCGCGGCCAGCGCCTCGATGACCTGCTCCCGCGCCGAGGTGAGCGCGGGCAGGCTGAGCGAGTGGAGATCCATCGGGCGACCACGACGAGCAGTGGCCTTGCCCTCACTGGGCGGCAGCAGAACGAGCATGGCTCCCATCTCACCAGATCCCGCGCGCTGCCCGCCCCGGGTCGCTCGCCCGCCCTACAGTTGGGACATGAGGTCGTTCATCAGCTTCCTGCAGGCCATCAGCCTGCTGGTCGTGCGCATCTGCTTCGGCCTGCTGCTCATCGCGCACGCCTGGCACCGTTGGCACACCGTGGGGATGCACGCCGAGATCGCGCACCTGCAGGCCTTCGAGGTGCCCCAGCCCTACCTGTTGGCCTGGGGAGCCCTTGCCCTGGAGGCCATCGGTGGTGTGATGCTGGTCCTCGGCCTGATGGTGCCGCTGGTGGCGCTGCTCGTCCTCGTGATGAATGTCCTGGTGATCGTCTGGATCAAGTGGGGCAACGGCCTCTACCTACACCACGACGGGTGGGAGCACAACGCGGTGCAGGCCTGCCTGGCGCTGCTGCTGACCACCTTCGGTTCGGGACGGGTCGGCCTCGATGCCTTCCTCTTCGGGCGTCATCACGACGACAACGAGCGAATCGCGGTCCGCGAGGTTCCCTGATCGGATCGGCCGCGCTCACAGGCTGCACACAGCAAGCGCACAGCTCTCCCAGCGGATTGCGGAGGAAGGTGGTGCCCATGGCACGTTTCAATCCCGACAATGAACAGCTCACCCGCCCCGACGGCTCCCCCATCCGGGTGTTGGCCGTCGACGACGAGCCCAGCCTCACCGAATTGCTCGGCATGGCGATGCGCTACGAGGGGTGGGAGGTCTCCACCGCCGCCAGCGGCACCGCCGCGGTGAAGACCGCCCGCGAGGTGCGACCGGATGCGATCGTGCTGGACATGATGCTGCCGGACTTCGACGGCCTGGAGGTGATGCGCCGGATCCGCGCCGACCAACCCGATGTGCCCGTGATCTTCCTCACCGCGAAGGATGCCGTCGCGGACCGGATCGGCGGGCTGACCGCCGGCGGCGACGACTACGTCACCAAGCCCTTCAGCCTGGAGGAGGTGATCGCCCGGCTGCGCGCCCTGCTGCGCCGCAGCGGCGCCACCGCCCCGCAGAACGACCCGCTGTTGGTGGTCGGAGACCTGACGCTGGACGAGGACTCCCACGAGGTGACCCGTGGTGGCGACCAGATCAGCCTGACCGCCACCGAGTTCGAGCTGCTGCGCTACCTGATGCGCAATCCCAAGCGGGTGCTCTCCAAGGCGCAGATCCTGGACCGGGTGTGGAACTACGACTTCGGTGGTCAGGCCAATGTGGTGGAGCTCTACATCAGCTACTTGCGCAAGAAGATCGACCATGGTCGAGAGCCGATGATCCACACCATGCGCGGCGCAGGCTATGTGCTGCGCCCGGCAGCATGAGCCCCACGCCCGAGCCCGGCCGGGCGCCGGTCTCGCTGCGTCCCCTGGCCGAGCTGGGGCCGGGCACCCTGGGGCGGCAGCTGGTGGTGCGCGTGGTCCTGCTCGTGGCCGTGGTGGCGATCCTGCTCGGTGCCGCCTCCACCCTGGCGGCCCGCCACCAGCTGATCGCCGCGGTCGATGCCAACCTGCAGGCCGCCGTCGAGCGAGGCCAACGCCACCCGGGCGACGAGCGCGGTTTCGGCAAACGGCCCATGCCTGGAACCGAGGTGGGCCAGGTGACGGTCAGCGTCGACGAGGAGATGGTGCACGCCGTGCTGTGGGTGGAGGGCGGCAACTCGCAGCTGGCCCAGGAGGTCACCCAGCAGTTGCTGGAGGCCTCCCCCACCGAACCAACCACCATGCGACTCACCGGACTGGACGACTACCGCGTGCTGGCCGCCGACTCTCCGGACGGCACCCAGATCGTGGCCCTTCCGCTGAACCGGGTGGAGCACACCCTGCGCCAGCTGCTGTGGCTGGTGCTCGCGCTGCTGGGCGCCGCCATCACGGCCGCGGTGCTGGCGGCCCGCACGGTGGTGGTGCGCTCCCTCAAACCGCTCAACCGGTTGGCGAGCACCGCGACCGAGGTCTCCAACCTCTCGCTGGATCGTGGAGAGGTGGTGCTGCCGCAGCGGGTTGGGGCGGCCGATGCCGATCCGGCCCATGAGGTGGGCCGGGTGGGCTTCGCCTTCAACCACATGCTCGACAACGTCGAGGCTGCCCTTGCCACCCGACAGGCCTCCGAGACCCGGGTGCGGCAGTTCGTCGCCGACGCCAGCCACGAACTGCGCAATCCGCTGGCCTCCATCCGCGGCTATGCCGAACTCACCCGCCGCGGCCGCGACCAACTGCCCGAGGACATCCGTTTCGCGCTGGGCCGCATCGAGGCCGAGAGCACGCGGATGAGCCATCTGGTGGAGGACATGCTCCTGCTGGCGCGCCTCGACGACGACCCCACCCTGGATCTGGCGCCCACCAATGCGGTGGAAATGGTGCTCAATGCCGTCAGCGACGCGCAGGTGGCCGGCCCCAACCACCAGTGGAGCGTGGCACTGCCCGACCAGCCGGTCATGGTGCAGGCCGACGCCCTCAAGTTGCACCAGGTGGTGGCCAACCTGTTGGCCAATGCCCGCACCCACACCCCGCCCGGCACCCGGGTGCACTGCGCCGTCACCAGCCGCGATGGCCAGGCGCACATCACGGTGCTGGACGACGGGCCGGGCATCGACGACAGCATCCGCGAGACGGCCTTCGAACGTTTCGCCCGGGCCGATGCAAGCCGCACCCACACCGCCGAGAGTTCCACCGGGCTGGGGCTGGCCATCGTCGCCGCAGTGATGGCTGCCCATGGCGGCAGCGTCGGTCTGGACTCACGCCCGGGCCACACCTGCTTCACCCTCAGCCTGCCGCTGGCTCAGCAGGACTCCACGGTGTCGGTCCAGCACGACTGACGCAGGTAGAAGACGGCTCCGGCTCCCTGCGACGATCCCGGGTACCAGTCCAGGGCCATCCCCTCGTGGAAACCGGTGGCGCCGACCGCGCTCGAGCCGTGCCGCGCCAACCAGCCCTGCAGCTGGTCGGCCTGCCGGAAGAGTCCGGTGACGGCCTTCACCTCTGCGGCTGCCTGGGAGGCCACCGGCCGTCCCGACTGCTGCTGGGTCTTCACCTTGAGATAGCCGACCTCATCGCCCACCAGCTGGTAGTCGACGGTGTGCGTGAGACCCTTGGCGCTGCGGGTGCAGGAGACCTGCGGCCCGGGTTCCCCACACCGGTAGCCCAGCCCCGTGAGCCCCGCCTCCAACGGCTTGAGCGGCGAGAGCCAGGCCGGCTGGGCGCCGTCCGGAACCCAGCCGTCGACGAACATCACCAGCGATCCGTCGGCGCTGCCCCGGGCCTTGACCTCTCCCCGCCGGGCCTCGGCATAACGCTGCTCGTCGCCCTTGCGCACCGCGGCCAGCAGCGTCTGGCGCTGGGCCTTGTTGGGGATGACCTGCTGCGCCAACCACTCCTGCAGCCCCAGCGCCTTGGGATTGTTTCCGCCGGGGCCGTCCTGGACGTTGAGCGCGACGCGGCCCAGCCGCTTGCCCTTGGCGCCGCCCACATAGGCCAGCATCGCCGGGTTGCGGGTGTAGTGGGTGCACAGCCAGGAATCGATCCCGGGCTGCCCCTCCGATCCGCAGGTGAAACCCTCCTTGAGCAGCCGAGCCTTGACACCTGCGACGGTGCCCTTGCCGGGAGCCTCCGTGGTCGCGCCCTCGCTGGATGGCGCCGATGGGGTGCTCGCTGCGGCCGGGCTGCCGGACGTCCCGGCGACGGGCGCCTCAGCCTGCGACGGGCGGTTGGTGGCCCACCAACCGCCACCCACCAGTGCGAGGACCAGCGGTACGACCACCAGCAGGGGCCAGCGACGCGACTTCCCGGGACGCTCTTCGTGCCGGGTCTCGATGCTCCTCGCGCCGGCGCCTTCCGCCCGTCTGAGCGGCACCCCCGGACCGGCCTGTTCGCCGGCCGGCCGAGGGGCCGGGGCGGGATCGGCGTCGACGGCAGCCCTGCGCGGACGCACTCGCGCGCCCGTCTCGTCGGCCTCCCCGGGTACCCCTCCCCTGTCAGTCACGCGGGCCAGCCTAACCCCACGCTGCTCGCTGCCCGGTGGCAAGCCGCGGCAGAGAGCGGCGTCAGCGAGGCTGGTGGACCTCCCCGGTCACTGCTCGGCGACCTGCCAGGTCCACTGGTCCTCCACCTGCTGGGTGCAGACCGCATAGGTCCCGTCGAAGATGGCGACGGTGCCCGCCTCGCTCGACGAGCAGCTCTCCCCGTCGTAGTGGGACTCGTGGACCGTCTCATGCTTCACGCCGTTCGGGGTCCACACGGCCGGGTCGCAGCCGGCCAGGATCGCGTCGTCGTGCGCCTTGATGGAGGCGGACTTCTTGCCGGCCTTCACCGCCGCCTGCCAGGTCTCCTCGAGCTGCACGCAGATCTTCTGCCGCGAGCGGTACAGGCCACTGGAGCTGCGGTACCAGGTGCTGCCGTCGGATCCCTCGCCGTCGGATTCGCCGCCGCCCTCCCCGGGGCCCGACGAGGCCTGCACGGTGACCGTGACCTGGGGTGCGGGCGAGGCCTGCTCGGTGGCCTGGCTGGCCGACGCCGAGGCGCTGGAGCGCGGGGCCGACGATGCGTCGCTGGCGGCGGATGAGGCCGCCACCGAGGGTGCGGTGGTGGACGCGGCCGGAGCCGACGCAGTGGTGGAGGCGACCGGGGCCGGCACGGCCCGTTCGAACTGCTTGGAGTCATCGGAGCAGCCGGTCATCCCCAACGGGAGGACCAGGGCCAGCAGCGCGACCGCGGTGCGTGTGGTGCCGGTCATGACAGCGTCACCTCCACCTGGTCCAGCTTCTCGCCGACGATCGTCGCGGTGCCGCTGGGCGAGATCGTCGCCTCATCCTTGCCGCCCTTCCAGTCGGGTTCCATGAAGCCCTCGTCGTGTTCGAAGGTGACCGAGGCCTTGCCCTCGGCGTCGGTGGTGATCTGCACCCCGCCCTCGTAGCCGAGCTCACCGACGGCGATCCTGGGGTAGGCGTCCACCTTCCAGGCAATGTCGCGGTAGGTGTCCGACGAGTAGTACAGCGGCGAACTGAACGGGCAGGAGCTTGCCACCTCGCTCGTGGCCGTCGTGATGCACTCGTCGATCTTCTCCTTCACCTTGGCCTCGACATCCTTGGTGAACTGCTCGTTGAGCGTCGTGGTCAGCTGGGCCGACTCGCTGGCCGCCGACCATGCCACGGACTGCGTGACGCTGGCGCCGGTGAGGTACTTGCCCTGGTCCGGCAGCTTGATGGTGTAGTCACCGGGCAAGGCGGGCAGCCGCACGGACTGGCCGGAGCCGGCCTCGGCGGAGACGTCGATGCTCTTGCCGTTCACCTCGATGGTGGACGCGGAGGAGGGCACCTGCACCTGGATGCTGCCCAGCTCCATGCCCTGGACGCTCCACTTGTCGAACAGGCCCATCCGCTTGCCGGTACGGCGCAGGTGGATCACGTTCTCGCTGGCCCGGTCACCCTGGTTGGTCTGCACGGTGATGCGCGCTTCCTTGCCGCTCTTGTCCACCTCACCCAATGTGTAGGCGGTCAGCCCATTGGGCACCGACGAGTAGACGTCGTCGGACAGCAGCAACTGCGAACCCTCCGGGGCGGCGGTGCCCAGCTCCTTCAGTGCCTGTGACGCCTTGCCCTCGCCGATGGCATTCAACACCGCGGCGGCCTGCTTCTTGGGCCCGAAGACCATGGAGTTGACGACGTTCACGGCCACCGCGGCCAGCACCAGGGCCGCCAGCGCCAGCCCGACGAGCTTGGCGATCCGCTGTGCCTTCGCCTTGGCCTCGGGGCTCATCGGTGTGGCCGGCCCGCCCACCAGGGGTGACGTCCCGACTGGTTGGTTGGCCTGCACCTGCTGGTCGGTGGAGAGCAGCAGCGTGGGCTCGGCGGGGATGATGCTGGTGGCCTCCTCACCAGCGGCATCGGTGACGACGGGCGCAACCGGGGCGGCCGCGGCGGGTGCACGCCAGCCGGGCAAGGTCGGCAGTTCGGGCTCGGCGCGCCACCAGTAGGCGTGCATCGGCACGATGGCGCGCAGCGTCGGCACCAGGTAGCGGGCGGCCAGCTCGACGGCCAGGCCGACCAGCGCCAGCACCAGTGGCCACCATCCCGCCAGACCGAGAGTGGAGCGGGCGGTGCCGTAGCCGTCGGAACTGACCCCCAGACGGGAGGCCAACATCACCACGATGCCTCCCACCAGGTAGACCACCGGCAGCACCAGCCAACTGGTGAGCTGGTGGGCCACCCGGCGCCGGGCACCCCAGAACAGGGCGGCCAGGCAGACGGCGGCGGCGCTCACGACCAGCGCGACCAACGGCACCCACCATTGCGGTGCATCGAAGATCCCCACGGACAGGCGCGGCAGACTCCCCAGGTCGCTGAAGTCCACCGGCCCCAGGTCCAGCCCATTGAGGGCCTCCAGCGATCCCTGGGCGCCAGCGCCGAAGGATCCGAAGGTCGCCAGCCCAAAGCCGAGCAGCAACAGGTTCAGGCCAACCAGCGGGAGCATCAGGAGGGCACCGAAGGCGGCGCCGACGTGCTCGTCCATCGCCAGCTTCACGGCCAGGTAGAGCCACCCCAGGGCCAGCAGGACGCCACCCAGCACGAGCACGTGGTAGCCGAAGGTCCGCGCCCCGCGCAGCGCTTCGCGCAGCAACGGATGGGCAGGCAGGCCACGATGGCCGACGCCGTGCGCCCGACCGGTCGCCACGGCCAGGGTGGTCAGCAGGACACACACCAGGAAACCGCTGAACCCGGCGCTGTGGATGCTCACCTCGTCGGCCCGGAAGGCCGTGATCCGCGCGAGCAGGGTGAGCACCGCGGCGTTGACCAGGCCGGCGACCAACGACAGGGCCAGGTTGCCAGGGCCGCTGCCGACGGCCCAGCGACGGGTGCTGAGCCGCGCCGCGTACCAGGTGATGGCGCAGAAGGCAGCGGTGATGCCCAACAGCGGGAAGCTGCCGGAACCACCGACGCCGAGCGCATGCACGCCCAGCGGGTTGCCGAAGGCCATCGAGACCAGCTGGGTGATGCCCTTCAGCATCGGGCCCATGCCGGAGTCGGAGACGGAGTCCGTACGGCCGCTGGACCCGCCGTAGAAGGAGTTCGCGGCCAGCACCGCACCGCCCAAGGCCAGTCCCACCATCACCAGGGCCACGCACCAGGTGCCCAGCAGGCCCGCCAGGCGACGACGGGACCGGCCGGGCTTCCCCAGTCGCTCGGGATCGCGGGGCCCGTGGTGGCCGTCGCCGTCTGCCATGGCCCCGCCACGGCCTGGGCCGCAGGTTGCGCTCCGGCCTGGGCCGCGGGCCCGGCGCCCTGGGTCTCACTCCCGTCGGGCGCGGCCGGGGGTGGTGTCTGCGGGGGTTGGGACTGGGGCGAGCTCATCTCGATCCTTCACGTCGTGCGACTCCCCCCGAGATTGCTCACTCATCCAATCACCGCAGGAGTCCAGACCGGCCGACCGTCGGGGCGCTTCAGCACCCCCACAGCCACGCCGTAGGCTTGCCACATGACTGACCTGACCCGTGCCGCCGTGGCCCAGATGATCGACCACACCCTGCTCAAGACCGACGCAACTCCCCAGGACGTCGCCGCCCTGGCGGCCGAGGCCGGGCAACTGGGCACCTTCTCCATCTGCATCTCCCCCAACATGCTCACCGGGGTGGAGCTCCCCGAGGGCGTGAAGCTGGCCACCGTGTGCGGTTTCCCCTCCGGCAAGCACACCGCCGCGATGAAGGCCGCCGAGGCCCGTGAGGCTGTCGCCAACGGCGCCGACGAGGTGGACATGGTGATCGACATCGCATTGCTCAAGGCCGGCAACCGTGACGCGGTGCGCGACGAGATCGCCGCGGTGAAGACCGAGGTTCCCAGCCCCAAGGTGCTCAAGGTGATCATCGAGTCCGGCGCGCTGAGCGACGACGAGATCGTCGCCGCCTGCGAGGCTGCCGAGCAGGCCGGCGCCGACTACGTGAAGACCTCCACCGGCTTCCACGCCAGTGGCGGCGCGACGGTGCACGCCGTCGAGCTGATGGCCCGCACCGTGGGTGGCCGGCTGGGTGTCAAGGCCTCGGGCGGCATCCGCGACTGGGAGAGCGCCGTGGCGATGATCGAGGCGGGCGCCACGCGGCTGGGCGTCTCCGCCTCCCAGGCGATCCTGCAGGGAGCCCCGGCCTGATCGCGGGCTCCCCTCCCGGACAGGAGACTCCCCTGACACGACTCTCCTGACACGATTCCCCCTGGCCTGATTCCCCCTGGCATGACGACGGGGCCACAGCCTGTGCTGTGGCCCCGTCGGGCAATTCCTGCGGATCTGGGACGAGACAGCCTGGGTCGCTCCGGCCTATCGCCCTGATCCGGGTCTCCCTGGTCCGAGTTGGCCGGTCCGGTCGACTGGGTCAGGCGACTGCCTCATGGCGGGCGTCGGCCTCGTGCCCGGAGTTGACGATCACCTCGTCGCTGTTGAGAGCGCGCTCGATGTCGGGCTTGGTGCTGCCAGCCTTGAAGACGACGGCCAGCACCGTCAGCCACAGTCCGCCCAGCAGGGCGATGAGGACCATCATCGGGGGATCTCCGCTCTGTCGCGTACCGCTCGCGGGGGGGCGAGCCTGTGCACACTGCTCACCGGGGTGTGAACAGCAGTACGTCGATTCTTGACGCCCCGGCGCAGAATCTTTTGGTCGTACGACCACAGATCAGCTGGACTTCAGGAGTTGCCGCGGAGAGCACCCCGCGAGACCAAGCCCACCTTCAGCTTTCGGCTCGCCTCGGCACCAAGTGGCACGCACCACCACCACGGGCGCCCCGCTTCTCATAGGCTGGACCACGACAGTTCGAATCCCTGCGATCAGGCGCCACCACGCCATGGAGGAAGCACCCATGCCGCACCAAGCCACTCCGGCCATGTTCAGCGGAGCACAGACCCCCATCGCCCTCACCAGCGTGCACATCAGCGAGAAGAGCTGGCTGGGTCGCCTCCAGGCGCGCAACGCGTCGGCAACGCTGCCGCACGTGATCTCCAAGCTGCAGGAGACCTCGATGCAGAACCTGCGCAACCTGCGCGACGGGGTCGAGGCCGAGCACATCGGCAATCCCAACAGCGACGCCGAGATCCACATGACGCTGGAGGCCATTGCCTGGGAGGATGCCCGCACCGGCACCACCGAGTTCGACGGCTTCGTCGACGAGTGCCTCGAACTGTTCGAGGCACTCCAGCAGGAGGACGGTTACCTCAACTCGTGGGGCCAGCGGCAGGCCGACTACGAACACTTCAGCGACGCAGCGATGGGCCACGAACTGTTCACCGGCTCCCACCTGCTCAAGGCTGCCGTCGCCTTCAGCCGCGTCGGCCGCGGAGAGCGCCTCATGTCCGTGGCGACGAAGTGGGCAGACCTGGTGGTGCGCGAGTTCGGCCCAGGAAAGGACGGTTACGACGGCCACGCGGGCGTCGAAGGCGCCCTGGTGGAGTTCTACCGCGAGACGCAGAACAAGGACTACCTGGAGACCGCCCGGGCCATCCTGGACCGTCGCGGCCAGGGCAAGCTGCGCAGCGGCGTGCTGGGGCCCATCTTCTTCCAGGACCACGAGCCGGTCCGCGAGGCCGTCGAGGCGCTGGGCCACGCAGCCCGCCAGCAGTACCTGGACGCCAGCGTCGCCGACGTGCTGGCCCACACCGACGATGACGAGCTGCGCAAGGCGCTGGTGGCCCGCTGGGAGAGCGCCCATCTGACCAAGCTGTACATCACCGGCGGCCTGGGCTCTCGCCACTTCGACGAGTCCTTCGGCGCCCCCTACGAGCTGCCCGCCTCGCGTGCCTACGCCGAGACCCTGGCCAGCGTCGCCGACGTCTACGTCAACCAGCGCCTGCTGCAGATCACCGGCAACTCGCGCTATGCCGACGCCATCGAGAAGGTCTTCTACAACGCGCTGCCGGCAGCCGTCGGCAAGGACGGCGTGACCTTCTTCAGCTCCAACCCGCTGCAGGTGCGCTCACGCCAGCGCGACGAGGACAACAACCGCATCGAGCGGGCGGAGTGGCTCAACCACTCCACCGGCCCGACCAGCCTCACGCGCCTGGCCTCCAGCATGGGTGCCTATGTCGCCACCGTCGCCGAGAAGACCCTGAGCATCCAGCAGTGGTTCGACGGCAGCATCGACCTGCCCGAGCAGATCGGCGAGGGCCGCCTGGTCATCGAGACCGACTACCCGAACAGCGGCACCATCAAGATCCGGCTCGAAGGCACCCCCGTCCCGGGAGCGCGCCTGCGGATGCGCGTGCCGGCCTGGTGCGAGAAGCACAGCTACAACGGACGCTCCGCCCTGGTCATCGACGGCTTCTTCGACCAGCCGCTGACCGAGGACTTCGAGACCACGCTCGAATTCCACATGCCCGCCCGCTTCGTCTTCGCCCATCCGCGCGTCGACGCGGTGCGCGGCTGCCGTGCCCTGCTGCGCGGCCCGGTGGTCTACTGCGCCGAGGGCGTGGACAACCCGCAGATCGAGAACCTGGTCTTCCACACCGAGGCCGAGGTTCTGCCCGCCGAGGACGGCGAGCTGCCCCTGATCCAGGTGCCGGCCAACTTCCGCCGCAAGCCGCAGGCGCTGTACTCCCGCACCATGGTGGCCGTCGATCCCGACGTGCGCACCACCACGCTGGTGCCGTACCACACTTGGGCCAACCGCGAGACCAGCCCGATGCGCGTCTGGCTTCCCACGGTCTGAGCCCACGCACCACGACGCACGGCTGCCCGCTCCGAATGATTCGGGGCGGGCAGCCGTCGTTCGTCAGGGTTCAAGCCGGACGGATCTGGGACAGGCAGCGCCTGAGTTCGTCGGGGCTGGGAGCCGTGCGCGGCTCGGGCCGCATCGGTGAGCGGTGCCACTCCCCCACCTGCCCGTCGGGAAGCACGGTCACCAGGTCGAGATTCCACCAGGCGCCCAGCGGGTGGCTGTCCTCGAGCTCCACGAGTGCTGCCTTGATGTCCATGGCCAGACCGTCCAGCACCACCATGCAGCCCTCGTCGGCGGTCTCCAGCCACCAGACCGGCCAGCCCTGGCCCTCTGCCATGGCCTGGACCTCCTCGGTGGCCTCGGCGACGGTGCGTCTGTTCACGTCGTCATCCGGGCTGCCTTCGGCCAGCACGACGACGGCGTGCATGCCGTGCTCCTCGGCCAGCGCTCGGGCCCTCTCACGAATGTCCACATTTCCTCCTCGGCAGCCTCCAGCCTGCCATGGGGGCGAGGCTGGGCACGATCATCGCGCTGGACGTACGTCCTGGTCAGAGTTGCGCTGCACCCTTGCCGCCCAAGTCTGACCAGGACGCACGTCCCAGGGACACCCGCGGCCCCGCCCTCCACCAAGGAGGACGGGGCCGCGGTGCCTTGCCGTTGGTTCAGTGACCCGCGCGCAGGCGGCGCGTCACTGCTCCTGCTGGGCCATCGCCGCCTTGGCCGCCGCGAAGCGCGCCACGGGCACGCGGAAGGGCGAGCACGAGACATAGTTCAGGCCCACCGACTGGAAGAAGTCGATCGAGGCCGGATCGCCACCGTGTTCACCACACACGCCGCACTTCAGGTCGGCCTTGACCGAACGACCCTTCTCGACGCCGGTGCGCACCACGGCACCCACGCCCTCCACGTCGATCGACTCGAAGGGGTTCTTCTCCATCACACCGTCCATCACGTAGTCGGTGAGGAAGCCGTTCTCGGCGTCGTCACGGCTGATGCCGATGGTGGTCTGGGTCAGGTCATTGGTTCCGAAGGAGTAGAAGTCGGCATGCTCGGCGATCTGGTCCGCCACCATCGCGGCGCGCGGCAGCTCGATCATCGTGCCCACGGTGTAGGGCAGTTCCTTGCCGGCCTTCTCGAACTCGTCCGCCACGGCCGCCTCGACGATGGCCCGCTGCTTCTTCAGCTCGCTCGGCAGGGCCACCAGCGGGATCATGATCTCGATCCCGGCCGTCTCACCCTCGCGCTCCAGGACGGCCAGGGCCGCGCGGATGATGGCGCGGGCCTGCATGTCCGGGATCTCCGGGTAGAGCATCGCCAGACGGCAGCCGCGGGTGCCCAGCATCGGGTTCTGCTCGTGCAGCTTCTTGACCTGGGCCAGCACCTTGCGGGCCTCCTCCAGCTCGGCGGCCGGGGCATTGGTCAGCTCCAACTTCTGCACCAGCAGGCTCTGGTCCACCAGGTTGGGCAGGAATTCGTGCAGCGGCGGGTCGAGCAGACGCACCGTGACCGGAAGTCCCTTCATCGCGGTGAAGACCTGCTCGAAGTCGGCCTGCTGCATCGGCAGGATCTTCTCCAGCGCGGCGGCTCGCTGCTCGGAGTTCTCCGCGGTGATCATCTGGCGCACGGCGGGCAGGCGATCGGCGCCGAAGAACATGTGCTCGGTGCGGCACAGGCCGATGCCCTCGGCACCCAGCTCACGGGCCTTGCTGGCATCCTCGAAGGTCTCCGCATTGGCCCGCACGCCCATCGTGCGCACCTCATCGGCCCAGCCGACGACCTTCTTGAAGTCCTCGTTGATCTGCGGCGGGATCAACTCGAGTGCCTCGCCGAAGACCTCACCGGTGGAACCGTTGAGCGTGATCACGTCACCCTCGTTGAAGACCTTGTCCCCAATCGTCAGGGTCTTGGCCACCGGGTCGATCCTGATCCCGGCGGCACCGGCGACGCAGGGCTTGCCCATGCCGCGGGCCACGACGGCCGCGTGGGAGGTCATGCCACCGTGGGCGGTCAGGATGCCCTGGCAGACGATGACACCGGCGATGTCGTCGGGCGTGGTCTCGAAGCGCACCAGCACCACCGCATCGCCCTTGCCACCGCGCTCGGCGGCGACGTCGGCGTCGAAGACCACCTCACCGACGGCAGCGCCGGGGCTGGCAGGAAGGCCACGAGCGATCGCCTCGGTGCCGTGGTGCGGGTCGATCGCAGGATGCAGCAGCTGGTCCAGCTGGGAGGGCTCGATGCGCTTGAGGGCCTCGGTCTTGTCGATGATGCCCTCGTCCACCAGGTCACCCGCCACCTTCAGCGCGGCGGCCGCGGTGCGCTTTCCGCTGCGGGTCTGCAGCAGGTAGAGCTTGCCATTCTCGATGGTGAACTCCATGTCCTGCATGTCCTTGTAGTGCAGCTCCATCTTCTTCATCGTGTCGATGAGCTGCTGGTAGGCCTCCGGCAGCACCTCCTGCATCTCGGCCAGCGGACGCGGGGTGCGGATGCCGGCGACGACGTCCTCGCCCTGGGCATTGGTGAGGAACTCGCCGTAGAGCTCCTTGGCGCCGGTGGAGGGGTTGCGGGTGAAGCAGACACCCGTCGCAGAGGTCTCGCCACGGTTGCCGAAGACCATCTGCATGACGTTCACCGCGGTGCCGTAGTCGGCCGAGATGCCATTGGCCTTGCGGTAGACCTCGGCGCGGGGGTTCTGCCAGCTGCGGAAGACGGCGTTGATGGCGCGGTTCAGCTGTTCGACCGGGTCCGAGGTCCACTCGCCGCCCAGCGCGTCATTGCTGATCTGCTTGAACTCCTGCACGAGCTCCTTGAGGTCCTCGGCGCTCAGGTCGGTGTCCAGCGCGGCACCCTTGCGGGCCTTCATGTTGGTCAGGGCATCCTCGTAGGCGTGGGCGTCGACGCCCTCCACGACCTCGCCGTACATCTGGATGAAGCGGCGGTAGCAGTCCCAGGCGAAGCGTTCGTTGCCGGACTCCTCGACGATGGCGGGCACGGTCTCGTCGCTGATGCCAAGGTTGAGGATGGTGTCCATCATGCCGGGCATCGAGACCACGGCGCCGGAACGGACGCTGAGCAGCAGCGGCTTGTCCTTGCCGCCCAGCACGCGGCCGGTGCGCTCCTCGAGGCGCTTCAGCGCCTCCGCCACCTGCCCCTCCAGCTCCTCGGGCCAGTCACCGCCGCGCTTCATGGTCTCGACGCTGGCCGTGGTGGTCACGGTGAAGGCGTCGGGCACGGGCACCCCGACCTTGGCCATCTCAGCCACGCCGGCGCCCTTGCCGCCCAGCAGGTTGCGCATGGTGGCGTCGCCTTCGTGCAGGTCGTAGATGTACTTCTCGGTCACGTGGAATCTCCTTTGGTTCCTTGGTCCGGGGTGGCCAGTGGCCCTCCCGAGTGGGTGTGTCACCCAAGTCGTTTTCAGTTGTGTCCCAACAGTCTTCAGTTGTCCCTCCCCCATCCGGGGATGTCCGGGGCTCAGGGCCGCACCATCAGGCTCCCGGCCGGTCGTCGCAAGGCGTCACCGGCCTTGCGGGCCCGTTCATCGACGATGTCGATGACGCGCACGGCCGCCTCCTCCAGCGCCAGCCCGGTGGTGTCGATCACGGGGCAGCCGAGCCTGCGCTGCACCTTGCCCACCTCGTCCAGTTCGTCGTAGATCTGCACCAGGTCTGCATAGCCATCCTTGGTGCCGAAACCGCCCAGCCCCTTGACCCGACGGTTTCGGATCGCCAGCAGCCGCTCCGGATCGATGGTCAACCCCACGATCCGCCAGCGGGTGAGGCCGAAGAGCTCCTGCGGCGCGGGGATGCCCGGCACCAAGGGCACGTTGACCGTCTTGTAGCCCAGGTAACCCAGGTAGATGCTCAACGGGGTCTTGCCGGAACGGGAGGCGCCCACCAGGCAGATGTCGCACTCCCGCAGGGCGGCCGGGATCGCTCCGTCGTCGTTGCGCACGGCGAACTCCATGGCCGAGATGCGCTCGAAGTAGTCGGCCTCGACGCCCACCGGACGACGCATCACCTCCTCGGCCTCGGAGCCGGTGGCTTGTTCGAAGGCAGCCAGCGTGCCACCCAGGATGTCCGCACAGGGCAGGGAGAGCTCCTGGCAGGCACTGATGACCAGCTCACGCATGTGTTCGTTCACCAGGGTGAACAGCACCACGTGCTTCACCTTGGCGTCGCTGGCGGCCGCGGCGCGCAGGCTGTCGAAGACGCTGAAGAGTGCTTCGGGGGTGCCCACCCGCGGGTGGCGCACGATGGTGGCGGTGACGTCGGTGAACTGGGCCTGGGCGGCGCGCGCCAGCCGAGCCGCCGTCTCTCCGGTGGAGTCGGCGATCACGTGGATCTGCAGAGGCTCCATTGCCATGCCCCACAACCTACAACGCCCACTTGCCACGGACGAAGCGGGGTCTTTCCCCACGGCACGCAGCGGTGCTTTCGCCTCGATGAGGGCTTTCGGGCCGAGGGCTGGGAGACTGGGCACGTGCTTGAGACCGACCCCGTAGACCTGCTGATCGCCGACGAGTCCCTGGAAGTCACCGAGGGGGTGCGGGCCCGCCGCCTCGTGCTGCTGGACGCCCCCGCCCTGGTGGAACGTGGCCAGGAGGTTGCCGACGAGGTGGTGGTCTGGTGCGACGACCTGCGCGAGCGGGACGAGGTGCCGACGGAACTGCTGGCCGATTCCCTGCCCGAGGCCCTCACTGGCGCCGACCTGGTCTGGCTGCGCCTGCCCAAGAGCCTGGCCGCGCTGGACGAGTACGCGGAGCTGGTGACCAACCATGCCGATCCCGAGGTCCGTCTGGTCAGCGGTGCCCGCGTGAAGCACATGACACTGAGCATGAACGAGGTGTTGCTGACCCACTTCGGTTCGGTCAACGCCTCCCTGGGGCGCCAGAAGTCCCGCGTCCTGCACGCGCGGCTTCCCTACCCCGCCGACCCCACCTGGCCGCGCAGCAAGACGCACGCAGACCTGGAAGTGACCTTGTGGGCCCACGGGAACACCTTCGCCGGCGCCAAGGTGGACGCGGGAACGCGTCTGCTCACCGACAACCTGGGGCGGATCGGCAAGGTCGTCGGCGCTGGGCCTTCCGAGGCCGCCACCGACGGCGGTGCCCTGCAGATCCTCGACTGGGGTTGCGGCAACGGCATCCTGGCCACGCTGCTGGCCCGTCGTTTCCGCACCGCGCACGTGATGGCCAGTGACGTCTCGTGGGCAGCGGTGGAGGCCACCCGCCTGACTGCCGAGGCCAACCAGGTGCGCGTCGAGGTGCTGTGGCGCGACGGCCTGGCCGACTTCGAGGACGACTCGCTCGATCTGCTGGTGACCAACCCGCCCTTCCACGTCGGGCACGCCAAGGAGTCGGGGCCCTCGCTGGAGATGTTCGCCGAGGCCAGCCGGGTGCTGCGACGCGGCGGCGAGTTCTGGTGTGTGTACAACTCGCACCTGCCTTGGCGCAAGCGGCTCAACGAGCTGGTGGGGCGGACGACGATCGTCGCGCAGAATCCCAAGTACACGCTGACGCGCACCGAGGTCCGCTGAAAAATTACCCGGCTCATTCCGGGTAATATGGCTGGTATGTCAGCCAAGGCCAAGGGCGCGTGGATCCCCCAGCAGCACGGGGCGTGGGCCATGCTCGTGGTCCCGCTCGTGGTGGGACTGGCCCTGCGCTCCCGCGACGGACTGCCGGCCTGGGTGTGGCCGCTGTCGGTGACCTGGCTGGTGGGTTATTTCTGCTTCAACGCGGTGGGCCTGTGGCTCAAGGCCGCGCCGCGACGCCGCCCCGCCTACCGACCGGCCGCCGTGGTCTACGGCGCCATCGCCGGCGTCGCGGGCCTTGCCACGCTGGGATTCGGGGGCATGCCCCTGCTCGGATGGGTGCCCTGCTACCTCCCCCTGCTCGGCATCGCGCTGTGGCTGACCAGCCGACGCCACGATCGAGCCCTGACCTCCGGGCTGTGCACCACCCTGGCCGCCAGCCTGTTGGCGTGGATCATCCCCTTCACCACTCCCCAGGCGGTCTGGAGTCATGGTCTGGATGCCACCAGCTGGGCGGCACCAGCACTGTTCGGATACTTCTCCGGCACCGTCTTCGTGGTGAAGACCCTCATCCGGGAGCGCAACAAGCCGGGCTGGGTGCTGGCCTCGGTGGCATGGCACTTGCTGTGGACCGCCCTCGCAGGAATCGCCTGCTGGGCCACCGCGACGGTGGGCATCGGCTGGACGGTCTTCTTCGCGGTCGCGACGCTGCGGGCCTGGGCGCTGCCGTGGTTCGGCCCCCGCCAGGGACGCACGATCCGCCCGGGCCAGGTGGGTGCGCTCGAGGTCGTGATGAGCTGCGCAGCCCTGTGGTTGTGCCTGGCCTGACATCCGGGCCGTCCCCGTTCGGCACGGCATTGCCCGCGTCGCGGATGAATTGCCTAGTCTTGTGCCGTGCCGCAGACAGTTCGCATCGTCCTCACCGCCACCGCTGAGGTGCCGGACTCGCTCGCCTCGCTCGCGATGGACCAGTTGACCGGGCTCCGCGACGAGGAGCACCGGGCCACCAGCTGGGGCCACGTGGTCAGCGCCGTGGGCGAGCTGGACGACCTGGTCCGCACCCGTTCCCTGGTTCGTGGCGCCGCCACCCGGCTGGGCGTGGATGCCGCCGTGGTCGAGGAGCCCTTGGCCAGCGCACCGCCCAAGCTGCTGATGATGGACGTCGATTCCACCCTGATCACCAGCGAGGTCATCGACGAGGTTGCCCATCGCGCCGGGACGGGTGAGCAGGTGGCCGATATCACCGAGCGCGCCATGCGCGGCGAGCTCGACTTCTCGGCCAGCCTGCGGGCACGCGTGGCCACCCTGGCCGGCCTGGATGCCAGCGTGCTCGACGAGGTGCGCCAGAGCCTGCAGTTCAGCCCGGGCGCCCAGGACCTGATCAAGGCAGTCAAGGATGCCGGCGGTCAGGTGGGTCTGGTCTCGGGAGGCTTCACCGAGGTGGTGGAACCGCTGGTGGAGGGCCTGGGCATCGACCACATCACCGCCAACCGCTTCGAGGTGCGCGACGGCAAGCTCACCGGCCAGACTCGCGGTGAGGTCATCGACCGCGCCGCCAAGCGTCGCCACCTGTTGCGCTGCGCCGAGCTGGCCGGCTGCACCGCAGCCGAGACCGTGGCCGTCGGCGACGGGGCCAATGACCTCGACATGTTGGGCGAGGCGGGGCTCGGCGTGGCCTACTGCGCCAAGCCCGTGGCAGCCACCCAGGCCGACGCGACGATCAGCTTCCCGCGCCTCGACGCGGTGCTGGCCTACTTGCACGCCTGAGGTTTTGCGGAAGCTCCTGCCCCTGCGGTGATCTGCCACACGGCGTAGTTCTAGCTTGATCCTGCGCGAACTCCGTCGCGCTGTCACGAGAGCCGAGCCGCTCATGAAGTATCTGCCCACGCTGCTGGCCACTGCCTGCACCGTCGCCGCACTGTCAGTCACCGCCCCCGCCGCCCACGCCGCCGAGATGACCGTCACCTCGCCGTCCTGTGGGGTGGTGACGGCCACCAATTCCACCTCCTCACCGTGGATCACCCTGTTGGACAGCGGTGACCTGATCGAGGTTCCCGCCCATGCCTCGCGCAGCATGCGCGGCCTTGCCGGTGGCAGCTACAGCTGGCTGTCCGGCCCCGTCGCCTCGGAGACCGTCTCCGGTTCCGGAGCGCTGAACGTCAAGGCCTGCACGGGAGCTCCCACCCGCCCGGTGGACGGCGACCAGAATGGTGATCGTCGCGCCGACGTGCTCGGCATCCAGGCCCAGACCGGAGACCTGTACTACTACCGCATGACCACCACCGGACTGGCCAGCGGTATCAAGGCAGGCACCGGCTGGAACAACATGGTCTTCATGCAGCAGGTCAACGAGATCGAGGGCGAGGGAACCGGCAACTACCTCATCGCGGTCCGCAAGGACGGCACCGTGTGGCGCTACGACAACAAGGGCGCCGGCAAGTTCGCCAACGGCACCCAGATCGGTTCCGGGCTGACCGGCTACACCAACTTCACGATCACGGGCACCAACTCTGCGCTGAGCTTCGGCGGTCACGCCCTGCTGGCCAGCAAGGGGGACTCCCTGTTCCTGTTCGACCTCTCCCGCACCGCCCTCGAGGACCCGGTGGAGATCGCGCAGGGCTGGGGCACCACGGTCAAGACCATCGCCACCCGCGACTTCAACAAGGACGCCCTGGGTGACCTCATCACCATTCGTAGCGACGGCAGCATGTGGAGCTACACCGTCGCCCTCAACGGCGATGCCACCTTCACCGCGCCGCGTTCGGTGGGCCACGGCTGGGGCGCCATGGAGACCGTCACCTCGCCCGGGTCGCTGGACGCCGATCCGCTGAGTGACCTGGTCTCGCGGCGTTCCGACGGCAACCTGTACAAGTACCTCAACCGCGGCGGTTACTGGGGCCCCGCCACCCAGATCGGCCAGAACTGGCAGCGCATCCGCCTGCTGGCGTGAGCCTCCGGCGCGGGCCGGCTGGCCCTGGGAGCTGAAGAGCTTCGCAGGGCCGGACCGACTCCTGCCCGGGCGACTCTGCCTGGTCGTAGCGTGGGTACTGGCAATCCCGCCATTCACACGAGAGCAGAGTCGCTCATGAAACGCGCAGTCACCATCGCCGGCCTCCTCGGTTCGCTGTCCTTCGCCTCGGTGGTCTCACCGACGTCGGCCAGGGCCAACAACTCCTACCTGGTGGAGGTGACCTCACGCGCCTGCGGCAGCGTGACGATCACCAACCACGCCATCGAGGCAGGGCTGTGGTTGGAAGTGCAGGTCGACTTCGCAACCGGCACCAGCGTCCCACTGTTCACCGAGACCACCCGCACTGTCGGCAACCTGTCGGCGGGCACCCACACCGTGAAGGTTTCTGCCCGAAGCCAGGGCGAATACGTGCATTCGCGTATCGCGTCGGTCTCGGTGGCACCCTGCAACGGCACGTGGCCACGTCTGCCCGTCGAGGGAGACCAGAATGGGGATCGGCGAGCCGACGTGCTGGGCATCCAGGCCCAGACCGGAGACCTGTACTACTACCGCATGACCACCGCCGGACTGGCCAGCGGCATCAAGGCCGGCACCGGCTGGAACAACATGGTCTTCATGCGGCAGGTCAACGGCTTCACCGGCTCGGATGCCGGGAAGTACCTCATCGCCGTCCGCAAGGACGGCACGGTCTGGCGCTACGACAACAGGGGCGCCGGCAGGTTCGCCAACGGCACCCAGATCGGTTCCGGGCTCACCGGCTACAGCAATTTCGCGATCAGCAGTTTGTCCTTTCCCCCTGCCTGGAATTCCCGCACGCTGTTGGCCACCAAGGATGGGCAGCTGTACGGCTGCGAGCTGACGCGTCAGCAGCTCGGTGCGCCGGTCGCCCTCGGCCAGGGATGGCAGGAGACGGTGAAGCTGGTTCCGGTAAAGGTCTTCCAGCGCGGCGGTCCAGGCGAGCTGATGTCCATCACGACGGACGGGTCGCTGTGGCGGCACACAGCCCAGCAGGATGACTCCGCTCCAGCCCTCCAGACGCCGGTGAAGATCGGCCGGGGCTGGACGGCAATGCAGACCGTCGCCTCACCCGGCTCCTTGGACGGCGATGCCCTGGATGATCTGGTGGCTCGCCGTTCCGACGGCAACCTGTACAAGTACCTCAACCAGGGTGGCCACTGGGGGCCGGCCACCAAGATCGGCCAGAACTGGCAACGCATCCGTCTGCTGGCGTGAGAGCACCGCACGAGGGCTCCTCCTGCCGTGAACTGGTCCCCAGTTCTTGGACCGACAATTGAAGACTAGGCCGCGAGGGTCTGGGTCCGGTACTGCACCGGGCTCAAGCCCTCGAGCCGTGTGTGGACGCGTTCGGTGTTCCACCAAGTGATGTAGTCATCGACCAGGCGGGTGAACTGTTCGAACGTGGTGGGTCGGTGGTGGTGCAAGGACTCTGCCTTGAGGTGACCGAAGAAGTTCTCCATGACCGCGTTGTCGTAGCAGTTCCCGCGCCGCGACATCGACTGGACCGCACCGACAGCGGCAAGGCGCTGTTGCCATGACCTGTGCTGGTATTGGAAGCCTTGGTCGGTGTGGACGACCAGTCCGGGCTCGACGTGCTGCGACGCGATGGCTTGGTCCAGACAGCCATTGGTCAAGGCCAAGTTCGGCGAGGTCGAAATCGTCCACGCGATGACCTGGTGGTCGAACAGGTCCATAACCGGTGACAGGTAGGCCTTGCGGTCACCGATGCGGAACTCGGTCACGTCACTGACCCACTTGCGGTTCGGCGTCTCAGCGGTGAAGTCACGGTCCAGGACACTGCCGGCAATCACGCCGACGTGCCCGCGCCAGGACATGTACAGGCGCTGGCGTCGAACATGGCAGCGCAGCCCGAGCTCGCGCATCAACTTCAACACGGTCTTCTTCGCGACCTGCAGTCCTTCGCTTGCGAGCAGGGCATGGACCCGGCGATGCCCGTAACAGCCCTTGCCCACCGTCCGCGAGCTCGAGGAGTTCACCGGCCTGACCCGACCCACCATCACTGCAGGGCATCGAGGTGGCCGTCGCCGACTGGCAGTGCCAGGTGCTCACCTCGGCCCGCGTCGACCTGGACCGCACTGCTCGCCCCATCGACCTGCTGCACGACGAATTGCACCGCCAGCTCGAGGGGCTCGGCGTCGAGCGGCTCGAGGAACTGGTGGTGGGAGTCATCGGCAGCGTCGATCCCTATGGGACGCCGCGGCTCAACCAGACGATCCCCGAACTGTCCCAGCCGGGATACTTCACGCCACTCGGCGGCCTGGCGGAGCACTTCCGGCTCGAGAACGACGCCGCGCTGGCGGCGGCCGCGGAGTATGCCCACCACACCGCTCCCCTGCCCTCGTTGATGGTGGCCCTGCTCATCGACGCCTCGGTCGGCTCCGGGCTGGTGATCGACGGCCGGGTGCTGCGCGGTGAGGCCGGCTACTCGGGCGAGGTGAGCTACCTGCCCGGTTCGGGATGGAGCACCGCGCACCTGATCCTGCTGGAGGCGGCCACCGACCACGACGTCACCGTGCGGGAGCTGTTCGAGCACGCCGGCCACGGGGAGCACGCGCACGAGTGGGCGCGGACTGCCGTGACACGGTTCGCGAGGGCGATCGCGCCGGGAGTGATCGCCCTGGTGGCGACACTCGATCCCGAGGTCATCGTGGTGGGTGGCGACGGCAGTGCGGCTGGGGGCCTGATCTGCCAGATCCTGCGTGACGAGGTTGCCGAGTGCTGCCCACACGTGCCTCGCTTCCAGGTCTCCGAACTGGGGCGCACCTCCATCATCCAGGGCGCCTTGGCCATGGCCCGGGCCAACCTGGGCACCGATCCGCAGGGGCACTGAAGACCACCCGGAAGCGCCCGCTGGGCGGGAATGGCGCGGCGGGCCTCCCACCAAGCGTCCTTCTCACGGTAACCTGACACCCACAGGCCCCTGCCACCAGTGACGGTGGGCTTGCGGAGCAATCCGCGCGACGGGGTTCACGTCTTCAAGGAGGAAAGATGGCAGGACGGATTGCCAACGAGCAGTTCCGCAGCAAGGTCATGTCCGCCGCGGATGCCGCCGCTCTGATCGAGCCGGGCAGCAAGATCGGCTTCGCCGGCTTCACCGGCTCCGGTTACCCCAAGGAATTCCCGGTGGCCCTGGCCGCCCGCATCAAGGAGGAGCGCGCCAAGGGCTCCGACTTCAAGATCGACTCCTTCACGGGCGCATCCACCGCCCCGGAGCTCGATGGCGAGCTGGCCGAGGTCGACGGCCTCAACTTCCGCACCCCCTACCAGTCCGACCCGATCCTGCGGAACAAGATCAACGACGGCACCACCTACTACTCGGACATCCACCTGAGCCACCTGGCCAACCAGATGGCCTATGGCTTCTTCGGTGATCTGGACTACGCCGTCATCGAGGCCAGCTCCATCATGGCCGACGGCTCCGTGGTCCCCTCGTCCTCGGTGGGCATGAACCGCACCTACCTCACGCTGGCCAAGAAGATCATCATCGAGGTCAACGAGTGGCAGTCCGAGGGCCTCTACGGCATGCACGACATCTACTACGACATTGCCGAGCTGCCCCCGAACCGCAAGCCGCTGCCCATCACCAAGCCCAGCGACCGCATCGGTGACAAGGTCTACACGATCGATCCCGAGAAGGTCGTCGCCGTTATCGAGACCAGCGGCCCCGACCGCAACTCGCCGTTCAAGGCGCTCGACGACGACTCCAAGAAGATCGCCGGCTACTTGCTGGACTTCTTCGACTCCGAGGTGAAGGCCGGCCGCCTGAACGAGCACCTCAACCCGCTGCAGTCGGGCGTCGGCAACATCGCCAATGCGGTGCTCGCCGGCCTGCTGGAGAGCAAGTACGAGAACCTCACCTCCTACACCGAGGTGATCCAGGACGGCATGGTCGACCTGCTCGACTCGGGCAAGCTGACGGTTGCCTCGGCCACCGCCTTCTCGCTCTCCCCGGAGTACGCCGAGAAGATGAACAACAACGCGTCGGAGTACGCCAAGAAGATCATCCTGCGCCCGCAGGACGTCTCGAACCACCCCGAGGCCATCCGCCGCATGGGTGTCATCGCCTGCAACGGCATGATCGAGGCCGACATCTACGGCAACGTGAACTCCACCCACGTGATGGGCTCGCGCATGATGAACGGCATCGGTGGCTCGGGTGACTTCACCCGCAACGGCGCCTTCAGCGTCTTCGTCTCCCCGTCGACCGCCAAGGGTGGCGACATCTCGGCGATCGTCCCGATGGTCAACCACGTCGACCACACCGAGCACGACGTGTCGGTCATCATCACCGAGCAGGGTCTGGCCGACCTGCGTGGTCTGGCTCCGCGCCAGCGGGCCAAGAAGATCATCGAGAACTGCGCGCATCCCGACTACAAGGAGCAGCTGCTCGACTACTTCGAGCAGGCGCAGAAGGTGGCCAATGGCCAGCACACGCCGCACGACCTCACCAAGTCGCTCAGCTGGCACTCGAAGTTCCTGGCCGACGGTTCGATGAAGGCCTGATCTTCACCTCTCGACGACGGAGCGCCCCGCACTGGTTCCCAGTGCGGGGCGCTCTTCGTCGTCGAGGCTCCTTTCCCGAGCCCGCAGAGGGGTCAACCCAGCAACCAGCGCGCCAGTTCGTCCACCGAGTCTGTGACGGCGGTGGGTTCCTCGAGCATCAGATAGGTGCGATCGCCTGCTCCCCAGGTGACCGCGATCTGCGCGACTCCAGCCGCCTTGGCTGCCTGCACGTCCACCACCGCATCACCGATGTAGACCGACGTCTGCGGATCGGCCCCCATCCGTTCCAGGGCATAGCGGATTGGTGCGGGGTGGGGCTTGTGCTGCTGGGTGTCGTCCATCGCCGCCACCAGCGGTGCCAGGTCGGTCAGCCCCGCCGCAGCCAGGCTGCGCTCGGCGGAGTGCCGACGCTTGCTGGTGGCGACACCGACGCAGACCCCGGCAGCCCGGAGCGAGTCCAGCAGCTCCGCGATGCCCTCGTACCTGGTCTGCAGGCGCTCCAGGTTGGCCAGGTTGAACTGCAGGTAGCAGTCCACCAAGGTCTGCTGCTGCTCACCCCACGGTGCGTAGATGTCCATCAGGGTGCGTCCGATCCACCCCAGGGCCTCCTCGCGGGCCAGCTCCAGCCCCAGGACCTCTCGATGGGTGTGCTGAAAACTGGCCACGATGAGTTCGATGGTGTTGCACAGTGTTCCGTCAAGGTCGAACAGCGCCGTCTGCCAGCGGGGATCAGAGTTCATGGACGACAGCCTAACGATCCGATTTCCTTCACCCTTTGGGGTAGATTTCTTCCCATGGTGGGAGAGCTACACGCATCAGCGACTGACACACTGCAGCGTTGGTCTGCCCCCACCCCCGCACAGCGCGCCCTGGCCGAAGCCTGCCTGGGATTCCTGGCAGCGCGCGAGGATGCCTGCCGACGCAGCTGCCTGCCCGGCCACCTGACCGCCTCCGCCCTCGTCCTCACCCCCGACGGCTCTGCCACCTGCCTGGTCCACCACGGCCTGGTCAAGGCGTGGCTCCAACCCGGCGGCCACTTGGAGGAAGACGACACCAGCCTGCCCGCCGCGGCCCTGCGTGAGGCACAGGAGGAGACGGGACTCGCGGGTCTGACGATCGACCCCGTCCCGTTGCACATCGACGTCCACGCCATCACCTGTCGCGGATCGGGCCCCACCCGGCACTTCGACGTGCGTTTTCTGGCCATCAGTGAGCTGGCATGCCCTACAGTCAATGAAGAATCCAATGCCGTGCAGTGGTGGCCCACCGACGATCTGCCCGAGGTCTTCGACGAAGTGCTCGAGTTGGTGTCGCTCGGAGTGGAGCGGGTCCGCCAGACCACGGCTGGTTCCCCGAGAGCCGAGCGTCGCCCGACGCACCCCGGCAACACGTCCAACCGCTCGTCGGGCACCAGCCCCGAGGGCCCCTGAAGAAGTGCACAACCATGCTGAACTCGTCCTCCCCCAACGGATCCGACGCCTCCCTCGGCACCGCGACCCCCGACTCCGCCCTGCCCGCCGCGCCCCAGAGTGAGGCCAGCGCCGCGTCTGCCGCATCGGACAGCCAGCTGGGGGCGACCACGCGTCGGCGACGAGGCCGCCGCCCTGCTGGCGCCGACACCCGCGCGCAGATCCTGGGCAGCGCGCGTCGCCTGTTCAGCGGCAAGGGGTACTCGAAGGTCTCACTGCGAGCAATCGCCCGGGACGCCGACGTGGACCCCGCCCTCGTGCACCACTACTTCCACGGCAAGCCCGCCCTCTTCTTCGCGACCATCAGCGACACCGGCGCCAATCCCGTCGAACGCCTGTCAGGGCTGGCCCTCACTCCGCGGGAACTGCTGGCCCGGGAACTGGTCTTCGTCTTCCTCGACTTCTGGGACGATGCCGAGGCGCGCCGTTCCCTGGAGAACAACCTGGACGCCACCCTGTCGCCCAGCGAGTCGCTGCGACCGGTGCGTGAGTTCGTCGCCACCGAGGTGCTCACCAGGATCCCGGTGGGCGGCGAGAGCGCCAAGGAACGCGCCCTGCGGGCACAGCTGGTGGCCGGTCAGCTGATCGGAATGGGCCTGGTGCGCTACGTCCTGCAGCAGGAACCCTTCGCGAAGGCCACCCCCGAACAGATCGCCGATTGGATCGCCCCCACCCTGCAGCGTTATCTGGACGGCGAGATCGCCTGACCCGCCCGGCGGATGCCCGGCGGTGTCGTGAGCCACGGGTAGTCTGGGCGCTGGCTGCCACCGGGGCAGCCCGTCGCGAGCCGGGAGGTGCCTGTGGAGCAGACCGTGACCACGGTGGACTCACCCGACGACGAGGGCATCGCCTCGCTACCCCCCAGCGATCTGGTGCAGGTTGGCATCCCGATCAGCTCGGCCACCGGGCAACCGCGCCGCGCCAAATGGATGGCGGTCTCCAATGTGTTGCTCTACGCGGCCTCGCTGGTCTCCGCCGCCGCACTGGGCTGGTCCTGGTGGCAGGCGATCCACATGCCCACCTTCGCGCACTCGTCCACGCTGGTGGAGCTGTGGCAGCCCCGGCCGGGCGGTTGGCGCTCCGTGGTGGCGGTGACGCTGGTCTTCGTGATCGGCGCCGCCATGATGGCAGCCCCCGCCGTTGCCGCCTTCAACTCCTGGAATGGCCACCGGTGGTCCCGCATCGCGGGCATCGTCGCCGTGCTCATTGGCGCGCTGGGCTGGTTCCTGTTCCCGTGGGCCCTGGCGGCGCCCGCCCTGTCGATCCTGGGCACCTTGCTGCTGTGGTTGGAGCCGGTCAACCGTTACTTCCGGCATTGGGAGAGGTTCCGCGAAGGAGACCCCTCCCCCGTCGTGCACGACGACAACGTGGTCTACGGACCGCTTCCCCGCTACCTGTGAGGCGATGATGGCATTCAATTTCCGAGCCCTGCTGACCAACGTGGCCTCCACGTTGCTCAAGGAGGGCGTGCGCAACTTGGAACAGCGCGCGAGGCAGTCCGGGAACCAGGGGCGCTCGAACGGGCGGCCCAAGGCCACGCCTCGTCGCTCCTCGGACTACCCCGGTGACTTCACGGGAACCCCCATCATCACCCATGCACCCCAGCCGGGAGACTCCCCCGATCCGGGCGAGGTGGTGTGGGCCTGGGTGCCCTTCGAGGAGGACCACTCACAGGGCAAGGACCGCCCCGTGCTGCTGATCGGCACCGACGGCGAGTGGCTGCTGGGGCTGCCGCTGACCAGCCAGGACCATGACCGCGATGCCGCGCAGGAGGCCAGCCAGGGGCGCTTCTGGATGGACATCGGGACCGGCAGCTGGGATCGCCAGGGACGCGCCAGCGAGGCGCGGGTGGATCGCATCATTCGCGTCGACCCGGGCTCGGTGCGACGCACCGGGGATGCCCTGAACCGGGAGATCTTCGACCGGGTCGCCGACGAGGTCCGTCGCCACGCACGGTGAGCCTTCGCCGGTGCCAAGACCGGCCACCACACCCCGCAACGACAACCGTGCGGCAGTGCGCTAGACTGTCCGATGCCTCACGGCACGCGGGCGTAGCTCAATGGTAGAGCGCCAGCTTCCCAAGCTGGACACGCGGGTTCGATTCCCGTCGCCCGCTCCACACTGAAGGGCCTTGCCAACGAACAGCTGGCGAGGCCCTTCGATGGTTTCAGGCCGCATAGCAGAAGCCATGTCGTGCCCAATCACTCGTCCCACCATGACCTTGCCGTTTCCATCGCCAGTTGGCCCAGGACCGCCACCATGCCTACGTCGGCGAACCAGTCTCCCGGCAAGATGCCATCCATGGTTGGAAGCTCGCGGGGCCAGCCCAAGCCGTGGGCCACACCGCTGTAGACGTTGAAGATCCACAGAACATGCTCGCAAACAAGGGCTTCATCGTCACTGTCCGTCCACTAGCGAGCCCTTCTACTGCCAAGCATGAAGCTCGCACCCGGTCTGCCACCATGGCCCGTTCAGGATCAGCTCTCCTCTGTCGCCTTCCAAGACTCATGCCGCCGAGCCTAGACATGAACGGAGACCACTGGCCCGTAAGACGGCCACGCCTAGCCATTACGCAACATCCGGTCCAGCGTGTCCGCAATCGCCCGGTCACGGTCTTCAGTGGCGTGCTGGTAGATCAGCGCGGCACGCATGCCCGTCAGCGGCTCACTCCCACGTTCGTATCCGGTGGGATACAATCCTTGTGTGGAGATCCTCACGACGGACGCCTACGAGAAGTGGTTCCGCAGACTCAAGGACACCCAGGCCAAAGCGCGCATCAACATCGCCCTACGCCGTTGTCAGCTACAGGGCGAGATGGTCGGCGACCTCAAGCCCGTCGGGGACCAAGTCCACGAGATGCGCTTCCACTTCGGCCCCGGGTATCGCGTGTACTACCTCCACTAAAACGACGCCATCGTCCTGCTGCTCATCGGCGGAGAAAAGAGCAGCCAGCAAGCCGACATCGACAAGGCCAAGGCCCTGGCCACCCACCTGCGAAAGGACCAGCAATTGACTGCCACCGTTCACCCCTGGGACGCAAGCGACTACCTCGAGACCCCCGACGACATGCTGGCGTACCTCGACGAGGCCGCCCGAACCGGTGACCCCCAGCTCCTTCAGGCCGCCCTCGGCGACATCGCCAAGGCCAAGGGCATGACCGACATCGCCCGCGCTGCCGGCGTCGGCCGCGAGTCCCTCTACAAGTCCCTCAGCACCACCGGCAACCCGTCCTTCCAGACCATCGCCAAGGTCATCGAAGCCTTGGGCGGACAGATTACGATCACGCCCAAGCACCAAGCTGCCTGACCCACCCACCACAGTCCTCGGACAATCGGACGCTCGCCGCTGCGCCGCATCCAATCGTCCCCAATCACTCGGCAGCCCTGCCAACGGACAGTTGACATATCCCTTGTTCTCTTCTCTCCCGCCAGCCCTGTAGGTCTTCTGTCAGCCGTCGCAGACCCGCTCGTCACGACCCCTTGGTGGGCAACAATCCCCTCATGGCAGCCGCGAAGCGACGCACCGGCATCCTCCACTCGTTGGAGCGGGTGCTGGGGCTCGTGCTCGGCGTCGGGTTGCTGCTGGCGGGCTTCGTGGTGGTGAAGGCACCCTGGGTCACGCCATGGACCGCAGACCAACTGGACCATTTGGACATCACCTACACGGTGCGGCCGGATGGCTCGGTGCAGGTACGAGAAGAACTCACCTTGCGCTTCGGCCCTCGTTCGGGCAGGCATGGCCCCACCCGTGACATCCGGGTGCGGGAACCGCTCGACCGCAGCCGGGACATCGCCTGGCCGATCTCCGAAGTGAACGCCCACTCCCCTTCGGGGCATCCCGCAGACGTCCAGCGCACGACGGCCACCAGCACCGACGGGCGTACGGAGGTGGAATGGATCCGGCTGGGCACGGAAGACCAGACCGTCCGTGACGCAACGGCGCGCTACGTGCTGGAGTACGAACAAGAGGGCCTCGTGCGCCCCTCCACCGACGGCGACGTGGAGTTCAGCATCAATGCGGGCGGCCCGCGGATGTGGGCCAGCAACGTCACCACCCACATCATCACCCCCGAACCGCCCAAGGAATCGGGCTGTTGGCTTCGCTTCGGCAACTGCACCGAGGCACGCGTCGAGGGCACTGCGGCCATCGCGCGGGTGGACCGCTTGCGTGCCGGACAGGAACTCACCGTGGCCGCCCGTCTGGAAGCGGGCACCGTGGAGACCAACCAACACACCTTCCCCACCGAGGCCCTGCTCGTGCAGCGATACCTGGGCACCTGGTGGATGTGGTTGGTCGCTGCCGCCATCTTCGGCGCGCTCGGCTGGTTGGTCGGATTCCTCGGTGCACCTCGCAGCCCGGGCGACGACCGCTACCGGGGCTTGGCTCCCGGCACCCTTCCCGGCGGCCAGGATGCCGCCGTCGGGCCGGATGACCACCCCGAGATCCCGGTCGCCTTCACTCCGCCGACGCTGTCACTGGCCGAGGCGGGCTTTCTGCTGGATGGCCGGCCGCTACCCCGCCACTTGGCGGCAACTCTCGTCGGTCTGGCCTGTGACAAGGCCATTGAGCTGCTGCCTGGGCACAACGACCAGCCCGCCAGCATGCGCGCACTGCGTCAGACCCACCTCAATGACGGGCCTTCCACCAAGGCCTTCAAGGCCGCCTTCGCCGGCACCGACCACGTGGCCGTGGACGACGACCGGATGGTGATGGCCTTCGCCTCCATGGCCGACCACGTCGAGGAGCAGGCCACGAGGCAGGGCTGGGTGCACCCGTCGCAGGGACGGTGGACTGGCTACCGCGAGGCCGCCCAGAAGCGCCTGGAGGACGCACCCGCCACCGACACCGGTGACGCCCCTGCCGTGGAAGACGACGCCGCCGCGGAGACCTCCGACGCATCCGGGCAACGCTCCCCCTGGGGACACGTCCTGGTCTGGGCCATTGTCGGCTTCGTGGCGACGCTGATCATCGTGGTGGCAGGCCAGATGGTTCCCGCGCTGGCCTTCGCGCCCCTGCTGGTGCCCTTCCTGACCGTTCCCAAGGGGCAGAACTTCGCGGTGCGCCGTCAACCCCGTCGTCGCACGGCCAAGGGCCGGGCCCTGACAGACCAGGTCGAAGGTTTCCGCACCTACCTGAGAACCGCCGAGGCGAGCCAGTTGCGCTTCCAGGAGGGTGAGGACATCTACACCGGGTACCTTCCGTGGGCCGTGCTCTTCGGCTGCGCCGAGCGCTGGGCCCGGGTCTGTCAGCAGGCCATCGGCGACGAGCTGCTCCCCGCCCCGCAGGTGGATCTTGCCGCAGCCGACCAGGTCATCGCCTGGGTCGCCAGCGGAACCGACATCGACCGCGGATTCACGCGCAGCTTCACCGATCTTCACGTGGACCGCGATTGGACTCCGCCCACTCCCACCAGCGGCCCCGCGTCGTGGTTCAGCGGTGACGGCGGTTCCAGTTCCGGAAGCTCCAGCAGTTGGAGCAGCGGTGGCGGGGCGGGCAGCGGCGGCTCGGGGGGCTCCTACGGCAGCTGGTGAGCCACAGGCTTGCCGGGCCCCGGCCCCGGCCCGGAGAGTTCCCTGAGTCCGGGCCGGAAGCCGGCGTCTGGCACGGACCTTGCCTAGAGTCGAGCCATGAGCACCCCGTCACCTGAGATCCGCTGCTCCGACGCAGACCGAAACCTCGTCGCCGATGTCCTGAACACGGCCTACGGCGATGGTCGGATCACGCGTGAGGAACACGCCGAGCGCCTCGACGCGTGCTGGTCGGCTCGCACCTTCGGCGACCTCACTCCGCTCACCGATGACCTGATGCCTGCCCCCGACCAGATGCTGCCGGTGGCCCGCGCCGACCGATCCGGGGTCGTCGTCGACCCTGCGGGGGCCGGTGACCAGCCCGACAATCTGGTGGGGATCTTGAGCACCGCGCGCCGGGAGGGCAGCTGGCGCCTGCACCGTCGCACCACTGGTCTGGTGGTCATGGGTGACGCCAGGTTCGATCTCACCGACGCCACCTTCGATGCCCAGGAGTGCATCATCAACCTGCCGGTCATTCTGGGCGACATCAAGATCAAGGTGCCCGCCGGTGTCAACGTGCGCGACGAGACCACCTGCATCATCGGTGAGGTGAAGATGAAGGGCATGACCCCCACCCCGCCCGGCGCGCCCACGGTCGTGCTGCGCGGGCTGGTGCTGATGGCCGACATCAAGGTGATGGGCCCTGAATACCAAGGCTTGGGCCAGCGTCTGGGTCTGCAGCGCTGACCCCTACCATCGGCTGCCCGGAGCAGCCACCCGGCGCAAGACATCGCTCCAAGCCACCCCTAGATTGGTGACGTGGACACCTTCGACGCCCCCGTGGACAGCTGGAAGCCGCTCTCACCCCGGTACCTGCAGATGAAACGGTTGATGATCTTGATCATCTGGCCGCTGCTTCTGCTGCCCTGCTGCGTGGCACTGGGATGGTTCCACCACTGGTGGTCGGGTGCTGCCCTTGCACTGCTGTGCCTGGGGTGGATTGCCTACCGCTGGCATCGGATGGGGCGTGTCTACCGCATCTGGGGTTATGCGGAGCGCGACACGGACCTGTACATCCGGGAGGGGCTGATGTGGCGTCGCCTCACCGTGGTGCCCTACGGCCGCATGCAGGTGGTCACGGTGAACTCCGGCCCCATCGAACGCAGGTACGGGTTGGCCACCGTCACCCTTCAGACCGCCTCCGCCGGCACCGATGCCACGATTCCGGGCTTGCCGCAGGCCGAGGCAGACTCCTTGCGTGAGCGGTTGAGTGAACTCGGCGAGCAACAGGCGGTCGGCCTGTGAGCGAGCCTCGACGAGCACTGCCCGAGCAGACACCTCCGTTCGATGGATATGTCGACAAAGAGGTGCCCCCTGGCCGCCTGGCATCAGACGCATCCACCCCGGAGGCCTCGACGGATCGCGCGGCGGTGGATCCCGTCACACTGCAGCCTCCCGCAGCGGGCGCTCCCGACCCCGTCGAGGAGACGCCGGCGGCCCCTGCGGCCACGGCTCCCCTGATGGAACGTCCCCACCCGGCGACCCCCATCATCAAGGGCTGGATGGCCCTGGTGGGTCTCATCGTCGTGGTGGGACAGGACGTGCTCCAAGGCCTGGGGCGCAGGGGCGGGGATCCCATCGGCTTGCGGGATCTGGGGCTCTTCGGCGGCCTGCTCGGCCTGTACGTGGTGGTCACCGCGATCTTCGGTTACTTCAGTTGGCGGTTCACGCGCTTCGTCGTCGATGACCACCAGGTGCGCATCGAGCACAACTTCATCCAACACAATTCCGACAAGGTCCCCTTCACCAAGATCCAGTCGGTCGACGTCGTGCAGCCCTTCGCAGCGCGGCTGCTCGGTCTGGCCCAGTTGCGCATCGACGTGGGAGCCGGCGCCGGCAAGACGATCGAGTACCTGAACCGTGACCGCGCCTACCAGATGCGCGACTACCTGGTGGCCCGCGCCCACGGCCGGCAGGTGACCGTGGCCGAGTCCGCCGCAGGGCGCGCCACGGCCGACGTGATGCACGACCTGGCCGCCGACGAACACGTCCTGGTGACCGTCCCATCACAGCGCCTGGTGCTGGCGACGCTGCTCTCATCGAGCTTCCTGATCACTTTGATCTTGAGCTTGGCGGGCATCGCCGGCATCGCCTGGTTTGAGAACTTCGGCGCCCTTGTTGGCGTGATTCCCCTTGTCACAGGCTTGATCAGCATGATCGGCAGAGACGTGATCAAGCAGTGGAACTACTCCTTGGTGCGCTCCGGCCAAGCCCTCAAGGTCACCCGCGGCATGACCAGTCTGGTCAGCCAGACGCTGCCCACCAACCGCATCCAGGGCCTCCAGATCACCCAGCACCAGCTGTGGCGCCCCTTCGGGTTGTACCGGGTCCGCATGGACGTCCTCGGTTACGGATCCGAGGACGCCGAGGATGGCGCCAGCGACATCCTGCTCCCGGCGGGCAGCTGGCAGGAGGTGGAGCTGGCGATCGACGCGGTCTGGCCCGGCTTCCGGCTCTCCGACGTGGAGCTGACTGGCGTCGATCGCAAGGTGCGGCGGATCCATCCCTTCATCTGGAAGAGCTACCGCTGGGGACGGACCGACGACGTGATCGTCGGGTGCAATGGCGGCTTTGTCCATGAGACAAAGATCGTTCATCACGCGCGAGCGCAGTCTGTTCACCTGAAGCAGGGGCCGCTGCAGCGCAGGCTTGGTCTGGCCGATGTGCAGGTGGACACCACTGCGGGCATCCTCAGCACCTGCATCCTGTACGAGCTCGATCAGGGCTTGGCGCGCCGTCTGGTGCTGGAGGAGATGGAGCTGTGCCGTGAGGCTCGCCGCCGCGATGCGCAACGGCAGGCTCTCGACGCCCTGCCCACGCCCCAGGCGCCGATCCCCACCGGAGCCTGGCCACCGCCGGCACCCGCCACCGATGAGGGCGCCGCGTCCCATCCCGTGGCTGCCGAGATTGCTCCGGAGCAGGACGCCTTCTGGGCACCGCCGCGGGCCGACTGAGCCCAGACACTCCCCGAAGCCCCGGAGACGAACGCGGGCCGCATCCCGAAGGATGCGGCCCGTGTCGTGGGTTCGGGATCACTCCCGGATGTTGTCCTTGTTCTGGCGGAACCACTCGATGGTGTGCTCCAGACCCGAACGCAGATCGTACTGGGGCTGCCAACCCTCACCCTTCAGCTTGCTCACGTCGAGCAGCTTCTGCGGGGTGCCATCGGGCTTGCTGGTGTCCCACTCCACCGTGCCGGTGTAGCCCACGATGTCAGCGATGGTCTCGGCCACCTCCTTGATGGTGGTGTCCGTGCCGGTGCCCACGTTGACCTGCTGCGGGCCGTCGTAGTGCTCCATCAAGTGCAGACAGGCCGAGGCCATGTCATCGACGTGCAGGAACTCACGACGCGGGCTGCCGGTACCCCAGTTGGTCACCACCTCGGTGCCGTTGGCCACGGCCTCGTCGTAGCGGCGGATCAGGGCGGGCAGCACGTGGGAGCCCTTGGGCGAGAAGTTGTCGCCGGGGCCGTAGAGGTTGGTGGGCATGGCGCTGATCCAGTGCACACCGTGCTGACGACGAGCGGCCTGCACCTGGAGGATGCCGGCGATCTTGGCGATCGCGTAGGCGTCGTTGGTCTCCTCCAGGTAGCCCGTCAGCAGGGCGTCCTCGGTGATGGGCTGCTCGGCCAGCTTCGGGTAGATGCAGGAGCTGCCCAGGAAGAGCAGACGGTCGACGCCCTGCTCCAGCGCGGCGTCCATCACGTTCACCTGGATCTGCAGGTTCTGGCTGATGAAGTCGTACGGGTAGGTGTTGTTCGCCAAGATGCCGCCCACCTTGGCCGCGGCCAGGAAGACGTAGACGGGCTTGGTCTCGGCAAAGAAGTCGAAGACGGCCTTGCGGTCGGTCAGGTCCAGCTCCGCATGGGTGCGGGTGACGATGTTGGTGAAGCCCTCGTCCTGCAGCTTGCGCAGGATCGCGCCGCCGACCAGGCCGCGGTGCCCCGCGACGTAGACGGTGGCGGAACGGTCCAGGGTGGTGGGTGTGTAGGTGGACTCGGTCATGTGGTGATCCCCCGTGGGTTGATGTAATCGACGAGAGGCGGGGCGGCGCTGGGTTTGTTCCCAGCGCCGCCCCGTCATGCCGTCACTTCCAGGTCTTGAAGCCGGGCAGTGCCTCACCGGCACCGTTCACGGCCGCGTCGATCCACAGCTTGCCGCCGACCTCGACCTGCTTCATGTCGTTCTCGACCATGATCTTGGCCAGCTGCGGGGTGAGCACGCTGGCTTCCCAGCCCAGCTTCTCCTTGGCCTTGCTCGGGTCGCCGATCAGGGCGTCGACCTCGGTGGGGCGCAGGTAGCGCTCGTCGAACTCGACGTACTTCTCCCACTCCAGGTCTGCCGCCTCGAAGGCGAACTTGAGGAAGTCACGCACGGTGTAGCCGACGCCGGTGGCCAGCACGAAGTCCTCGGGCTCGTCCACCTGCAGCATGCGCCACATGCCCTCGACGTACTCGGGCGCGTAACCCCAGTCGCGGATCGCGTCGATGTTGCCCATGTAGAGCTTGTCCTGCTTGCCGGCCTTGATGGCGGCCACGGCGCGGGTGATCTTGCGGGTCACGAAGGTCTCACCGCGACGGGGCGACTCGTGGTTGAACAGGATGCCGTTGACCGCGTGCAGGTTGTAGGCCTCGCGGTAGTTCTTGGTGATCCAGTAGGAGTACATCTTCGCGGCGCCGTAGGGCGAACGCGGGTACATCGGGGTGTCCTCGCCCTGCGGCGGCGGGGTGGCGCCGAACAGCTCCGAGGTGGAGGCCTGGTAGAAGCGCGGGCTGATTCCGGCCTGACGCACGGCCTCGAGCAGTCGCACGGTACCGACGCCGGTGGTGTCGGCGGTGTGCTCGGGCTCGTCGAAGGAGACGCGCACATGGCTCTGGGCTGCCAGGTTGTACACCTCGTCGGGACGGATGTCGTCCATCAGCGTCACCAGGCGCGCACCGTCGGAGAGGTCGCCGTAGTGGAGCGTGAGCTTCACGTCCTCCTCGTGCGGATCCTCGTAGAGGTGGTCGATGCGGTGGGTGTTGAAGGTGGACGCACGACGGATGAGACCGTGCACCTCGTAGCCCTTGCCGAGCAGCAGCTCGGCCAGGTAGGAACCGTCCTGCCCGGTGATGCCGGTGATGAATGCCTTCTTGGCCATGGGTTACTCCATTTCCTTGGTGTTGACGCGAGAACGCACGGCCGACAGGCCGGCGAGCCAGGTGCTGACCCGCTGGAATGCCGAATCCGCCGACAGGTGCTCCACCGCGAAGCGGCGAGCGCTGGCGCCGTACTGGCTGGCTCGGCTGACCGATCCCGCCATGTCCTCGACGGCGTCCAGCAGTGCTGCCGGATCGCCTGGTGTGATGATTGGGCCCGCCCCGGCAGCGCGCACCTCGTCGGAGGTGGCACTGTCGGGCTCGGTGGCTGCAACAACCGGCTTGCCCTGGATGAAATAGCTGGTGAGCTTGCTGGGGACCGCTGACTCACGAAGGCCGGGCTTCTCGTTGACGAGGAGCACATCGGCGCACTGCAGCATGGCGGCGTACTCCGCATCGTCCAACGAGGGCACGAAGACCAGGTGGTCGATGCCCTTTCCGAGCTCCTCCAGCGCCTCGCGACGCGAGCCGTTGCCAACCAGGCCGAAGACGACCTTAGAGCCGCGCTGGTCGGCAAGCCGGGCAGCCTCGACGACGTTCTCCAGGTACTGCTTGGCGCCCATGTTGCCGGTGTGGATGGCCACCAGCGGGGCGTCACCGAAGTACTTGCGACGCACCGTCGTCGGATCCGCGGCCAGGTCGACGTTGATGTGGCTCCAGTTGCGGGAGACACACACGTCTTCGTCCTTCACCCCAAGGTCTGCGACCACGTGGCGACGGAAACGGTCGTGGATCACGAGCACGCCAGCGGAGGCCTTGAGGATGGTCGATTCCACCCGCCCAAGCACCTGACCCTTGACATTGCTGCCGCCGATCTCGCGTGCCCCATTGCTGTAGAGGTCCTGGACCCACACCGTGACCGGCATCCCGGTGAGTCGTCCCCGAAGAACCTGCAGTCCCGTGCTGATGAGGGCCGGGCTCACCGCGATGACCACGTCGGGCCTGTGCCAAGGGCTGAGTGCAGCGCCGAGGCCGAAGGTGAGCTCCTGGAGAATGCGGCTGAGCCCCATGCCGCCCGAACCAATGACGTGACGTACCCGACGCACATTGACGCCGTTGATGTTCTCCGTGCGGGTCAACCCCGTGAAGTTGGTGTAGTTGCTCCACTGCGGGTAGTGCGGCACACCAGTGATGACATTCACTTGATGGCCTTGCTTGGCGAGCCCCTCCGCCATCGCAGTCGTATAGGGCGCGATGCCCGAGATCTCGGGCGCGTAGTTCACCCCGATGATCAAAATCTTCATGCAGTCACTCCTATGGCATGGCACAACGCCACACCATCCCCCGATGGTCTCGTGGATCACTGCGATGAGTGATCCACGAGTGCGAAACTGCCTCCCCCGCAGGGGTGGTCAGCGAACGTAACGATACCGACAACTTCATGGCAGGGTTGGGCTTCCGGCGGCCTGATCACAGGAAGCACTCAGCCCCAATCCCTGCGGCGCGCGATCACTTCCCCCGGTAAGCAGTCAGGAGCTGGTTGACGATGGGCTCCATGGAGAACTCGTCGCGGATCAGCTTCTGGGCTCGGTCTGCCGTAAGCCGCCGCAGTTCCGCATCCGCCAGGTACTTGCGAACCGCGGGAGCGATCTCGGCTGGGTCATGGGTCGTCACGGTGCCGGCATCGGCTCGTGCGACGGCTGGGGCAAGCCCACAGGTGTCGGTCAAGATGACAGGCAGACGCGCGGCCAAGGCCTCGAGGACTGACATCGGGTAGGGCTCGTCGACAGACGGGAGGACATAGATGTCTGCCGTGGACATCGCGTCCTGGCAGCCCTCTCGGTCCGCCGGGCCATCCCAGCGCAGGCGCTCTCCCAAACCTGCAGTAGCAATCGCGGCAGCAACCTCGTCCCCCTGCCCCTCGTCCGGGCCCACCATGCGGAAGTGCACGTCCGGGAATTCGGGGGCCAACTCCGTGGCCGCCTCCACGAAGACCAGGGGGCGCTTGCGCGCCTGCAGCCGCGCCAAGTACAGCACGGTGATGTGCTGGTGCTCGCGCGGACTCGGCATCGAGTCGGCATTGAGCCCGTTGTGAAGTTCCTCCACGCGAATCCGGGGACCGGCGACGTCAATGACCCCCTGCCGTTCGACGGGGGTCAGGAAGAAGACCCGCGCGGCGGCACGCAGCACTCGTCGAGTGAGCGCCGCATCAAGCGGTTTGGCCAGCAACTTGTCGGAAGGGTCGATCATTCCGTGAGTCTGGACACAAGTACGGATCCCCAAGTTCTGCACCAGGGCCGCAGCGGGCAAGGTGACGAAGTCCCGCGCCAAGTGCACGTGCACTGCGTCGGCGTCCTTGGCATTCGTGCGCAACCAAGCCAGCATCTTCGGGCTTGCCATCCCCGCGAAACCTGCACCCGGCAGCGCCTGGACAACGGGGAAGAGCTTGACTGGCACGTCCTGATAGGTGGTCGGCAGGGCCCCATCGAAACCGCTCGCTCCCGCGACGAGCGTCACGTCGTGCCCTGCTTCGATGAGTGCCCGGCAATGGTTGAACGCCACGGTGGTGGGTCCGCCATAGGCATTCTCGGGTGTGATGACGGTGGCAATCTGGATGATCTTCACGACAGGGGCTCCTTGACCTCGCTACGCGGTGCCAGGACCCGGGCACCTTCGGGAACGTCCTTGAACACGAGTGCGGTGGCACCAACGACGGCATCTCGACCGATCGTCACTCCGCGCAGCACAGTTGCTCGCGCCGCAACCCAGGCTCCGTCCTCCACGGCGATCGGTGCATTGTCGAACTCGAAAGCCACGTCGTCGGCCTTGTGGCTCCCGGTGCACAGAAAGGTCTGCTGGGAGATGCAGACGTCCTCACCGATCGTGATCGGCTCCAGATTGAGCAGATAGCTACCCACCCCGATCCAGGTGTTGTCACCCACGGTCAGCTTCCACGGCCAGTGGATACGCACGTCGTTTCGGATATTGACGTTCTCGCCGATCTGGGCGCCGAAGGCTCGAAGCACCTTGACCCTCACAGATGGCGGGCAGGCGATCGAGCGCGTGAGCGGCTCGGCGACCAGTGCCCAAGCTGCGCAGACGGCGGCTGGCCGCCCCTTGTCGTAGCCCTTGCCGGTGAACTCAGCCAAGCGCCTGAAATGTCGGCGTGCTTGTGTTGCCTTACTCATAACTTCATCCCCCAGAATCAGTTCGAGGTGACCGTGCCATTAAGCAAGAGGCTTGGTCACCTGCTCCAAAGCATCAGCGAACACACTGGCGAAAGCCTCGGGCGTATGTTCAAGAATTGGCGGAAACTCGATGTGCCCCGAGTACTTCTCTTGCGCGGTCTTCATCAGGCCCTCTAGTTCCTCCAGCGGCCCCACAAAGACCCCTGGCATCTCGGACACAGATGGCGCAACGCCACAGTTCCGTGTGACGACAACCTGAAGGCCGCACGCCAGCGCCTCGTTGACAACCAAACCCCAGACCTCCACATGGGAGGCCAACACCAAGGTGTCATGCTTGGCCATCTCGGCCGGAAGGTCTGCATAAGGCAAGTAGTCGACGAAGGTGACTTGATCAGACACGCCGCTCTTGTCGGCCACCTCGACCAACCGTTCGTGAAGCTCGCCCCTCCCGATGAAAGTCAGCGTGTCCTGCGGCCCTGCCATGGCAGCGAAAGCCCTCACGATCCCTTCGACGTTCTTGCGGGCAATCAATTGCCCCACGTAGAGGAACCGATGCCCTGGAGAATCTTCCCGCCGCCCAGACGCAGCCGCGAACGCCTCGACGTCAACGGCGTTGAATCCCGTGAGGATCCGCTCCGGCGCCACCCCCATGGACCGGACAGCCTGTTGGGCGGCTACACCGGGCACCACGACCCGGTCCATTGCCCGAAAGTAACGCGCCCGCGCGGCGGCGATGAGGCCGGTCCGCCGCCCCTGACTGGCCAGAGTGCTCTCGTAGAACCCGATGGTGCGCTTCCTCATGAGCTTTGCCTGCCCCAGGAGCTGCCAATAGGCCGGGGAATCCCATCCCCCCAACAGGACGGCATCTGCACGTGCGACGTCCCTGAGGGCTCCGGCTGACGTCAAGGTGTAATGACGGTCTTCGCCTCGAGCGACGCGCACCGTTGAGTACTCCACTTGCTCGTAGGCGGAAGCTACGCCACGCCCCCAGTCCGCCCCCCGGTTCGCGGCGGTGTCCCGTGCCAATCGCGCCGAGCTCTCCAGAAGGCCGACGCGAAGCTGGCAACGTTCCCCAAGAGACTCCCAGACCGGCAAACGGTACGGCGCCGCCAGATTCGTGACCCACAAGAGGCGGGCATGCTCGGTCATTTCGACTCCCCCGTCATCGATTGCCCAAATGCTATGCCCTAACCCTATGGGGCCGCTGAGGATGGCCCCGCTCAGACTGGGGATCTCTTCAGCCAACACCTATGCTCGACGACGGCCTCGTAGCTGACGGCCACATCAACTCGGGGGAGATTCGACGCATGGCCAAGCTGCTGGAGAAGTTGCCCATCGGGCGCATGGGCGGTCGAAATGCCCTGTTGCTCTTCGACACGGCTGTGACCGCGCTGACCAATGTCATCGTCGTGATCGCGGCTTCTCGGTCCCTTGGAGCCGGCCCGCTCGACTCCTTCTCCTTGGCCCAGTTGGTCTTGGTCATGCTGACCCAGAGCGTCCGCACGGCGATCTGGAGCCCGGCGATGGCAGCCCAGCGCAAGACCGGGAAAGCCAGGATTCCACTTGGCTGGGTCGGGCTGCTGTCACCGTCGGTAGCAGTCACGGTCGCGGCACTCATGGCGGTGCTGATTCCGCGAAATGGAGTTGGCCACATCCAGTGGTGGGCGACGCTTGCAGTTTGCTCCACGGCCTTGCTTGCCCAAGATGGCTTGCGCTCAGTGCTCATGAGCCGCGACCAGACGCAAGGGGCCCTCATCGCCGACATCGCCGCGCTTGCCATCATCACAGTGGGCTTGTTGAGCGGGCGTCTACCCAGCACGGCTTCCGGAATCCTTCTCTTCTGGTCCCTCGCGGTTGGGGCAGCCCTCGCCATTGGTCTGTCCTACCTGTCCCGGAACCGCGAAGTTGGCACCTTGCCCGCGCAGTCATTGGCGGAGACTTGGCGTTTCGGCCGATGGGGAGCCCTCGACGCAGCCTTCTCTTCCTTTGCCACGCTCTTGCCGTTCTTCGTTGCAACGCTCTACGTTGCCAACACTTCAGCTGGCCCCTACCGCATCCTGCAGACCGCCATGGGTCCACTCAACATCATCTTCACTACGATCCTCACCGCGTTCAGCCTGGATTCCTGGCAGTCCGCGGACCGTGCCGGGCTGCGAGCGTTGAACCGGAAGACGCTTCGTCTTACCGCGGCCTTGGGCCTTGGGGTCCTGTTCTACGTCATGATCGGCATCCCGGCGATGATCTACATCGCAAAGGTCTCCCACCCGGATCTTCCCCGGATCGCTCTCATCGTCGCGGTGAACGGCATCCTCGGCACCGCCATCGCTGCGGTGAACGCAGCCACCTTGGCGCTCGGCTACCAGAGGTTTGGGGCACTGATTCGCTTCACCGTGGTTGTCCTCACGGTGCTGATCAGTCTCCCCTGGACCGTGAACCATGTCATTCCGTGGCGCGATCCCATCGGGGTCAGCATGCTGACCACCGCACTCGTCACGATGAGCGGTTGGGTGATCGGATACGCGATCGCCTACCGACGCGAACTGCGCCGCCCCGCTCGGGCGATGCCAGAGTCAGATCCGATCCCCCACGATTGTCCAAGTGCCCCCCGGAGGGGGCTTCAATAACACCGTTTCCTTGGAATTTCCTGAAGTTTGGCATCAGCACATCCTCAGGTTAAGGTTGTCGCGCGATCACGGGGTCGCCTTACACCTCCTAAGGAAATCATGTCAACCCAATGCCTGCGTGCAACGCGCGCCCACCTCGTCACGTCCATGCTCTGCTTGGCCTCCTTAGCTGTTGGAGGCGGCCTCGTGCAGACCTCTGCGCAAGCAGCAGAGGCTCCCGCAAACACTTCTTCAAGCATCACGCCAACCGCCCCCGCCACCATGCCCACAGCCGGCGTGGACTCGAAGGGGGATACGAGAAGCTTCAGCATGACCGCACAGAGTTCCCATGGCCGAAAGGTCTTCGCCCACTACTTCACGCCTTACCCCATCTCAATCGACAACCAGCCAGCAGATAGCGACTACTACAGCGTTCATTACCTCAAGGCATCCGGAGAAGGGGGTAAGTTTGCGGCCTCTGGTGGCCTCCTGCGAGACCGTCCCCTGCCCAGGAAGCCGATCGATGGCGATTACGTCTTGGCAGATCACCGCACTGAGATCCAGCAGGCAAAGCAGGGAGGCATCGATGGGTGGACCCTGAACCTGATGGACGTAGACGGCATCAATTGGAAGAAGGCCGAGAGCATGTTGCGGGCCGCCGATGCCGAGGGCGGGTTCAGCATCGTTCCAATGCCGGACATGACGACCATCGGCTGGCTCCCGCCCGACCAGATGGCAGATCTAGTGAAGAAGGTGGCCGACCACCCCTCCGCACATCGTCTGGATGATGGACGCCTCATGTTGTCGCCCTTCTACGCAGACCTGAAGAACGCCAGTTACTGGCAGGCCACGATTGCCGCCCTCGAGGCGCGCGGCGTAGCCGTTGCCTTCATGCCGACCTTCATCGACTGGCCCTCCGACCCCGAGAGCTTCGCGAAGATCTCCTACGGATTCTCCATGTGGGGTGGCCGCAGCCCTGCCAATGTCCACGAAGTGTACGGGCCGCGCACCAAGGCGCTAGGCCTCAAGTGGATGCAGCCTGTCGCCGTGCAGGACCAACGACCCACGGCAGGCATCTATGACGAGTCGGTCAACCTTGCCACGCTTCGCAAGTCTTGGGAGCTCGCCATTGACCAAGGAGCTGACTACGTCCAGATGACCACTTGGAACGACTATTCCGAGGGGACAGCCTTTGCCCCCAGCCAAGAGCATGGCTGGGCCTTCTTGGACGCGAGCGCCTATTACCTTTCGAAATTCAAGACTGGCTCCACGCCCACCATCACCCGCGACTCACTGGTCCTGACACACCGCAAGCAGCCAGCGTCCGCGCAGCCCACGGCGGGCCAGTCCACTCTCATGGAACTGAGGGACAACAGCTCCAGAGCGGTGGACCAGGTTGAGGTCATGGCTTTTCTGACCGCTCCGGGCGATGTCACGGCCACCGTCGGAGGCCGAACCAAGACGTGGCCCGCGCCAGCTGGAGTCAGTGTCCACACGCTCCCGTTGGAGATGGGTACGGTGAGCGCCTCGGTCTCGCGAGACGGCCAGCAGACGACCGCAGTCAAGTCCGACGACACGGTGACTTCCTCTCCCGCAGTTCAGGACCTGCAGTACGTCGCATCGTCCAGCCTTCGCTGATACGCCAAAGCAGTGGGGTTGCCCCATACGTGGAACCTGGGGCAACCTCACTGGAATTATCCCGTCTCAGACGGCTTGCAGACTGGAGTCATCCCTCCTCCGCCAGCGCCGAATAAAGGCCACCGACAACAGGATGATGAACAAATTCGCAGTGGCCTGCAGAAGCGATCCGCGGAGGAGGATCAGCATATAGAACGGAAGAATGCATGCCAAGAGCGGAAGATGTCCGAAGATGGCGAGACTTCTCTGACACTCAAGGTCGAGATGGCGGAGCAGATACCCGACACAGAACATTCCAAGAACCAAGAAGAGCCATCCCCCGTTCACGAAAAACTCACACCATAGAGGTGCGGAAAGGTTCGTGAAGTCGTACCCCTTGAAGTTGGCAAGCAAGATGCCGGTATCCACGGGCTTTTCTGGCCATATTTTGCGAGGGACAGCGAATAGAAGAACCCCAAGCAGCTGTCGACCATTAGCAGCGCCTTCAGCCTCGACGTATTCCACCCCATTGACGATCTGGAAGAACGAGTCAAAGTCCCCCGAAAGCATTGCCTCCAGAGGGGCGACCTTCTCCAGCCCCCCGGAAGTCTCCACCCGAAAAGAGTCAAGGATGGGAAAAAGAATCGGGAAGGCCGACATGGCGAACAGTGAGATAACCCTGAAGCGCTTGGGAACGTCAAGTGCACCAAGCACAGCCAAGAACGAAAGGGCCACGGTGCCAAAGACATAGCGCGGGCTGCTGATCGGGTTGACCACCACCAGAAGCATTGCTCCAGCCACCCACATCAGCACCATGTCAAGGCGAGCCATGGGGATTCCCCTGAAGCGGGAGCGCATTGCCAACACCAGAGCGCAGAAGGATACGAGAAGACCCATGTTTGAGGCGGCAGCGACTATCGTCGCCTGGAAGGTCTCGGGAAACGCTACTTCCAAAAGGTCGGACAGCTCGAAGCGCGACATGAAGAGAGCACCAATTCCACCCAACTTGAGCAGGTAGAACCCGGTGGCAGCCGTAGCACCCAGAAGCAAGAGTCGAACCTTCGGCATCGAGTACTCTACGACACTCGCGGCAGACGATGGAGAAACACCGCCATCAGCTCTCGCTACCCGGGCAGACTTGAGGGCGGCCCCAGCAATGAACGCCAGACAGCCGACCAGAACAACTAGGAATGCTCTGACGTATAGGTCTCGATCTACATTTGGAGTGGTTTCCAGAGTGACACGCTCACGAATTTGAACCAGAGGCGCCATCCCTAAAAAAACGTAGGTGAAGAGCCAAAAAATCATCTCGTGCGGATGCACTCTCGAGGACCACAAGATGTCGGAAAAACGAATGGCTGCCAGTACCATGACAGCGACGGCAAGGATGGGCTGACCGCTATTCCATCCGCCCCGGGTCAAGGCGATGACTGTCGTCGGCAGCACCAACCCCAATAAAATCAGAACAACCATTCCCAGCACAGGAGCTGATCGCTGCCCGCGCCCGAAAAGAGGCAACAATGCGCGACGCGTACTACTCCTGACGGGGTTCACGACTTCTCCAGACTGTTGAGACGCACCGCACTCGGGCGAAGATCGTCGCCAGTCTAACCAGTGACGGAAGCGGCTAGACGCCAGGCTGAGACCCACCTGTGTACCTCCCCAGTCGACGTGGGCCTCAGCCCAGTCGGAGATAGTGTGTGGAGCTGCATGCCGTTCCTACGAACGGCGATGCTCCAGCATTCTTGATCTTGGGGGAAGATTCATCATGGTGTCTGAGTACTGGCAGGCGTTACGTCGCAACTGGTATGTGGTCCTCGCGGTCGTGCTGGTGAGCGTCTTGGCAGCACTCGGTTACTCGGCCGCGCGCAAGACCACGTACGAGTCGACGGCCACCCTCTACGTAGCGTTGGATCGCGTCCAGTCGGTCACCGACCTGGCTCAGGGAGCCGGTTATGTGCGAGACCAGATGAAGTCCTACGAATCCGTCGTCGTCTCGCCTCAGGTTACCCAGCCGGTCGTGGACACCCTGAAGCTCACGGAGAGTACTGACGAACTCGCCTCGCGTATCAAGGCATCCACCACCACCGACTCCACAGTCATGGAGATCACCTGCTCTGCAGAGGATCCCCAGCAGGCATCGGACATCTGCAATCAGGTGGCAAGCCAGTTCCAGGAGCACATCCCGTCACTCGCGACCTTCGAGGTCAAGAACATGGGCACCCTGAAGGCTGACATCCTGACTCCCGCAACGCCGGCTCTTGTAGGTGCCGGGCCGAGTACCTCCCTGCTGCTCGGTCTCGGAGTTGTGGGCGGCACGGCCTTGGGAATGATCGCTGCCATCCTCGCGGACCGCATGCGCAGCAGGACGGAAAAACCCCGCTCCAGCCGCGCCATCGCCTGAAGTGGCCATCAATTGGAAGCAGACGTGGGGCAAGGCGGTTGCTCTCGCGCTTGTCGTCGGTCTCGTATTGAGCGGTTGCTCTGAAGGTCCTTCGGAGGACGACGCTCCCCCGCCTCGAAAACGTCCCACTCTGCTCGCCCACTACATGCTCCAGTTCCCTTTGTCCCTCGACAACAAGCCCGAGGGGCAGGACTACTACGCCAAGGAGTGGCTCGATCCGAATGGCGAGAACGGAAAACATCGTTTGGCTGGCGGTTACTTGCGTGACCGACCGCTGAATGGGGGCCCGAAGCAGGGTGATTTCATCAAGGTGAACTACCTGCACGAGATCAAGACGGCACAGTCGGCTGGGATCAGCGGTTTCATGGTGAATCTCCAGAATGTCTCGGGCCCTGAATGGGATCGCTTCCAAGTACTCCTCGGTGCCGCGGACGAAGTCAACTTCCATATCGTTCCCACTATCGACGCCACTACCGAGTTCAGCCAGCTGCCCCCTGACGAGGTTGGCCGTCGCCTGGCGCCCGTCTTCGCCCACCCCTCAGTGCAAGCCAGTGGCGAGGCGCCCGTGCTTGCGAGCTTCGCCACGGAGAAGAAGGAGATGACTTGGTGGCGCGATGTCATCTCCACCCTCGAAGCGAAGACCGGGAGCCCGGTCGACTTCCATGCAACTCTCGTTGATTCTTCCTCCCAGAACATCAGTTCTGTCGCCCCCTTGGCCAAGGCCATCGGCACGTGGGGAGGACGTACCCCGAGCGATGCAAGCAAACAGGGTGAAGCAGCACAGCGGGTCCGTGATCTCGACCGGGAGTGGATCGCCCCAGTGGCAGCCCAGGATGTCCGCCCTACGTCGGGTCTGTATGCGGAGGCTGAGAACACCGCGACGTTGCGCCAATCTTGGTCCGCAGCACATGACCACGGAGCGGAATGGACACAGCTCATCACCTGGAATGACTATGCAGAAGGAACCCAGCTCGCCCCGTCTCGCAACAACCAGGGAGCTTGGCTTGCAATGATCCGCCGTCTTGCCGATGTCGGCGATGGTGATTCGCCCCAACGGGCGCGTCAGGTTGTGCTCACATACCGTCCACATCAGCCTGGAGCCAAGGCCACACGTGCCTCTCGCAGCATGCACCCAACGCTGGGGGGCGCTGCGGTTCGCCCCCGAAACCAAGTCGAAGTGGTGACATTTCTCCCTCACGAGGAGAAGGTGCGGCTCACAGTTGGGGAAGAGTCTTACGAGTACGTCGCGCCCGCAGGCACGCATGTGGAGCTTCGTCCGGCGCGGCCTGGGAGAGTCTCTGTCCAGCTTGGCGCGACTCCTGATTGCCATCTCCAAGCGACGTCTCCGATCGTGGCAAAACCCCTTGTACAAGATCTCAGCTACCACGCCGATTGGATTGAATGCTCATGAGCAGCGTGCACTGCCCTCGGCCCTCATCGTCATCACGATTCCTTTTGGGCCAAAAAATCCTGTGGGTACTCGCAGCTGTTGCCGCTGGAATCAACATCCACAACCTTGTCACAAACGCAAAGCCTCTGGGCGTCGACTGGCGTGAGCCGGGAGGAACGCTGCTGGACTTCCGCGACCTAGTCGTTGTCCCAGGGCGTTATCTGTGGCAAGGCGGCAACCCATACGACCCCGTTCCCTACCTTGCAGCCCACCCATGGGCTCAGGAGTTTGACCCCTACTCTCCCGCATGGCTGCTGATCTCAGCAGCGATCGGCTGGATGCCCCACAAGTGGGCAGCAGTGGTGTACCTGCTAGCCATGACAGGAATATCGTTCCTTTTCGCCCGGATGCTTGCCCGCTGGGCGGTACCTCGCTGGGCGTGCATAGCGGCGCCTCTCTTGGCGATCTGGTTCCAGATCTGGTTTCCCGCTCGCGGTATGGGCTCGAGCTTCTTGGTGGTCATTGGAATCGCCCTGACCCTCGTGTCACTGGACCATCCCGATGGTGAACGTGGTTGGAAGCCCGCGATTGGCATCGCGCTGGCAGTCCTCAAACCCCAGTTCGGCGTCCCGTTTCTCCTCTTCCTGCTGGCGCTGCGTGAATGGCGCACCGTCGCTCGTGGCCTGGTGTTGGCAGTGGCGTCCGCCCTTCCAGCCCTCATTGCATGTGTCGTTGCAGCGGGGGGTCCTTCGGGTTTCATCGGCTCCATCATCCGTGTCACCCGCCACGCTTCGTCGCCTGATGCGCCCACGGGGCTGTTGGCCGCAAACAGTCACCGCGTGGACATAGCCGGGCTCGCGGTCCGAATCATGGGAGAGCACCCCGGCCCAGTCCCCGCCCTGATCTCCATGATGCTGTTCGGGAGCAGCTTGCTGTTGATCTGGTACCGCCGTCCTGCACCTCGGCTGGCTGCCTTGGTGATCCCCGCAGCGATCTATCTCCTGCCTGTGCACCTTAGTTATGACATCGCCCTGGTGACCATCTCCGCAGCAGCGGCCGCGTCGTTGGCGCTGACTAGGGGTGTGGTCTTGTCTTGGCTCACCTTGGCTTTCGCCTTCGTGCCGATGATGCACCTCCATCGGATCACGGGATTGCTGGGTCTCTCCCCGCTCGGCGGAGATCTCCTAGACGCAGCCTCGCTGTTGATCGTCTTCTGCCTAGGGACGGTGGCCGTAGTACAGGAAAACAGCTCCAAGCTGCGGATTCCTTGAAATGACACCCCTCAGACGGTAGTCAGACCGACCTTCGCCGACTGAACGGTTCCCCGCTGGCATAGGCTCATAGTCAGCAGTCGTCGCGTTTGGGGGAACGAATGACCGAGAACTGGATCATTGTCGGTGGAGGGGCCACGGGCAGCCACCTTGCGCTCCAGGGCGCCAAGCAGGGGCACCAGGTGACCCTCATTGACAAGAACCCGGGCTTGGGCGGGCTGACCGCCACCGAGACGTTCACCGTCAACGGCCAGAGCTTCGAGGTGGACCGGTTCTACCACGTCATCCTGGAGTCCGACGAGCTGGTGCTCGGCCTGCTCGACGAGCTGGGCCTGAAGGACACCATCCGCTGGACCAGCGCCCCTGCGGAGATCATCGAGCAGGGCAAGCAGTACCCGGCCAGCAGCCTCGGCCAGATGGCCACCCTGCCCATGCTGAAGCTCAGCGACCGGGCGCGCATCGGCGCCTCGATCGCCGCCTCCCTGGCGCTGCCGATGAAGTTCGCGGACCGGATGACGGCGATCAACTGGCTGGGTCGCACCGCCGGCAAGTCCGCTCTCGACGCCTTCTGGGGCCCGATCCTGCGCGCCAAGCTCGGCACCCAGGCAGACAAGGTCTCGGCCACCTTCATGGTCAGCACCTTCCGTCGCCTCGTGCAGGCCCGCCTCAAGGGCGCCGGCGATCGCTTCGGCATCCTGCCGCAAGGCTATGGCCCGGTCTTCGCCGCCATGCAGGAACGAGTCGAGAAGCTGGGTGGCCAGGTACTCACCGGCGCCAATGCCACGGAGATCGACTCCGCCGACGGCGCCGTGACAGTCACGTTGGAGGACGGCCGCACGCTCACCGCCGATCGGGTCTTCGTCACCGCGCCGGGGCCCGTCGCGTCGCGACTGCTGCCCCAGCTCAGCGCCGTGGAGCATCGTCAGCTCACCGATGCGCCCTACCTGGGTGTGGTGTGCGGCAGCTTCGTGCTGGACCACGCTCCCAACGATTCCTACATCACCTACCTGATCGACGACCTGGGCCTGACCGGCGTCATCGGCATGCACGCCCTGATGGCCGACGATGCCACCGGCGGCGGCAAGCTGGTCTACCTGCCGCACTACTGCGCCAGCGACGACGAATGGTTCGACGAGTCTGACGAGCGGCTGAGAGAACGTCTGCTGGACGGTCTGCAACAGTGCTTCCCGGACCAGACCTTCGATGTACTGGCAAGCAGCATCAACCGCGCACGCCACGTCGTGCCGCTTCCATTGCCAGGGGCGGGGAAACCCCTGGGATACGAAACCTCCGTGCCCGGCGTCCACGTCGTCAGCACGGCACAGAACACCACGGGGACCCTGAACGTCGAGGGTTCCCTCGCCATGGCCAACGAGGCCCTGGCGCAGATCAACGGGGGAACCAAATGAACAAGCCGCTGGCAAGCGTCGGACTCGACGCGGACAACTTCTGGAGTTACAAGCGCACCCACGGTGACGCCGACTGGGTGGAGCGCCCCAGCTACCTGCCCATCCTCACCGAGCGGATGCTCGAGAGCTTCGGCAAGCACCAGATCAAGCCATCGGTCTTCGTCGTCGGCGCCGACGCCGCCGCGGCCGATGGCCCGGACTTCGTCCAGGCGCTCACCGAGTACGGCTGTGAGATCGGCTCCCACTCCTACGAGCACGAGCCGTGGCTGCACCTGTACAGCCCGCAGCAGCTGCGCGACGAGCTGAAGCGCACCGAGGATGCCATCCAGGCCGCTGGCGCCCCGAAGCCCCGGGGCTTCCGCGCGCCCGGCTTCGCGATGAGCCCCGACCTGATGCGCGCCCTGGTGGAGCTGGACTACGACTATGACTGCTCGGTGCTCGCCACCTGGATCGGTCCGCTGGCCCGCCAGTACTACCTGCGCACCAACAAGGACCTCACCAAGTCTGAGCGCGAGGATCGCAAGGCGTTGTTCGGCTCGCTGTGGGATGCCGGGCTGCCCAACAAGCCCTTCACCTGGAAGGCTCCCTGCTGTGAGGTGGACGGCAAGACGCGCCCGGCCGTGCAGCTCACCGAGGTTCCCGTGACCGTCTTCCCGATGGCCCGGGTGCCGATCCACGCCTCCTACGTGATCTACCTCTCGGGTTACTCGATGCCCGTGGCCAAGGCCTACATCAAGGCCGCCCTCGCCTTCTGCAAGGCCACCGGCACCCAGCCGAGCCTGCTGCTGCACCCGCTCGACCTGCTGGACGGCAAGGACGCGCCCGGCCTGGAATTCTTCCCCGGCATGAACATGCCGCTGGGCAAGAAGACCGAGATGCTCGACTTCATCCTGGAGGCCTTCGGCAAGCAGTACCGCCTGGTCAACCTGGCCGAGCACGCCGAGAGCATCAAGGGCATCCCGGTGCAGGAGCGCAGCACCGACGTGCTGTCGCGCGGCCGTGAGGTCCACCCCGCCCAGACCCAGAACTGAGGACAGCAGTGAGCCACATCGACAACAAGGTCCTGGTGGTGCTCGGCACCCGCCCCGAGGCCATAAAGCTGGCCGGCATCATCCGTGCGCTGGGCGAGGACGCGGCGGTGATCCACACCGGTCAGCACTACGACGAGAGCATGTGGGGGCGGGTGCTCAGCGACCTGGCCGGCGTCGCGGTCACCGACCACATCGCCATCGGGGGCCGCTCCCGCGGCGAGCAGGTGGGGCTGGCCCTGCAGGAACTCACCCGCTACCTGGTGCAGCACCCGGCGCGGGCCGTCGTGGTCCAGGGTGACACCAACTCCACCTTGGCCGGCGCACTGGCCGCCAACATGCTGGGCATCCCGGTGGTGCACGTGGAAGCCGGGCTGCGCAGCCACGACCGCACCATGCCCGAGGAGATCAACCGGGTGCTGGTGGACCAGGTGGCACAGCTGTGCTGCGCCCCGGTGCAGGCCAATGTGGAGCAGCTGCGCAGCGAAGGGGTGCAGGACGAGCGGATCTCGCTCACCGGCAACACCCTGGCGGATGCGCTGTCCACGCTCGACGTCGACGACGAGGAACGCGCCGGGATCCTGCGCCGCCACAAGGTGCAGGCAGACCAGTACGTGCTCTCGACGATCCACCGGGCCGGCACCGTCGACGATCGGGACAAGCTGGTCAGTCTGCTGCGCGGGCTCGCCGCCGTCGCCGAACGAACCACCGTGCTGCTCCCACTGCATCCCCACACGCGCAAGAACATCGCCACTTGGGACATCAAGCACGAGCTGGGCAAGATCCAGGTGACCGAGCCCCTGCCTCCGCGCGAGTTCATGGCCCTGGAGCAGAGCGCCGGCCTGCTCATCAGCGACTCGGGTGGCGTGCAGGAGGAGGCATGCCTGTTCCGCCGGCCCCTGCTGGTGGTGCGCAACTCCACCGAGCGCCCCGAGCTGCTCGACGGATGGTGCCGCCTGCTGGGCGACGATGACCCGGTGACGGCGATGGTGCAGGCCTGGGAGGACGCTGAACGCTGGCGTGAAGACCTGGCGCAGCGTGACTTCCCGTACCGCACGGAGCAGGTCAGTGCCCGGATCGTCGAGCAGATCAACAGCCGCTGGCCTTCCGAGCGCACCGCGGACGACGAGCACTCGGCATGATCTTCAGCGCCACGGCGCTGCTACTGGGCGTGCTGGCCTACGGCTTTGCCGGAGCCCAGCTGCACAGTGGATCGCGCGACGAGGGTGGAGCGCTGCGTTCCCGCACCTGGTGGACCGGCACGGTCCTCCAGGCCGCAGGCTTCTTCCTGACGCTGTTCGCCCGCCGCAGCCTGCCCCTGCTGATCGTGCAGAGCACCGCCAGCCTGGGGCTGGGTGTCACGGCCCTGTTGCAGCACGTTCGTGGAGTCAAACGCATGACCAGCCGCGACTGGACAGCCTTGGCGGGATTGCTGGTGGGGCTCGCCCTGCTGGCCAGCGCCACCCTGCCGGGCCCAGCGGTACCGATCAGCATGACCTTGATGGTGCTGCTTGGCATTCTGGCCGTGCTCGGCGTGGTGGGCCTCATCCTCCCCGTCCGTCCCTTGGGCGCCGGTCTGCTCGCCGGGCTGTGCTTCTCCTTCGGGGCCATCGGGGCGCGTCTGCTGATCGGTGACGCGGCCCATCCGCTGTGGTTCTTCTGGCAGTTGCCCTTGGCCAACTGGATCGTGGGTCTCCTCACCGGGCTCGGCATCGTGCTGGGCCAGGTCCACATGACTCGTGGGCTGGCCGCCCACGACGCCACCCCGGTGCTGGGCCCGATGTACCTGGTGGAGACCCTGTTGCCCGGCGCGGTCGGTCTGTGGCTGATGCAGGAGCATCCACGCCCGGGTTCCGCGATCTTCGCCGTGGTAGGACTGGGGGCGGCGCTGCTGGCCACCGCCCATCTGGTGCGTCGTGAGGCAGCATGACTCGCACCGTTGCGACACACCGCCTGTCCACCGGCTGAAGTTTGGCTCTCAGCCGCCGTCCGGAGCCTGCGGAAGGCCACGGACACTGCCTAGGTTTGGTTCGACGGGTCCCGGGGGACCCACAGATTTCTTGGGGGATTCAGCATGACCACCGTGCAAGGCATCGGAGCGCAGCAGACCCGCGCCACCGGTTCGTTCGTACTGCCGTGTTTCCGTGAAGAGGGCACCGTGGGGAGCACCTTGCGGGCGCTCGACGAGCTGGCACGGCAGAAGACGGATTTCGCGTGGGAGATCATCGTCGTCAACGACGGCAGCGATGACGACACCCTGGGCGAGGCCACTCGAGCCGCTGCCACCATCCAGACCCCGGTACGCATCTTGTCCCACCGACGCAATGCGGGGCTGGGCGCCGGCATGCGCACCGGGATCCAGGCGTCCAATGGCGACGTGGTCCTCGCGGTCGACTGCGACCTGAGCTATTCGATCGATGACATCTCGCGGCTGATCGACGCCTGGGCAGAGAGCCATCCGCACGTCGTGATCGCCTCCCCGTACATGGAGGGCGGCGCCTCGGTGCGGGTGCCCAAGCCGCTGGCGGTGCGCAGCCAGGCTGCCAACAAGTTCCTGAACTTCACCAGCTACCACGACATCAAGACCCTCACCGGCATGGTGCGCGCCTACGACGGTCCCTTCATCCGTTCGATGTCGCTGAAGGCCGAGGGGCCCGACATCATGGTGGAGATCATCTACAAGGCGCAGATCCTGCGCGCCCGGATCATCGAGATCCCGGCGACGCTGAACTGGGCCGGTCTTGAGACGCGGGTGAGCCGCTCGGCGCTGACCAGCACCACCAGCCGGATGACCACCTACCGGCAGCTCATCAATGGCTACCTGTGGCGCCCCTTCTGGGTACCGCTGATCCCGGCCCTGGTCTTCGGTCTGGTGGCGCTGGTGCTGACCGCCACCGGGCACCTGGGCTGGCACGGGATGGCCGTCGGGTCGTCGGTGCTCTTCTTCGTGCTGCTGGTGCAGTCGCTGATGAGCCTGCAGAGCAAGCGCTACTTCGAGGAGCTCTACAACCTGGGCTTCAGCCTCAAGGCGGTGGCCCCCACCGAGCCGATCCGGACCCCCTCGGTGGAGTACGTGCTGGACGAGAGGAACCAAGGCGCTGTTCCGAGGAGCCTGGACGAGGTGGACGCCGCCTTCGCGACGAATGCCGCCCCCGTCGAGGTGGTCGAGGAGCCCTCCCCCAACGCAGGGCGTTGAGGCTGCAGCCAGACGGTTCGCGCTGCCCGGCGTGGCTCAAGCGGGGTGCGCCCTGCCCCTAGACTGGAGCAATGAGCACTGTGCTGGGCATCGACATCGGGGGATCGGGCGTCAAGGGCGCCCCCGTGGACCTGACGAAGGGCGATTTCGCCGCCGACCGTCACCGCATCGCGACGCCGTCCAAGTCCACCCCCAAGAATGTGGTTCGAGTGGTGGGCGAGATCATCGACCACTTCTCCGGCTCACTCGACAAGGAATCCCCCATCGGCATCACCGTGCCCGCCCCGGTGCGTCACGGCAAGATCCCGATGATGGCAAACCTGGACGACAGCTGGGAGGGCCTCGCCGCAGAGAAGTTCTTCTCCGACGAGCTCGGCCGCTCGGTCACCCTCGTCAACGATGCGGACGCGGCGGGGCTGGCCGAGGTGCAGTTCGGCGCCGCAAAGGGCACCGAGGGAATCGTGATCCTCACCACCTTGGGCACCGGCATCGGCACCGCCGTGATCAACGACGGAGTGATGCTGCCCAATACGGAACTGGGCCACATCGAGGTGGACGGCCACGACGCCGAGAGCCGCGCCGCGATGAGCGTGAAGGAGAACGAGGACCTCTCCTGGAAGGAGTGGGCCAAGCGTCTGCAGCGCTACTACGAGACGATGCAGATGCTGTTCTGGCCGGACCTGTTCGTCGTCGGCGGTGGTGTGAGCAAGAAGCACGAGAAGTTCCTGCCCCTGCTCGACCTGGAGACCCCCATCGTGCCCGCCCAATTGCAGAACAAGGCCGGCATCATCGGCGCAGCCTGGCTGGCCGCAGAACGCGCCCGCTGACCCACCGAAGCGTGCCCCGCAGCCCGACGGTTGCGGGGCACGGCTGCGCTCAGGGCTCGCATGACCCGAGTGCGATCTCCTTCGCGAAGCCACCCAGTTGGTAGGCCACGTGGTAGCGCAGGAACCGCTGGGGGATTTCGAGATGACGTCCCACCACGGGCACCGGGTGCCCCAGGCAGCGTTCGAAGATGAACCGGGTACGCGCCGCATGGAAGTCAATGGTCAGCACGGCCATGCTCTGCCAACCGTGCTCCTCGGCCAACCGCTTCAGCCCGACTGCCTCACCCCGGGTGGTCGATGGTTCCGGGGGAAAACAGTAGGTGGGCCACTCGTGGGGCGGTTCGCAGTGCACGGCGTCCTGGGGCAGCGTGGGCGTCGACAGCACCAGGTTTCGCGCCTTGCCCTGCTGCATCCACTGTTCGGCCAGCTCCAAGCGCCACGGCTCCAGCGGCCCCAGCACCAGCAGCGCATCCACCGGTTCGTCGGGCACTGCGTCGTAGTGGGGCCGGTAGACCACCCGCCAGGCGAAGAGCATCAACAGCGCCAGCAGGAGCACGACCACCCCGGTGAGGGTAGCCAGCACCCACCGCAGGCTTGATCGGCGGCCCCCCGGCCCCTTGGACTGACTGCGACGAATCACGGCGCAAGGTTAGCCGCCACAGATGTGCTGACGGTGAGAGCCGCCAGCACCCGCCTCACATGCGCTCGGGCGCGTCGATGCCCAGCAGCCCCAGTCCCTTGTCCAGCACGGTACGGGTGGCCTGGCACAGGGCCAGGCGCGAAGCACGCACCTCCCCCTCGCTCTTGAGCACCGGGCACTGCTCGTAGAAGCTCGAGTACGCACCGGCCAACTCGTAGAGGTAAGTGCACAGCTTGTGCGGCTGCAGGCTCTCGCCCACTTCTGCCACCACCTCGCCGAAGCGGCTCAACAGCAGCGCCAACTGCTGCTCGGCCGGCTCGTCCAGCACGGAGATCGCCTCGGGCACCACGATCTGTTCCGCTTCCGCCCTGCGCATGATCTGGCAGATGCGAGCGTGCGCATACTGCAGGTAGGGCCCGGTGTCACCGGTGGTGGCGGTCATCCGCTCCGCATCGAAGGTGTAGTCCTTCTGCAGGCCGGAGCTGAGGTCGGCGTACTTGATGGCCGCCAGCGCAATGTTCGGCGCGGCCTGCGCCTCCGCCTCGTCCAGCAGATCGTCCAGGTGGACCGCGGTGCCCTCACGGGTGGAGAACTTCTTGCCATCGGTCCCCAGCACCATGCCGTAGCCGACGTGCTCGGCACGCACCTCCTCGGGCAGGTAGCCGGCCTTGCGGCAGACCCCGAAGATCAGCTTGAAGTGGTGCGTCTGCTCCGAGCCCACCACGTAGATGAGTCGGTTGGCATGCAGCTCGCCCACGCGGTAGCGCAGGGCCGCGACGTCGGTGACGTCGTAGCCGTAACCCCCCTGGGAATTGCGGATGATCGCGGGGGCCTCGTACCCGTCGACGAAGACGGCCAGCGCGCCAGCGTCCACCTTGGCGATCCCCCGGGCCTCCAGGTCATCGCAGACCTTCGGCAGCATCGCGTTGTACATGCTCTCGCCGGCATAGTCCTTGGGCTGCAGCAAGACGTTCATCCGCCGGTAGGTGGCGTCGAAGCCCCGCTTGCTGATGTCCACCAGCGTCTGCCAGATCTTGAGGGTCTGCTCGTCGCCGGCCTGCAGCTTCACCACGCGCTCCCGGGCGCGATCGGCGAAGGCCTCGTCGGCCTTGAGATGGGCATTGGCGCGCTTGTAGAGCTCCTCGGCTCCGGCCAGGTCGAGCTCGGCGGGGTCGAGACCCTCGTCCAGGGTCTGCTCCACCAGCATGCCGAACTGTCGGCCCCAGTCACCGATGTGGTTCTGGGGGATGACCGTGTGGCCCTGGGCGGTCAGCACCCGGTTGAAGCAGTCACCGATGATGGTGCTGCGCAAGTGGCCCACGTGCATCTGCTTGGCGGCATTGGGGGCCGAGTAGTCGATCACGACGGTCTGCGGCTGGTCTGCCTGCACGATGCCGACGTTCGGGTCGGCCATCAGCTCGGAGGCGGTGCTGGCCAGCACCTCGGACTTGATGCGGAAGTTGATGAATCCAGGGCCAGCGATCTCCAGCGGCTCGCACAGGTCGTCCAGTTCCAGCTTCTCGACGATGCCGGCCGCCACCTCGCGCGGCGGCTTGCCCTCGGTCTTGGCCAGACGCATGGCGACATTCGACTGGAAGTGGCCGAACTGCGGCTTGGTGGCGGGACGCATCTCCGGATCGATGCCGGTGACGGACATCACCCGTTCGGTGAGCTGGGAGGGCAGTGAAGACATGGATTCATTCTTCCACGCGGCGTGCAGGCTTCGCACCGCGCCAGCTGGCCCTCCAAAGGTGACAACACACCCCTTGTGGGGGAATTTCCACGCGCCAGAACGGGTTGGATGGACTACAGCAGCCAACCGATGCTGCCGACGCACCCTCGCGTCGGCAGCAGGCAAGGAAGCGGCATGGGTATCGAATTCGACGGCGTCACCAAGCGCTACCCCGACGGCACCACGGCGGTCGAAGACTTCAGCCTGGTGATCCCCACCGGACGCACCACGGTGCTGGTGGGGTCGTCAGGCTCGGGAAAGACGACGCTGCTGCGCATGGTGAACCGGATGGTCACCCCCACCGAGGGTCGCGTGCTCATCGACGACGAGGACATCTCCGGCACCGACCCGGTCAAGTTGCGCCGTCGCATCGGCTACGTGATGCAGAACTCCGGCCTGCTGCCCCACCGTCGGGTGGTGGACAACATCGCCACCGTGCCCCGCCTCAACGGGACGCCACGACGCAAGGCGCACCACGACGCCCTGGAGCTGATGGACCTGGTGGGACTCGACCGGGCGATGGCACGCCGTTGGCCCTCGCAGCTGTCCGGCGGGCAGCAGCAGCGCGTCGGGGTGGCCCGTGCCCTGGCCAGCGATCCCAACATCCTGTTGATGGACGAGCCCTTCGGCGCCGTCGATCCCCTGGTGCGATCCGACCTGCAGCAGTGGATGCGACGCATCCAGGACGACCTGCACAAGACCGTGCTGTTCGTCACCCACGACATCTCCGAGGCCATCGCGCTGGGTGACCAGATCGTGTTGCTGAAGAAGGGCGGCCAGATCGCCCAGGCCGGAACCCCCGCCGAGCTGGTGGCCAACCCGGCCGATGACTTCGTGGCCTCCTTCCTGGGGCTCGATCGCGGCGAGCTCGACCTGCACCTGGTGGAGGGGCCGCACGGCACGCTGGTGGTGGACCAACTGGGGCGACCCGCCGGCCGCCTCACCTCCCAGGCCGGGCCCGGCGCATGACCTGGCTCTCCGAGAACCTCCCGCTGGTGGCGCAGCTGACTTGGAGCCACCTGCTGATGACCCTGCCCGCCGTCCTGCTCAGCCTGCTGCTGGCGCTGCCCGTGGCCTGGCTGGCCCACCGTTGGCGGCCGGGTCGGGCACTGCTGGTGGCGCTGAGCGGGCTGGTCTACGCCATCCCGTCCTTGCCCTTGTTCGTGGTGCTGCCCATGGTGATCGGCACCACGGTGCGTGACCGCTGGAATGTGGTGGCTGCCCTCACCCTGTACGGCTTTGCCCTGATGGTGCGCTCCGCCACCGACGGCCTGGACGCGGTGGGCGAGGGCCCCCGGCTGTCGGCCACCGCGATGGGCTACGGCGCGCTGCGTCGCTTCTTCACCGTCGAACTGCCACTGGCCGGCCCGGCACTGCTTGCCGGTCTGCGGGTGGTGGCCGTGAGTACGGTCAGCCTGGTGACAGTCAGCGCCCTGCTGGGCGTCTCCAGCCTGGGACAGCTCTTCACGGAAGGTTTCCAGCGCGGGATCCATGCCCAGGTGGTCACCGGCATCGTGGCGACCGCGGTGCTGGCCTGGCTGCTCGACGTGGCGCTTCAGGCGGCGGGCTGGCTGCTCCTGCCCTGGGCCCGAACGGCCTCCGCGCAGGGCGGGAGCGCCGTATGAACTTCGTCCGCGAAGCCCTGGCCTGGATCGTCGATCCCGCCAACCTGCGGGGCCCCGAGAGCTGGCCGGTGCACCTGGCAGAACACCTCGGCTACTCCCTGCTGGCGGTGCTGCTGGCCAGCCTGGTGGCGATCCCGATCGGCTACCTGGTGGGTCACACCGGACGCGGCCGCAACCTGGCCGTCGGCCTGTCGGGTGGCGCCCGCGCCCTGCCCAGCCTGGGCCTGGTCACCCTCTTCGGGCTCTGGCTCGGGGTGGGACTGGCCGCACCCCTGATCGCGCTGGTACTGCTGGCGATCCCCTCGGTGCTGGCCGGCGCCTATTCCGGCATCGAATCGGTCAACGCAACCACGGTGGATGCGGCCCGCGCCCAGGGAATGACCGAATGGCAGGTGCTGGGCCAGGTGGAGGCACCGCTCGGCCTGCCACTCCTGTTGGGCGGCCTTCGCTCGGCCACCCTGCAGGTGGTCTCCACCGCAACCCTGGCCGCCTATGTGGGGGCCGGTGGGCTTGGCCGTGACCTCTTCCTGGGGCTCAAGACCCAGGACTACCCCCAGATGCTTGCGGCCTCGCTGCTGGTGCTGGCGCTGGCCATCGCCCTCGAGCTGGCCTTCGAACTTGCCGAGCGGCTGCTCCAGTGGCGCTCCTCGAGCCTCAACCCCCGGGAGATCCAATGACCAGGAAGATCCTCGCCCTGCTGATGGGCCTCGTGCTGGTGAGCGGTTGTGCCAGCAGCGATCCGCTGGGCACCAGCAAGGGTGGTGACGCCGGCCCGGCCTCCCGCACCCTGGTGGTGGGATCCCAGCAGTACTACTCCAACGAGATCATCGCCGAGCTGTACGCCCAGGCCCTGGAGTCGCGCGGGTGGACGATCGAGCGCAGCTACCAGATCGGCCAGCGAGAGATCTACCTGCCCGAATTGCAGTCGGGCCGCATCGACCTGATGCCCGAATACGCCGGTGCGCTGCTGCAGTACTACAGCAAGGATTCCACCGCTCGCACCACCGAGCAGATCATGACCGGCCTGCGCAGCGACCTGCCCGACGGCCTGATGGCCCTGGAGCCGGCCGAGGCCACCGACCAGGACTCCTTCACCGTCACCGCAGAGATGGCCCGCACCCATGGGCTCAAGCAGATTTCCGACCTGGCCAAGCTGGGCACCGTCAAGATCGCGGCCAATTCCGAGATCAGCAAGCGCCCCTACGGTCCGGCGGGGCTCAAGCGGGTCTACGGCGTCGATGCGACGGTCCTTCCGGTGGAGGATTCGGGTGGCCCGCTCACCATCAAGGCGCTCACCGACGGCAAGGTGCAGGTGGCCGACGTGTATTCGGCCAGCCCCGCCATCAAGGCCGAGCAGCTGGTGACACTGGCCGATCCGAAGGCCCTGGTGCTGCCCCAGAACGTCGTGCCGATCGCCAGCAGCCGGGTGGGTGCCGATGCCGCCTCGGTGGTGACGCTGGTCAACCAGCACCTCACGACCGCCGAGTTGATCGAACTCAATAGGCTGAGCGTGGAAAAGGAACAGAGCTCCGCGGTCATCGCGAAGCAGTGGCTCGCAGCGCGCAAGATCGTCGAGTGAGCCCTGGACCGAATGAGGGTGCGGCCCGCGTCGCGCCTTGAACAGAAGGAGAAGCCATGAGTGTCCCCCAGATCACCTTCCATGACGGCAAGCAGATCCCCCAGCTGGGATTCGGCGTCTGGCAGGTGGAGAACGACCAGGCCACCCCCGCCGTCGAGAAGGCCCTCGAGGTGGGTTACCGCCACATTGACACCGCGGCCATCTACGGCAACGAGGAGGGCGTCGGCAAGGCCATCGCCAATTCCGGCATCGCCCGCGAGGATCTGTTCATCACCACCAAGCTGTGGAATGACGCCCACAAGGCCGCCGACGCCCGCAAGGCGATCGAGACGAGCCTGGAGAAGCTGGGGCTCGACCACGTCGACCTGTACCTGATCCACTGGCCCGCCACCGTCAAGTACGGCGACGCCTACATCGAGGCGTGGAATGCGATGCAGGAATTCCAGGCCGAGGGCCTGGCCACCAGCATCGGCGTCAGCAATTTCCACGAGCAGCACCTCTCGGCGCTGGAGGGCGCCAAGCCGGTGATCGACCAGGTGGAACTGCACCCCACCTTCCAGCAGAGCGAGCTGCGCAGCGTGCTGGCCGAGCGTGGCATCGCCACCGAGGCCTGGAGCCCGCTGGGCCAGAGCAAGGACCTGCAGCACGAGGTCATCGCTCGCATCGCCGACGAGCACGGCGTCTCCCCGGCCCAGGCCATCATCCGCTGGCACCTGCAGCTGGGCAATGTGGTGATCCCCAAGTCGGTCACCCCCGAGCGGATCGCCAGCAACTTCGACGTCTTCGGCTTCGAGCTCACCGGTGAACAGATGGATGCCATCAACGCGCTCGACGAGGGCAACCGTCTGGGCGGCAATCCCGACACCGCCGACTTCTGATTCCACAGCCTGCAAAGGCCTTGATGCGGGGGTGGACACCGGCGTGGTGTCCACCCCCGCATCACTGTCAGCTGACGGCCGGATGAACATGCCCGAACATCGGCCAGAAATTTCATATTCGCTTCACCCGCGCGCATTAGTGTGACCTCCATGCGTATCTCCACGATTGGTTGCGGTTACCTGGGCGCCGTGCACGCCGCGTGCATGGCCGAGCTGGGTCACGAGGTCATCGGCGTCGACGTCGACGCGGCGAAGGTCGAGAAGCTGTCTCGGGGTGAAAGTCCCTTCCACGAGCCGGGCTTCCCCGAGGTCCTGGCTCGTGCGGTCGAGTCGGGCCGTCTGCACTTCACCACCGATGCCTCGCAGATCGCCGATTGTGAGATCCACTTCATCGGCGTCGGCACCCCGCAGATGCAGGGCCGTTACGCCGCCGACATGACCTACGTCGACGCCGCGGTCGACTCCGTTCTCACCCACGCCAACACCAGCCCCGACCAGCCCGTCCTGATCGCCGGCAAGTCCACCGTGCCCGTCGGCACCGCCGCGGGAATCGCCGAGCGCGCCGCCGCCTCGGGCAAGAACATCCTGGTTGCCTGGAATCCCGAGTTCCTGCGCGAGGGCTTCGCCGTGCAGGACACCCTGCACCCCGACCGCATCGTCTACGGCCTGCCGGAGGACCGCGAAGAGGGCGAGGTCATCCGCGAGATGCTCGACCGCTGCTATGCCCAGCTGCTGGAGGAGCAGATCCCGCGGCTGCTCACCAACTACCCCACCGCAGAGCTGGTCAAGGTGGCTGCCAACTCCTTCCTGGCCACGAAGATCAGCTTCATCAACGCGATGGCGGAGCTGTGCGATGCGACCGGCGGTGACGTCACCAAGCTGGCCGAGGCCATCGGCCACGACGACCGGATCGGCAAGAAGTTCCTGCGCGCAGGCATCGGCTTCGGCGGCGGCTGCCTCCCCAAGGACATCCGTGCCTTCATGGCCCGCGCCGGCGAGCTGGGCGTCGATCAGACCCTCACCTTCCTGCGTGAGGTGGACGCCATCAACCTGCGCCGCCGCGAGACCGCCGTCGAGATGGCCGCCGACCTGTTCGGAGGCCGTCTGGTGGGCCGCAAGATCGCCGTGCTGGGCGCCGCCTTCAAGCCCAATTCCGACGACCTGCGCGACTCCCCCGCCCTCGACATCGCCACCCGGCTGTGGGCGCGGGGCGCCGATGTGGTCATCACCGACCCTGCCGCGGGTGACAACCTGCGCAAGGCCCGGCCCGACCTGCACGTCGTCGACACCGTCGAGCAGGCCGTGAAGAACTCCGACCTGCTGATGGTGCTCACGGAGTGGAAGGACTTCACCGAGCTGGACCCGGCAGAGCTGCGCCCCCGGGTGCGCGAGGCCCACGTCATCGACGGCCGCAATGTGCTGGATCCCCAGGCCTGGTCTGACGCGGGCTGGGACTACCGCGGCATGGGCCGGGGCGTGTCCACCTGGTGACGAACTGGAGAACTCCAGACCAATCCCTGTGGGAATGCTGAACGGCACGCACTTCACAGCGTGCCGTTCAGCGCCCTCTCAGGAGCTCCGGAAGCCCTGCTGAGTAGGGCTATCCCCTTGCAGGGAAGGGATTGCGACGGGCGGTGGAAAACTCCACCACAATGCGTCGGAGCCCCGGTCTGGTTAGACTCGCCATGTTGTCTCGGGGGAGCACGCGGAGGGGTTCTGCGTGCATCCCAACAAGACCCGGCCAGGGGCATCCTGACCAGGTCATTCGAATTTGAACTCGGGGGAGTCAAGTGAGAAGTGCAGGCACCACGTGCACCTCTTGCGACGGCCACCCGACTCCAGGGGTGGAGCAATGCTTTTGAAGAACAACGTCAGCCCCAGCAGGCTGCGGATTCCACGGCGGATGACACACCGCTCGCGGATCGTCGCACCATGGCTGCTGGTGGCCACCGACATCGTCACCGTCCTCTTCGCGACGCTGATCGCGCTCGCCTTCCGAAACTTCGTGCCGGGCTTCCAGGGAGCCTCCGAGGTGAACTACAGCGTCTCGGTGCTGTGGCCACTGGCGGTGATCATCTGGATCGCCAGCCTGTGGGGAGCCGGGGCCTACTCGGACAAGAACCTGGGCGCCGGCACCGATGAGTACTCCCGCGTCCTGCACTCCAGCCTGATGGCCGCCGCCTTCATCGGCATCTGCTGCTACCTGACGCGTTTCGACCTCTCGCGCGGCTTCTACGTCCTGCTGTTCGCCTTCGGCACCCCGCTGCTGGTGCTGACCCGCTGGATCTGCCGTCGCATCATCCACATCCTGCGCCGCCGCAACTGGCTCACCCGACGCGTGGTGCTCGCCGGCAATCCGCAGAACATCCAGGAGATCATGTCGGTCGTCCAGCGCGAGAACTGGCTGGGTTACTACCTGGTCGGCGCCCTGCTGCCCCAAGGCGCGAACCGCGAAGACCTGGACATGCCGGTGCTGGGCACCGTGGACGACGCCCTGGAGATCGTCGACCAGCGCGACATCGACATCGTGATCTTCGCTGACGGGGCCTTCCCCTCCTCCCGCGGTTTCCGCCGCATGGCGTGGGCGCTGGAATCGCACCAGTGCCAGATGGTCGTGGCCCCGGCGCTGACCGACATCGCCAGCCAGCGCATCCAGGTGCGCCCCGTGGCCGGCATGCCGCTGGTGCTCGTCGAACCCCCGACCACGCAGCAGGCTGGGCGCTGGATGAAGCGCACCTTCGACCTGGTCATGGCCTCCCTGATCCTCGTCATGATCAGCCCGATCATGATCGCCACCGCACTGGCCATCTACTTCAACGACCGCGGCCCGGTCATCTTCAAGCAGGTGCGCGTCGGCAAGAATGGCGAACACTTCGAGTGCCTGAAGTTCCGCTCCATGGTGACCAATGCCGAGGAGATCCTGAAGTCGCTGCAGAACCAGGGCCCCAATGCCGTCATGTTCAAGATGGAGAACGACCCGCGCATCACCAAGGTGGGCCACTTCATCCGTCGCTACTCCATCGACGAGCTGCCGCAGCTGTGGAATGTGGTGCGCGGTGACATGTCGCTCATCGGTCCGCGCCCCGCGCTGCCCAAGGAGGTCGCGCTCTACGCCCCGCACGTCAACCGTCGTCTGGAGGTGCGCCCCGGCATGACCGGCCTGTGGCAGGTCTCCGGCCGCTCCAACCTGAGCTGGGACGACACCGTGCGCCTGGACCTGTACTACGTCGACAACTGGTCGATGACCCAGGACCTCACCATCTTGGCGATGACGGTCAAGGCCGTCTTCGCCTCCGACGGCGCCTACTGACGCCGCCCGGCCCTCCGAGGGCCCTTGATCCCGGCAGGGATCCCCTACAACCAGCTCCACCCAACTGGACGTGCCGCCAGCCCACCCGGGCTGGCGGCACGGTTGTCTTCGGGAGGGTCGCACCCGTCACTTCGACGTGCACGGTCATCAGCGCACGTCGAACCGACACATGCAGGCGCTGCAACACGTGCGCCCGTCGCCGCGACGTGCGCGGATGACTGCGCACGTCGAAACGACAGCTTGCTAGCGCTGGGCCAGGGCGTCGTGCACGCCCGGCTCGGGGTCGCCGAGCGTCGGGGTGCGACGGCTGCCGACGTCCCAGAGCATCTTGATGTTGGCGGGCAGCTCGCGCACCGCGAACCGGGTCCAGCCCAGCCGCCACAACAGCGGTACCCCTTGCATGCGTCCAATGCGCTGCACGCTCCAGTCGCCCACTCCCACCGCGTCGACGCCCACCAAACGGCAGGTGGTCACTGCGCGGGGCACGTGGTAGCCCTGACTGACCACCACCAGCTCGTCGACGCCGAAGATCTGCTTGGCGCGCACGCACGAGTCATAGGTGTCGAAGCCGGCGTAGTCCACCACCACATCGCGCTCCGGGATGCCGGCCTCGGCCAGGTAGCGCTTCATGGCGGTGGGTTCGTCGTAGTGCTCGATGCCGTTGTCGCCGCTGACCAGCAGCACCTCCACCTGGCCGCGTCGGTAGAGCTCCGCGGCGGTGTCCAGCCGTCCCCGCAGGTAACGCGACGGGCGACCGTCGGGATGCACCTGCGCGCCCAGCACCAGGGCCACCCGAGGATGGTGCTCCTGCTCGACGAACTCCTGCACATTGTGCACTCGCCCCCACGAGGCCACCCGGGTCAGCGCCCACGGCGCCCCGACGGTGAGCAGCAGCACACCGGCTCCGGCGGCTGCCAGGCGCTGCCAGCGGGGGCGCGCCATCAGATGGCCTGCCCGTCGGCGGTGATGCTGAACTGCTTCGTGGCCAGGTCTGCCACCAACTCGGCGACGTGCCCGTCCTTGCGCCAGGTGATCCGCAGCTCGTGCGCCGCCGTCTCTGCGACGCTGCACTCGGCATCCCAGCCGAAGGCGCCGAAGCCGTTGCGGAAGCGCAGCAGCTCGATCTGGCGCTGCACCAGCGGCTGGTGCAGCCCCTCACGCACCTGCTCAACGGTCAGGTTGGTGCGGTTGATCTCCTTGTGACCGCCCGCTCCGGCGCGCTCGACCGCGGCATGGTCGTTGGTGCCGCCGAACAGGTCCAGGTACCAGACCTGCGGCTTGCCGGGCATGAAGAGCTGGATCGCGCGGGCCAGCAGCATCGCCTCGTCGCTCTCCCCCAGCGCCGAGTAGTAGGTGGCGTTGACCTGGTAGTACATCTTCTTCTCGCCGTGCAGGTCCTTCACGTAACCGCCGCGACCCTTGACGGTCTCGATCAGCGCCTCGATCTGCTCGTCGGACAGCAGCCCCTTGAGGTCGAGCAGCGGGATGCCGTCATGGCAGCCGAGCATGTTCACGGTGCGCAGCTGCTTGGACAGGATGTCCGCGATCCAGGCCTTGAGGTGGCCGGCGTCCTGGCTCTCGAAGGCGTCGATCACCAGACCGGGCAGGAAGAAGTCGTAGGTGAGGTAGCCCTTGGAGCTGATCAGCTCGTGGATCTTCTCCTCGTAGCGGGAGTGGATCTCCGGCAGCAGCTTGAGCCCGCGCTCGGTGGCCAGCTGGTTCACCTGGTCCAGCAGCTCCCAGGTGCCCGGGTCGTTGAGGAAGTTCTTCTCCCCCGGCTCCTTGGGGGCGTAGGCGAAGGCGTCCAGCCGGACGATCTCGGCGCCATAGCCGGCCAGCTTGTCGAGCACGTCGGCGTAGAAGTCCCAGACCTTGGGGCTCTTGATGTTGAGATCCATCTGGCCCAGGTAACGTCGCCCGGCCTCCAGGTGCTCGACGACGGCCCGCCACTGTTCCAGGCTGACGGTGCCGCCCAGGTCGAAGGCCATGTCGGAGGGGGTGAGCCCCTCGTCGAGGGCCGACGAGATCGTCTCGGCCAGCCGAACGGCGGTCTGGTACTGCACGCCGGCCACCTGCATCAGTGACTGTGCGTCGGGGGCGGTGTAGCGCACCTCCTGGTAGAAGGTGTTCCAGTAGGGCTTCTCGCTGCCGTCGGGCATCCGGACCATCAGGATGGGCAGGCCGGGCTTGCGGAAGAACATGTCCTTGATCAGCTCGGGATCGGGCTGGACGTAGCCCTCGGGTGTCATCTCGCCATGCCCCTCCCAGAACTGGTTCCAGTCGATGAAGAAGTCGGCGTACTCGCTGCGCGCACCCTTGGCCAGCAAGTCCTGGAACTGGGGCGAGAGCACCGAGGCGTGGTTGAGGATGAAGTCGAACTTCAACTTGATCCCAGCCGCCCGCAGCGCCTCCAAGTCACCCGGACGTGCGTACACCTGGCTGAGTTCGTAGTCGATCACCGAGAAACCGCGGTCCAGATCGGTGTTGAAGATGCTGGGCAAGACGTAGGCGCTGGTGAAGGCGCCGTCGAGCTCCGGGCGGGTGAGTGCGTCGACGACGTCGCCCATGGTGCCGCCGAGGCTGTCGGGGTAGAGGTTCACCATGGCGCCGGACTCCGGCAGGTGTGCCCCCATGCTCTCGAGGTATTCGGCGTGGCTGATGACCTGCCCGGCCTTGTTGACGATGATCTTGGCCCGGTGCGCCTGCTCGTGCAGGTGGGCCTGCTCGATGCCCAGCACCATGGTGGTGAAGGGGCTGTCGGTGGCGCCGTCGCGAGCCCGGGAGCGCCGGTGCGCGAGGGTCTCCTCCGGGGTCGAGTTCAGCAGGATCGGGATGTCGACACCACGCAGGTTCCCGGAATTGCCGTGGGTCCACTCGATGACCAGGACCTGCACGTCGCGGACGTCGACGTCGTCGTACCAGAGCTGGTCGAGCTCGCGGCCCATCCGCTTGAGATGGAGGCTCTCCGCACCGTCGTGGAAGGCCTGCAGGATGGCGCTGACCTCGTCGAAGTCGATCTCCTGGCTGCTGCCCAGGTACTGCTCGAGCGCAGCGGCGCCGCCCTTCTGGTAGGCGGCCAGCCATGGGTGCTGCGCGCACTCGGCCGGGTCTGCGTCGCGATCGGTGGCCTGCAGTTCGGCCAGCGCCTGCTTGGCCTGCTCGTCGTAGCCTCCGGAGGCCACCAACGCCTTAAGACCCTCGCTGCGGAAGGTGCGCAGGCGCTCGGCGTCATTGTCGCGGGGAATGCGACGGGGATAGTTGTCGCCACTCATCACGTAGGCGCCCAGCCCGTTGTGGCGCAGGAAGGCGGCCAGCACCGAGGCGGTCTCCGACTTTCCGACACCCGATCCGCCGTGCACGCTGATCACGGTGCGGTGGTGTGGTGATGCCGCCAGGCTCGTCTGCAGCATGGGCCACAGGCTGGCCATGATGACCTCGGCCTTGGCGAGGTGGCCCTCGTCGATCTGCACCTTGTCACCGGGCATGTCCCCGGTGGGGATGCTGGCGGGATCGGTGAGGGCGGGCAGGCTGTAGGCGTCGCTCATGGTCTTCCCCTGGTGCTTCGACGCACCAACCTGGTGCGCTGCTCCAGCCTAGCCAGCCCCTCTGGCGCGGGAATCCGACCCCTCGACCACACAGCTGCACCAGACAGCTCAACCAGACAGGACGCCCCGCCCTCCGCGTCGAACTGCGGGCCAGTTCGGTGGGAGGACGGGGCGTGCGTGGTCCCTTCGACAGGCTCAGGGATCGGGTGACACCTCAGGGGCCGGGTGCCGCCTCGGGGACGGCAGGGATCACTTCTGGCGCTCGGCCAAGTAGTAGTCGATCAGTGCCTGCGTCGAGGAGTCCTGGGCCTTCTTGGCCTGTTCGTCGCCCTGCACCGCGGGAGCGATCTTCAGCGCCAGCTGCTTGCCCAGCTCCACGCCCCACTGGTCGAAGGAGTCGATGCCCCAGACGATGCCCTGCACAAAGGTGATGTGCTCGTACAGCGCGATCAGCTGTCCGACCACGGCCGGGGTCAGGGCCGGAGCCATGATCGAGGTCGTGGGCTTGTTGCCGGCAAAGACGCGGGCCGGGATGATGTGCTCGGCCGTGCCCTCGGCCCGGACCTCGTCGGCGGTCTTGCCGAAGGCCAGCGCCGCGGTCTGGGCGAAGAAGTTGCTCAGGAAGAGCTCGTGCACGTCCACGTCGCCGTCCTTCGTCGGGTGCGCCGGGTTGGCGACGGCGATGAAGTCGGCCGGGATCAGCTTCGTGCCCTGGTGGATCAGCTGGTAGAAGGCGTGCTGGCCATTGGTGCCGGGCTCCCCCCAGAAGATCTCGCCGGTGCCGGTGGTGACCGGGGTGCCGTCCCAGCGGACGCTCTTGCCATTGGACTCCATGGTGAGCTGCTGCAGGTAGGCGGCAAAGCGGTGCAGATACTGCGCGTAGGGCAGCACGGCATGGCTCTCGGCCTTGAAGAAGTTGGTGTACCAGACGTTCAGCAGGCCCATCAGCAGCGGGACGTTCTGCTCCGCCGGCATCTCACGGAAGTGGATGTCCATGGCGTGCATGCCGGCCAGGAAGTCCTGCCAGTTCTCCTTGCCGATGGCCACGATCACCGCGGTGCCCACGGCCGAGCTCACCGAGTAACGGCCGCCCACCCAGTTCCAGAAGCCGAAGGCATTGGCCGGGTCGATGCCGAAGGCCTCCACCTTGTCCAGGGCGGTGGAGACGGCGACGAAGTGCTTGGCGATGGCGTCCTTGGACTGCTCCTCGGAACCGTCGATCGCACCGGACTCCTTCAGCTTGGTCAGCAGCCAGTCGCGCGCCATGCGGGCATTGGTGAGGGTCTCCAAGGTGGTGAAGGTCTTGGAGGCGACGATGAACAGCGTCTGCTCGGGGTCCAGGTCGGCGACCTTCTCGGCGCAGTCGTTGGGGTCGATGTTGGAGATGAAGCGGGCGTCCGGGCCGGTCTTGTAGGGCTTGAGGGCCTCGTAGACCATGACGGGACCCAGGTCGGAGCCGCCGATGCCGATGTTGACCACGGTGGTGATCGGCTTGCCGGTGACGCCCTTCCACTCGCCGCTGCGGATCTTCTCGGCCCATGCGTAGATCCGGTCCAGCACCTCGTGCACGTCGGCGACGACGTCCTGGCCGTCGACGGTCAGCTCGTCGCCCGTGGGCAGGCGCAGCGCGGTGTGCAGCACGGCACGGTCCTCGGTGACGTTGATGTGCTCACCGGTGAACATGGCCTCGCGCATCTGCGGCAGGTTGACCTCCTCTGCCAGCTTCAGCAGGGCGGCCTTGACGTCGTCGTCGAGGAAGTTCTTGGACAGGTCGACGTGCAGGTCTGCCGCGTCGAAGGTGAATCGCTTGGCACGGTCGGGATCAGACGCGAAGGCGCCCTTGAGGTCGGGGGTGAACCCCTCATGGAGCTTGGTCAGTTCGGCCCAGGCGGCCGTGGACGTGGGATCAACCGGAGTCTGCATGCCTCCAGCCTAGTTGGGTGGGGGCGCCCACGGGTGGCGTGGGCGTACGGTTCCCTGGCCTGACCCCGAGGATCGGCCACGCCGGGTTCGCCGGCGCGATACCTCCCGGCTCTTGAAGCAAGGCAGTATGGGGCCATGACCCACCCGGCCTTCCCACCTTCCGGATCGGCGACGAGCTTCTCGGAGGAACTGGCCCAGGCCCTGCGCCGCAGTGGCATGACCCTGGAGCAGGTGCAGGACGAGCTCCGCAAGGCCGGCACCCCGGTGGCGGCGGCCAGCCTGAGCTACTGGCAGACCGGGCGCAGCGTGCCGCGCCGGGAGAACTCGCTGCGCGCCGTCGCCCAACTCGAACGGCTCTTCGGGATGCCCACCGGCCACCTGGCCGAGCTGCTGCCCCAGACCGCCGAGCGTTCCGTCCGCCCGTGGGAGATCAACCCCAAGAGCGAGCTGCTGTTGGAATGCATGGAGGAACTGGGACTGTCCTTGGTGCGCTGGCGCGGCGTGGTCAACCACGACCACGTGCTCATCGGGGCCGACGGCCAGGAGCTGAGCATCACGGCAACCCAGTTGGTGCACAGTCAGATCGACGACGTGCGTTGCTTCCCGGCCATCTATTTCCAGGACTCCTCCGCCCCGGCCAGGCCGGCGATCTCCGCGGTGACCAACTGTGTGGTCGCCGACCAGATCCAGGTGCCCGAGCACCAGCTCGTGGTGGCCCGAATGGAACTGCACCGCACGCTCAGCCGGGGTGAACCGTCGCTGCACAGCTACCGCATCGACTGCGACACGAGCACGCAGCGCAGCTTCCGGTGGGAACGATCCCTGGCCAACCGCCATGACCACCACGTCTCGACGATCGAATTCCAGGGCGATCCGCCGCGTGAAGCGTCCTACTACTACCGCGGCAAGGGCGCCCACGGAAACCTTCCGGAGCCCGCCCCGGAGCACCAGGGCGACGGCACTGCCCTGCCGATCTGCGCCGGCATCATCCAGAGCGTCGTGCCCAGTGCCCGCGCCGGAGCCCACGGCGTCGCCTGGCGGTGGTGACCACCCGCACGCCCTGACGACGAGCGGCCCCCGCACCCTGGAACTGGGTGCGGGGGCCGGAACTCCTACAGCGGATCAGGCGAGGCTTTCGGCCTCCTGCTTCTCACGCTTGGCCTGCAGGAAGGCGACGTTCTGCTCGACGACCTTCTTGCTCAGCGGGTAGACGAACTGCAGCGCCAGTGCGACTGCCACCAGCATCAGGCCGGGGATCAGGGTGGAGAACATCCAAATGCCGTTCAGCGTCTCCTGCGACTGCACGATGGTCTCGCCGGCCTTGCCGGACTGGTAGCCCACGGCAGACAGCAGCACGCCGGTGAGCAGGCCGGCCGCGGCCTGGCCCATCTTGCGGGCCCAGGAGTAGACGGCGTAGATGGTGCCGTCATTGCGCTCGCCGGTACGAACCTCCTCGGCGTCGATGACGTCGGTGATGAAGGCCCAGACCAGGAAGTTGAAGATGGAGATGCAGAACTGCGCGATGGCGTAGAGCACGACCCACGTCTTGGGGGCTCCCTGCAGGTTCAGGAAGTAGGTGCCGATCATCACCAGGCCACCGATCAGCATGGAGGCCACGCCGGTCTCCCGCTTGCCGAACTTGGTGCCGAGCCAGGGAGCCAGCAGGATCAGGCTGAAGGCGGGCAGCAGGGCGGCGAACTGGGCCACCGACTGCAGGCTGCGGTCATTGAAGTAGTCGAGCATCAGGTAGCCGAGCATGCCGCTGACCAGGAAGTTGCTGATGAGCAACAGCAGGGCGGCCAGCACGATGCCCATCAGGGCGCGGCTCTTGACCAGCGAGCCGAAGAGCTGGCCGAAGCTCATGCTCTCGCCGGAGACCTTCGCCGGCACCTCGACACGTTCGGTGACCAGCAGATAGCACAGGGCATACCAGACCACGGCGATGACGGAGCACACGATGGCGGCCATCGTCATCCGCGAACCACTCAGCGTGGCCTGGCCGTCGGCCTCCACGTAGACGATGTAGGGCAGGCCCACGGAGAGGGCCAGGATGGCCAGCTGGGCTCCGGTGGAACGCCAGACCGACAGCTCGGCACGGTGCTTGGGGAAGGGCGAGATGACCGAAGCCATCGAACCGTAGGGGATGTTGATCATGGTGTAGGTGATCGAGCCCCAGATCACATAGGTCACGCACATCCAGGCCAGACGGGCTCCATAGGAGTCCCAACCGGCAATGAAGCTCTGGTACATCAGCGCCGAGGCGAGTGCCACCGGGATGGCGCCTCGCGCGATCCACGGACGGAACTTGCCGGCCCGAGTGGGCTTGGCGGTGTCCACCAGGCGTCCCATGCCGACGTCGGTGAAGGCATCGATCAGGCGTGCCGCCCCGAACAGCAGACCAACGTGGGCCGGGTTGATGCCGACCACCTTGGTGTAGAAGAGCATGAAGAACAGCATCTGCAGGATGAAGGTGAAGTCGTTGCCGAAGTCACCGAACATGTAGCCGACGCGGTCACGCATCCCGAAGGGTCGCTTGCCCTTCAGGACTCCCGGATCTCCTTGCGGGGAACTGACTGCACTTGTTGACATGGTGCACACCTCACTGTGGGCCGTATCTCAGATTCGCTGCCACCGGCTGGCGGACCGGGCTGGCGTTGTCAAGAACCAGAGCACCATGAATCGCAGGTGAACTCCCGGTGTTGCAGTTCGTTGCCTCGCCATTGCGAGGCCGTCGTGCTGTCCCGTGACTCGACGCGCCCGTGACTTCGACGTGCGCGGTCGTCGCCGCACGTCGAAACGACAGGCGCACGTGCTGCACCGCGTGCATCCGTTTGCAGCACGTGCGTGGATGACTGCGCACGTCGAAGTTGCAACCCAAGGCCCGGTGTCGTCGGGTGCCAGAAACGACCGTGGGGCAGCCCCGGGCTGGGGCTGCCCCACGGCAGTGTCGTTCAGGCTGGTCAGCGCACGGTCACGTGCACGTGGTCGTAGTGGTTGGCGGTGGCCGAACCACGATCACTCATCGAGCGCCATCCCTCGCTGGAACGCTGGGTGGTCCAGATCTGCTGGGAGTAGATCACCTCGGTGATGCCCAGGCTGGAGGCATTGGCCCGGGCCCAACGGGCCACCTGCCAGCCCAGGTCGCCGGAGACCATGATGTCGAGTGCACGGCCGCTGCCATGGGCATCGGCGCTACCGCGAGCGCCACCGAAGTTGGTGATCGACGGGAAGTTGGCGCACACGGCACGGTGCACGGCGATGGCATTGGACGTCAGGCCACTCTCGACGGCGCTCGACTTGCAGGCGGTGCCGCTGGCGGTGCGCGTCGTGCTGGTCTTAGGCTGGACGGTCTGCTTGGACTGCGCAGTCGGCTTGCTCGAGACGGTGCGGCTGGGCCGGGTGGCCGTCGAGCTGGGGCGAGCGGCCGGCGTGGTCTCGCTGGCGGTGGTGAGGGTCTTGGGAGCCTGGAGCACCAGGTAGGCCGAGCGCACCCAGCCAGCCTCACCGTTGAACTTCACCTGACGCCAGCCGTCCTCGCGCACGCTGGTGACGCTGACCTTCTGGCCCTCCTCCAACAGACCCAGCTTGCGGGCCTGGGTGGTGGGCAGCGAGCGGACGTTGACCGCAGTGGTGGCGTAACGGCTGCCGGTGACCTCCCCGAGCGGACGCACGGTGGCCCGCTTGCTGGGGGTCGCGGTGCGGCTGGGGGTGGCCTTCTTGGTGGGGGTGGCGGTGCGGCTGGGCGTCGCCTTCTTCGTCGGGGTCGGCGTCCAGCTGGGGGTGGCCTTCTTCGTGGGAGCCGGGGTCCAGCTCGGGGTTGCCTTCTTGGTCGGGGTGACCTTCTTGGTCGGGGTCGCCTGCTTGGTCGGCGTGGCCTTGGGCGTCGCCTTTGCAGTCTTGCTCGGCTTGGCGCTGGGCGTGCTGGTCAGCGAGGCGGCGGCCGGGGTGGGCGTGACGCTGGGACGCTGGCTGGAACGGCTCACGGAGTGCTCACGGTGACCGGAGACGGCCGGCGTGGAGGCCTCGGCCACGTCGTGGCTGTCGGAGGAGGGCAGCGCCAGTGCGCCACCCACCGCGACGCCCAAGCCGGCAACCAGGGCCAGCGGGGCAACGAAACGCTTGCGATTGCGCGGTTCCTTCTCAAAACCCGCCCCGTCGTGGAGCGGCTCGACGGCGGTCTCCAGTTCGTCGGCCTGCAAGATGCTGGCCTGCTCCGCATTGAGGTCGGCGGAGTCGCCATGGTCGTGACGGGGAGTGTGCACAGAAGGTCCTTAGCAGTGATCTGATGGTGAAGCAGTGAGCTGTGGTTGAGCCACAAGCGTAAACGCTTTCTGAGAAAAACTCAAAGTTGTCTCAGGTTCCTTGCTGCACAACGGACCAGGCGTCGATGACCGCCTGGGCGGCGGCCCGATCCCGCGTCAGGAGGTAGGCCGCCAGCACGGCATCCCCCAAGCCCTGGACCACCGTTGCCACCGCAGCCGGATCCGCCCCCTGCAGGGCGCCGGTGGTCTGGTCGAAGTCGGTCAACTTGCGCGTCAGCTGCTCCAGGCGCGCCGCCCTCCACCGGGCCGGCACCGACTCCTGCCCCTCGGTGCGCAGCGCGTAGTCACTGAGCTCCATGCGGCTCAGGTGCTGCTCCGCGCGGTCCTCGAGGTCGTCCAGGTAGGCAGCCAGGGCGTTGGCGACCACCTCATGGACTCCCGTGCCCGAGTACTGCACCTGCTCGCAGTAGGCCAGTTCGGCCTCCCCCAGCGAGGCCATGGCCTCGACCATCAGGTGCTGGTGGGACTCGAAGGCGTAGTGGAAGCTCGCCAACGGCATCCCCGCCTCGGCCGCGATCGCACGCGTGGTGGCGGCTGCCACGCCCGAGCGCCCAATCACCGCGAGCGCGGCCTCCAGCAGCTTCTGGCGCCTCTCGGCCAGACTCATCCTGGTCATTCCCCCGAAACCTCCAGTTGTCGCTCGGCCCCCCGGCCTCGTGCGATCACCACCCGGCGCGCTCGCCGAGTACTGCAATCTGCACAAGTGTCCCACCTCGACGCGCGCCGCGTTGCCACCCGATGGGCGATATGCAGGGTGAACAACCGGCCGTGGCCGCACGCCAGGGCAGCACCTGACCGCTTCACCGACTGAACGTCCGGCTCCGCTGGTTGCCGAGACAGCGCTTGTAGGGTTGCCACATGTCCAGCTCGTCGCACCAGAACCAGCCCCCGTCGCCGCAGCAGCCCTCGCCGCAGCAGCCCGGGAGCCGACCGCTGAGCCCCGGGCAGGGCTGGAAGCACGGCGCCGACGAACCCGTCGCCACCCCCTCCAACCGGCTGCCCTGGGTGCTGGTCGCGATGTTGAGCGCCCTCAGCCTGCTGCTGGGCGGCGTCCTGCTGGCACAGAACTCCGAACTGAAGCAGTTGCGCAACCAGGCCAGCAGCGCGACGCCGGCTCCCGCAGACTCCTCCCAGGGCTCCGGGCAGGCCCAGCAACCCAGCCAGACGCAAGCGCAGCCGTCGCAGAACCCGGCGGCGATCGCCGCGATGAAGAAGCTGCCCCGCCGAGACCCCAAGGACCCCACCGCGATGGGCAAGGTGGACGCACCCGTCGTGATGATCGAGTGGTCCGACTTCCGCTGTCCCTTCTGCTCGGTATGGACCCGCGAGACCCTGCCCGAGCTGCAGCCCTACATCGATTCGGGCAGCCTGCGCATCGAGCACCGCGACCTGGTGCTCTTCGGCGAGGAGTCGATGAATGCCGCGATGGCGGCACGCGCGGCGGGCAACCAGGGCAAGTTCTGGGAATTCTCCACCGCGCTGCACAAGGTGGCGCCCACCAGTGGCCACCCCACCATCAAGCAGGCAGACCTGGAGCGTTTCGCCAAGCAGGCCGGAGTGCCGGACATGGCGAAGTTCACCAAGGACAGCACCAGCGCCACCACCCGCGCGGCCATCGACAAGGACATCGAGGAGGCCCGAAGCCTCGGTCTGAGCGGGACGCCCTTCTTCGTGGTCAACACCACACCCCTGTCGGGCGCGCAGCCGGCCGAGGTCTTCTCCCAGGTGATCGAGCAGAACGGCGGCAAGAAGTAGTCGGAGGTCGCTCAGTCGTCGACGGCGGCCCGGAAGGTCTGGCAGCGCTCGCGCAGACTCGCCAGTGAACCCCCCGTGAAGGCGTCACCCAGCAGGGCCTCGTCGAGCCAGACCGCCACGGCGCCCGCCTCATCCCAGCGACGGGCGGAGTAGGCTCCCAGCCCGCCGCGGGCGGTGATCGTTGCCTCGGGCGCCAGCTGCACCAAGGCCTCGGGGTAGCCCGAACCCATCACCTCTGCGGGAACCACGACCACCGACGAGATCCCGAGCGACCACGCCTGGCGCACCTCCGTGGGGGTCAGCGCCGCGACCAGCGTCGGCAGCCCGGCATCGCGAGAGCGCTGCACCAGCTCCTCGTCGGGGCCGCTCAATGAGATGAACTGGGCGCCGGCCTCGACGACCTGCGCGAACTGCTCGGCGTTGCCGACGTCGTGTACTCCGAAGACCGCGCGTGGCCCGAAGATGCCAACCAGTCGCGTCACCTCGTCGGCCTTGGCCACGGGCAGGCTGAAGGCCCGGATTCCCTCCTGGACCATCACCTCGACGGCGGCCACCAGCGACGGCATGGCCCGGTCGGGCAGGGTGGCCACCAGCTGGCCTTCCAGCATCAACTCGGGCAGCGGTACGCACTCAGAGCTCATGGCTGTCATCTTGCCGCACCCGAGCGCGGTCGCGCTCGGCGAGCCACGCCCAGGCCAGGACGCCCACCAGGGCGATCACCAGCACCGCCAGTGGCAGGTTCCCCATCCGTCGACCCCAGTCGGCCAGCCGATTCTCCAGATGGAACTGGCTGGTGGCATCCAGCAGTCCGCCAGCCTGCCCTCCGGTGACCAGCAGGAACAGGCCCAGCGCGGTGAAGACCAGACCGCTGGCCAATTGGCTCACGGTGGTGCGCAGCGGCCCCACCGCCACGGGTCGCGGCCTCAACCACTGCCTCTCCCCCAGCCGGAATCGCTGCCACAGCAGGCTGATCAGCATCAGGGGCAGCGCCATGCCCAGGGCGTAGACCGCCATCAGGGCGCCGGCCAGCACCGGACTGCCGCCCATGGCTGCCAGGGTCAGCACCGAGCCCAGGATCGGCCCGGTGCAGCCGCTGGCCAGGCCATAGCTGGCACCCAGTGCCACGATCGCCAGCGGCGCGGCCGGGTTGGCGCTCATACGTGCGGGCAGCCCCGGCATCGGCAGGCTCCAGCCACTGGCGGTCACCAGCCCGAGCACCACCAGCACCACTGCCCCCACCCGCAGCATCGTCGAGGTGTCGGCCAGCAAGGCCTGCCCCAGCGATCCGGCCGCCACGCCCAGTGGAACCATCGTCGCCAGCAGGCCCAGCAGGAAGAGCAGCAGGCGGCCCACCATCGTGCCCGTACGGGTGAAGGCGAAGGCGAAGAAGCTGGGCAGCAGCATCGCGGCGCACGGACTGAACAGTGCGGCAAGGCCGCCGAGGAAGGCGACGGCGAAGCTGGTCTGGCCCATGGGCCGAAGGTTACCCGGGACGGCGACAGAGGACCCTTCGACAAGCTCAGGGGCCGTGGTCAGGGGACTCAGGGGCCGTGGTCAGGGCACTCAGGGGCCGTGGTCAGGGCACTCAGGGGCCGTGGTCAGGGCACTCAGGGGCCGTGGCTTGCGAGGGCACGAACCGTGAGCTGCGGACCCAGGGGCCATGGGAGGATGGGGGCACCATGCGCCTCATCGACCAGATCCCCGCCCTGGGCCCCAATCCCGGGCCCGACGCCATCTACGAAGCCTTCACCGAATGGGCGGCGAGCAATGGCATCACGCTGTACCCGCACCAGGACGAGGCGATCCTCGAGATCCTCAGCGGCAACAACGCGATCGTGATGACCCCCACCGGCTCGGGCAAGAGCCTGATCGCCATCGCCGCGCACTTCGCCACCCTGGCGACCAATGGCGTCAGCTTCTACACCGCCCCCATCAAGGCCCTGGTGAGCGAGAAGTTCTTCGCCCTGTGTGAGGTCTTCGGCGCCACCAATGTGGGCATGGTCACCGGCGACGCGTCGGTCAATGCCGATGCCCCGATCATCTGCTGCACCGCCGAGATCCTGGCCAACATCGGCCTGCGGGAAGGGCGCGAGGCCGACGTCAGCCAGGTGGTGATGGACGAATACCACTTCGTCGCCGATCCCGATCGCGGCTGGGCGTGGCAGGTGGGTGTCACCGAACTCCCGCAGGCCCAGCAGATCCTGATGAGCGCCACACTGGGTGACGTCAGCCAGCTGCGCAAGGACCTCACCCGGCGCTCGGGCCGCGAGACCGCCGTCATCGACGACGCACAGCGTCCCGTGCCCTTGACCTACCGCTGGGCCATGACCTCGATCCACGAGACCGTCGAGGAGATCGTCGCCACTGGTCAGGCCCCGGTCTACATCGTCCATTCCACCCAGGCGGCGGCCCTGGAGCGAGCGCAGGCCCTGCTCAGCGCCAAGCTGGTCACCACCGAGGAACGCCACCAGATCGTGGCGGCGATCGGCCACTTCCGCTTTGCCGGTGGCTTCGGCCAGACGCTGTCCAAGCTGGTCAAGGCGGGCATCGGTGTGCACCACGCGGGCATGCTGCCCCGCTACCGTCGACTGGTGGAGACCTTGGCCCAACAGGGCCTGTTGAAGGTGATCTGCGGCACCGACACCCTGGGCGTGGGCATCAACGTCCCGATCCGCACCGTGCTGTTCACCGCGCTGAGCAAGTTCGACGGCCGACGGATGCGCATTCTCCGCAGCCGCGAATTCCACCAGATCGCCGGCCGGGCGGGCCGGGCCGGTTACGACACCATCGGCTATGTGGTGGCGCAGGCACCCGAGCACGTCGTCGAGAACGAGAAGGCGCTGGCCAAGGCCGGCGACGATCCCAAGAAGCGACGCAAGGTGCAGCGCAAGAAGCCACCGGAGGGCTTCGTCAACTACACCGAGGAGAGCTTCCAGAAGCTGGTCAACTCGGTTCCCGAGACGCTGCACGCCAGAATGAGGATCACCAATGCGATGCTGCTCAACCTGCTGGAGCGCGACGAGGACACCGCGCAGGCCGTGGTGAACCTGATCGAGGAATCGGTGCCCGACGAGGCGACCCGCCGCAAGCTGAAGCGTCGGGCCGTGGCCCTGGGGCGTTCACTCTTGCAGGCCGGGGTGGTCACCCGCCTGGATCCGCCCGATCCGTCGGGCCGACGCTACGAGTTGGCCGTCGACCTGCAGGACAACTTTGCGCTCAACCAGCCGTTGAGCGCCTTCGCGATGGCCGCCTTCGAACTGCTCGACCCGGAGGATCCCGACTACGCGCTGGACCTGGTGAGCATCATCGAGGCCACCCTCGAGGACCCGATGTTCATCCTCATCCAGCAGCAGTACAAGGCCCGCGGTGAGGCCGTCGCCGAGATGAAGGCCGACGGCTACGACTACGACGAGCGGATGGAGGCGCTGGAAGAGGTCGAATGGCCCAAGCCCTTGGCCGAGCTGCTCGACCAGGCCTACGAGACCTACCGTCCGAGCCATCCGTGGATCGCCGAGAATGCGCTCAGCCCCAAGAGCATCGTGCGCGACATGTACGAACGCGCCATGACCTTCGGCGAATATGTCGCCTTCTACAAGGTGCAACGCAGCGAGGGGTTGTTGCTGCGCTACCTCTCGGATGCCTACCGCGCGCTGCGCCAGAGCGTTCCGGAACGTTTCGTCACCGAGGAGCTCACCGACCTCGTGGAGTGGCTGGGCGAGCTGATCCGGCTCACCGACTCGTCGCTGCTGGACGAGTGGGAGGCCCTGACCGACCCCGAGGCGGATCCCGAGGACCGGCTCAAGGCCCTCACCCATCCGACGGAGAAGCGCCACCCGGTGACCGGCAACGAACGGGCCTTCACGGTGCTGGTGCGCAATGCCCTGTGGCGCCACGTCGAACTGATGGCCGACGACAAGGTGGACGAACTGGCCGAGCTGGACTCCCGCGACCCGAACCGGGTGATGGATGCCGACGCGTGGGACGAGGCTCTGGGCAACTACTGGGACGAGCACGACGACATGGGGCTCGACGCGGATGCCCGTGGCCCGCGGATGCTCAGGATCGAGAAGTTCGGCGGCGGTGGTGAACCGCGCACCTGGCGGGTGGCGCAGATCATCGACGACCCCGACAAGAACCACGACTGGCAGCTGCAGGCCTCGATCAACCTGGATGACTGCGACGAGGCCGGCGAGCTGGTGCTGCACGTGCTGGGATTCAGCCGCGTCGACTGACCACCCCCGCCCCTTGGGGGTGGGCCGGCGACGACGGCGCGTCTAGTCTGGGAGCAACGAGCGCCGCCGCTGGGCGGTGCGCACCATGAGCAAACACCCCCAAAGGAGTGCAACATGGAACTCACCAGCACCTCATTCTCCGACGGCCAGGAGATCCCCCTGGTCTACGCCGAGCAGGGCGCCGGAGGCGAGAACACCACGCCCCAGCTCGCCTGGAGCGGTGCCCCGGAGGGCACCCAGAGCTACGCGATCACCGTCTACGATCCCGATGCCCCCACCGGCTCCGGGTGGTGGCACTGGGTCCTGGTGGACATCCCCGCCGACGTGACCGAGTTGGCCGAAGGTGGCGAGCTGCCCGACGGCGTGCGCCAGTGGGTCACCGACTACGGCTATGAGGGGTACGGCGGCCCCTGCCCGCCGCCCGGCCCCGCGCACCGCTACATCCACACGGTGCACGCGCTGCCCTTCGAGACCCTTCCGGTGCCCGACGCCGCCACCAGCGCCCAGGTGCGCTTCACGATCCTGGCCAACCAGCTGGATTCGGCGAGCCTGACCGGGATGTTCGGCATCGACCCCGAGTGAGCATTCCCCGAGGTCGCGGGACGTGACCTCGACAGGCTCCGCCACCGGAACCACGACCCCCGAGCCCGGAAAGTGACCTCGACAGGCTCGGCCACCGGAACCACGATCCCCGAGCTTGTCGACCACGGCCCCCGAGCCTGTCGAGGGGCTACTTGCTGGCCACCGCCTGTCGGGCGGTGGCCAGTGCCGTGTCCAGGCGCTTCACCTGCCCGTAGCGCCAACCGGCCGGGTAGCGGTATCGCAGGGTGCTCTTGTGCTGGCTGTCTGGCAGGGCGAGCGTGGCCCGCAGCTGTTGGGCGCTGCCGATCGCTGACTTCAGCCGCTGCGCCCGGGCTGCCTCCTGCTGCGCAGTGCTGGCAGGCTCCACGGCCAGGTCCCTGACCCGCTGCTCCACCTGCCCTGCAAGGGTGCATCCGATATTCGGGTCGTAGAGACCGCGCTGGGCCTGCATCGCCTCGTGCTGGGCGGCGGCGACCGGCCCCAGAAAGGTGTCGGCCCCGTTGACGACGACCCCCGCGGTCAGACCCCGGCGTGCCATCTCGGCACCGATCATCCGGCCGTCGCGGTAGACGACGGCCAGGGTGCGGCCATAACGGTCGGTGCGCCGCCCGTCGTGTTCCAACTCGACGCTCGAGCCGACGGGCAGCAGTTCGGCCAGCGCCGCGCTGGCCTGCGGGCCCAGGCACTCCACCGGGGTGCCGGCCTTCTTGGTCTCCGGGGTGTCGATGTTGAGGATGCGCACGGTGGTGCTGCGGCCGGACAACTTCACGCTGAGGGTGTCACCGTCGCTGATGCGGACCACGGTGCCCTGGCGTCGCGTTGCGCTGGGCGGGGCCGACGACCCGCTGGGGCTGGCCGTGGTCGCACTGGGCGACGGTGCGGGGCGGCCAGCAAGGTCCCCGTCACGCCAGCGCTGCCACCACACCGGCCCCACGACGGCGCAGAACAATGCCACCACCAGCAGGGCCGCGATCACCTCTCCCCTCGCTCGCCCACTCATGCCGAGCTCCCCAGAAAAACCACGTCGTCGATCGTGTCACAAGCCGCTGACAGTTCCCTTCCCACAGCCCCCACCACACGGTCCGACCACACGGTTCCGGCCACACCGGGTGTTCTGGTGTGGCCGGACGGGCGATTGGGACGCAAGCCCCGGATCAAGGAGCAGGAGGTCAGGGGATCAGGTCATAGGCCTGATCGTCGGGCTCATCGGTGCGCGAGAGGTCCGCGCTGGCCAGGCTCACACTGGGAGCCTTGGTCACCAGCTTGTGCCCGGCCCACAGCGCCACGAAGAGCGGCAGTCCCAGATAGGAGGCGAACAGTCCCTGTACGTCGACGTCACCGACGAAGGCCTGGTAGTTCTGGCCAGCCACCACGATGGCGCACATCGCCAGCGCCACCAGCGGTCCGAGCGGGAACCACCGAGCCCGGAAGGGCAGCTCGTCGAGGGAGTGCCCCTGCGCGACGAAGGCCTTGCGGAAGCGGTAGTGGCACCAGGCCACTCCCATCCAGGTGATGAAGCCGGCCAGACCCGAGGCGTTGACCAGCCACAGGTAGGCGCCACCGTCGCCGATCAGGCTGGCGATGAAGCAGAAGCCGCCGATCAGGGTGGTGGCCAGCAGAGCATAGAGCGGCACGCCGCGACGGGTGGTACGGCCGAAGATGCGCGGCGCCTTGCCGGAGCGGCCCATGCCGTAGAGCATGCGGGTGGACACGTACATGCCCGAGTTGCCCGCCGACAGGATGGAGGTGAGGATCACCGCATTCATCAGCGACGCAGCGCCGGCCACGCCGGCCCGCTCGAAGATCAACGTGAAGGGGCTCACGGAGATGTTGTCGATGTCGGCACCCAGCAGCCGCTTGTCGGTGTAGGTGATCAGGAAGCCGACCACGGCGATGGCGCCGATGTAGAACAGCATGATGCGGTAGAAGACCGCCTTGATGGCGCGCGGGATCGACTTCTCGGGATCGCTGGCCTCGCCTGCCGCCACGCCGATCATCTCGGTTCCCTGGAAGGAGAAACCGGCGATCATGAAAATGGCCAGTACCCCTTGCCAACCGCCGACGAAGGGCGCCTCGTCGACGGTCCAGTTGCTGAAGCCGGGGCTCTGGCCGCCCATGATGCCCAGGATCATTGCCAGGCCGGCGATCAGGAAGACGATGACGGTGACCACCTTGATGGAGGCGAACCAGAACTCGCTCTCGCCGAAGGTGCCGACGCTGGCCGCATTCAGCAGGAAGAGGATGGTCAGGAAGATGGCCGACCAGATCCAGGCAGGGACGTCGGGCAGCCAGTACTTCATCACCAGCGATGCCGCCACCAGTTCCGCGGCGACGGTGATCGCCCAGTTGTACCAGTAGTTCCATCCCGTCGCGAAGCCGAACGAGGGGCTCACGAAGCGGGTGCCGTAGGTCTCGAAGGAGCCCGCCACCGGCAGCCAGGTGCTCATCTCGCCCAGCGACTGCATCAGCAGGTAGACCATGAAACCGATCGCGGCGTAGGCCAGCAGGGCACCACCCGGGCCAGCCGTGCTGATCGTCTCGCCCGAAGCGACGAACAGGCCGGTGCCGATCGCACCGCCGATCGCGATCATGTTCAGATGGCGCGCTCGTAGCCCGCGTCGCAGCTGGTTGTCGTCCGCCGCGGCGGTGCCCGCGGGGGTGTCGGTCTGGGCCATGGGCCGTCCTTCGTGAAGTGGTCGAGCGTCACCTGAGTGACGCGGGGACGTTATCAAGAACCACGTCCAGCTCCCACTACGTCCAGCCCTCAACCCCTTCGCGCGGGCGGGCCTCAGGCCCTCCACAGGGGGCATCCCCGGCCGTCACCCCTTGTTCCGTCCTGCCAGCACACTGCCTGCGGCCTTCCACGCCACGGCTGCCGGCGCGCAAGAATCGGTGGCGTTCCGCCCGCCGGGCCATAGAATCCCTTGCCAGAGCTGGGTGGGGCTAGCATGTGCAGTGTGCCGTCGATGAACTTCCACTCCCGCAAATGGGTCAAGCCCGAAGACCTCAACGCCAACCACAGCCTGTTCGGTGGCAGCCTGCTGCGCTGGATCGATGAGGAAGCCGCGATCTACGCGATCATCCAGCTGGGCAACGAGCGCACCGTCACCAAGTACATGAGCGAGATCAACTTCGTCTCCTCCGCCCGCCAGGGCGACATCATCGAGATGGGCCTGGCCGTCGTGCACTGGGGCCGCACCAGCCTCACGCTGAAGGCCGTGGTGCGCAATGTGTTCACCGGCGAGGTGATCATCAAGATCGACAAGATCGTCATGGTCTCGCTCGACGAGAACGGTGAACCCAAGCCCCACGGCTACTCCACCGTCTCCTACAACCGCGACCGGGTTCCCCAGCGCCTGGCCTCACGCCGCGCCAAGGATGCCCAGCTGAGCGCCACCCTGGACACCGACGCCTTTGCACCGCGCGACGCCGAGTCCTCAGCGTCGGCCCAGGAGTCCTGACCGCGACCCGCCGGTGACGCCTCAGCCCCGTCGCCGTTGCCGCAGCAGCACGACCGCGGCCACCAGCGCAGCCACCACCGCGCCGACCGCGGCCGAGAGGAAGAGGTTGGCACTGCCGGGGCGGGCGTCATCGGTTGGCGCCTCCCCCTGCCCCAGGGTGGCCTCCACCTCCTTGACCAACTCCGGTGAGACCTTGGCGGTGCCGTCGCACAGCCCGGTGACCCAGTTGCCGGCCTGCTGGTCGGCAAAGACGACCACCTCGTCGCCCTGCTCGATCCCCTCGATCCCGCAGGAGGCGCCACTGGCGGCCGATTCCACCTCCATGTGGCGCTGGCCCGTGCCCTTCAGAACGCGCGAGACGTCCAGCTGGTAGCTGACCACCCCGGTGACATCGGCGGGCCGTTCCACCGAGACCACCGTGCCCTGCACCACCAGCTCGGCTCCCTCGGCCGCCTGCTCCGTGGTCTGTTCGGCGCAACTGCATGCCAGGGCCGGGCCGGCTCCCAGCGTCAGCGTGAGCCCCAGGGCCGCCGTGGCGACCAAGGGCCGCAGGGCTGCCATGTCAGCCCTCCACCACGCGCACCCAGTTGGCACCTGCCCCGTTGGGCACCTGCGCCACCTCCACCAGTCGGCCGTCGTCCTCGATCCGGAACAGCCCCAGCTGGTCCGACTTCTCCCCGGGGCACAGGACGTGGTTGGCGTCGGGGGTGACCACGAAGCCGCGTGGCTGCGTGTTGACCCGCTGCAGGTGCACCGGCTCGGCCAGCGTGCCGTCGTCGGCCACGGGCAGCACGGCCAACGTCGACTCGGTGCGCTCACTGACCACCAACCAGCGCCCCTCTGGGCCGGCAAGGTGCAGGTCGGCCCCCCAGACATAGTGGTTGGCCAGCGGGTCCTCATCGATGACGCTGTGCTGCAGCCCCGCACTGGTGTCGTGGGCGACGACGGTCTGCTCGTGCCGCAGGGCTCCGGTGGCGGTCTCGCGGGCAAAACGCAAGACCTCGCCGGAGAACTCCGTCACCACGTAGAGGGTGCGGCCGTCCTCGCTGATCACGGCGTGGCGCGGCCCACTGCCGGGCGGGCAGGCGACGGTCGCCTCGTCGACGACCTCCAAGCCGCCCTCGTCGGTGAGCCGGTAGCCGGCCACCAGGTCGTCCCCCAGCGAGATGAAGTAGACGAACTGGTCACGCTGCACCACACAGTGCAGGCGCTGGTGGCTGATCCGGGCGGTGGGTTCACCCAGCTTCCCGTCGTCCAGCGGCCAGACCAGGCCCAGGTTGCCGCCGTAGTCAGCGCCCAGTAGGAAACGGCCGTCCTCACTGATCCGCAGGTAGCTGGGATGGGTGGGCAAGCGGTGGTGGTGGGTCTGCTGCCAGATGCCGGCCTGGGCGTCCAGCTGCACGGTGGCCACACCGGTGGGTTCCTTCAGCGAGACATAGGCACGGCGCGCGGACTCGTCCACGGCCATGGCAGACACTCCCTTGCCCACCGGACTGGTGGCCAGCGGGGTGAGCGTCTCACCGGTCAAGGTGAAGGTGGTGATGGTTCCGTCCGCAGCGCAGGTGGTGCTCGCAATCTGGGTCATGCCTCGATCCTATGAGGAGCGCCAAGGACGTGCCGCGGGGTTCGTCGCCGGGTTCTCGCCAGCGCTCTTGACCCGACGAGCCGTGCGGCCAACAGTGGTGTCATGGCACGGATCACCGGAATCGAGATGGAACTGCACCCGCTGAATCTGGGCGGCAATGTCTTTGGCTGGACTGCCGACCGCGAACAGTCCTTCGAAGTGCTGGACGCCTTCGTCGCGGCCGGCGGCAACTTCATCGACACGGCCGATGGCTACTCCCACTGGGTGCCGGGCAACCACGGCGGTGAGTCGGAGACCATCCTGGGCGAGTGGCTGGCAGCCCGCGGACGGCGCGAGCACCTGGTGCTGGCCACCAAGGTGAGCACCCATCCGCAGCGCAAGGGGCTGGCACGCCAGAACATCCTGGGTGCCGCCGATGATTCCCTGGGGCGGCTGCGCACCGACCACATCGACCTCTACTACGCCCACTTCGACGAGGAGGGCCGTCCGATCGAGGAGATCGCGGGCGCCTTCGACGAGTTGGTCCGATCGGGGCGGGTCGGGGCGGTCGGCGTCTCGAACTTCTCCGCCGAGCGCATCCGGGCCTGGCTTGACCATGCCGAATCCGAGGGGCTGGCACGTCCCGTCGCCTTGCAGCCGCACTACAACCTGGTGGAACGGCGTCGCTTCGAGCAGGAATACCTGCCGCTGGCCCGGGAGCACGGCCTGGCCGTGTGCTCCTACTACTCCCTGGCTTCGGGTTTCCTGACCGGCAAATACCGCACCACCGAAGACCTCACCGGTGCGACGCGCGGCGCCAGCGCCGCCAACTACCTCAACGAGCAGGGGTTGGGGGTGGTCGACGCGCTGGTGGAGGTTGCCGAGGAACATGGTTGTGAGCCGACGACGGTGGCGCTGGCCTGGCTGCTTGCCAAGACAGTGACCGCCCCGATCGCCTCGGCCCGCACGCCGCGCCAGTTGGAGGCCTTGATGGCTCTGGACCGGGTGCAGCTCTCCGACGAGCAGGTGGCCCGCCTGGACGGGGCCTCATCGTCCTTCGCCTGACGGCAACTCCTGGACATGCGACGGGCCGCCCGGATCCCCGGGCGGCCCGTTGTGCCGACGGTCTGGCTCAGGCGGCGATGTTGCCGGTGGCCAGCAACACCATGACGACCAGACCCAGCGGGATGCGCCACGCGGCGAACCAGGCGAAGGAATGGCCCGAGACGAACTTCAGCAACCAGGCGATCGAGGCATAACCCAGCGCGAAGGCGATGGCGGAACCCACGAAGAGCTGGGCACCGGTGGCCGACTGTCCGGCGGCCGGGGCGAAGGCGTCGGGCAGCGAGAACAGCCCCGAGGCCAGCACCGCGGGAATCGCCAAGAGGAAGGAGAAGCGGGTCGCGGTCTCGCGCTTCTGGCCCAGGAACAGACCCGACGAGATGGTGGCGCCCGATCGGGAGACACCCGGGATGAGCGCCAGGCTCTGTGCCAGGCCCATGATGACGGCGTCGCGCATCGTCAGCTCGTGGGCCTCGCGCCGCTTGTTGCCGAACTTCTCCGCGGCGATGAAGACGAAGGAGAACAGGATCAGCACCGCCGCGGTGTACCAGAGGTTGCGCAGGGCGTCGCGGATGTAGTCCTTGCCCAGGAAGCCGATCACGCTCACCGGGAGGGTGCCGACGATGACCATCCAGCCCATGCGGTACTCCACGGTGTCACGCAAAGCCTTGTCGAGGATTCCGCGCAACCACCCCGTGGCGATCTGCCAGATGTCCTTGGCGAAGTAGACCAGCACCGCAAGCTCGGTGCCGAGCTGGATCACGGCGGTGAAGGAGGCGCCTGCATCCTCGCCCCAGAACAGGGTGGAGACGATGCGCAGGTGTCCCGAGGACGAGACGGGCAGGAATTCGGTCAGGCCCTGGACGATCGACAAGACGATCGTCTGGAGCCAACTCATGTCGGTGGAGGCTTCAAGCAGGGGCGTGGGCATGGGGCAACGGTGCCGAAGACGCCCCACGATCACCAAGCCGCTGACAGGTGGCCCTCAGCGACGCGCGTGCTCCTGGTCTCACAAGACAAGATGCGGCCGCCAGGACCCGTGGTGAATCCATCTGCATGAAAGTCTGGAAGAAATGACCAAGGGTGTGCTCGGCGCACACGGGAGGTTCCATTCGTGCTGGAATTCATTTCTGATCGCTGGCAGGACATTGGATACCGAGGCTTGCAACACGCCAGTCTGGTGGTGCAGGCCGTGGCGCTGTCCACCGTCATCGCCATCGCCCTGTCGATGGTGATCATCCGGATACCCCGGTTGCGGTCGCTCGCCAACGCGGTGACCTCCGTGGGGCTGACCATCCCGTCCTTCGCACTGCTGGGCCTGATGCTGCCGCTGCTGGGCATCGGCACCCTGCCCTCGGTGGCGATCGTGACCTTCTACGCCATCCTTCCGATCCTTCGCAATGCCGTGACCGGTCTGGCACAGGTGCCGGCCGAGCTGCTCGAGTCGAGCCGCGGCATGGGCAATTCCGCCTGGGCCACCTTCTGGAAGGTGCGGATGCCGCTGGCCTGGCCCGTCATCCTCACCGGGCTGCGGGTGTCCACCCAGATGTCGATGGGGGTGGCCGCCATTGCGGCCTATGCCCTCGGCCCCGGGCTGGGCGGTTACATCTACACCGGACTTGCCCAGGTGGGCGGCGACAACGCCCTGAACTATGCCTTGGTGGGAACCCTCGGCATCGTCCTGCTGGCCCTGGTGCTGGACGCCGCACTGGTGCTGCTGGGGCATCTGACCATCTCGAGAGGAATCCGTTCATGAGCAGCAATCCGCCGGCATCGTCCCCGCAGCAGGGCTCGCCATCGGGTGCCGAGATCGTCTTCAACCGGGTGACCAAGCGCTACCCGGGGCAGAAGAAGCCCGCCGTCGACGAGTTGTCGCTGGTGATCCCCGCGGGAGAGATGGTGATGTTCGTCGGACCCTCCGGGTGCGGCAAGACCACCAGCCTCAAGATGATCAACCGGCTGCACGAACCCACCAGCGGCACCATCACCATCGCCGGCGAGGACATCACCTCCCGCAATGAGGACGAACTGCGCCGCAAGATCGGCTACGTGATCCAGGGCGGCTCGCTGTTCCCGCACCAGACGGTGGCCCAGAACATCGCCGTCGTCCCCAAACTGCTCAAGTGGGACCGCCGCCGCATCGACGAGCGGGTGGACGAATTGCTCGACCTGGTGGGGCTTGACCCGGCCATCTACCGTTCCCGCTACCCCAAGGAGCTGTCGGGTGGACAGCAGCAACGCGTCGGTGTGGCGCGCGGCCTGGCAGCCGACCCTCCCGTGATCCTGATGGACGAGCCCTTCGGAGCCGTCGACCCGATCACCCGGCAGCGCCTGCAGGACGAGCTGATGAGCATCCAGTCGGAACTGCGCAAGACCATCGTCTGCGTCACGCACGACATCGACGAGGCCATCAAGCTGGGTGATCGGATCCTGATCCTCACCGAGGGCGCCCACGTCGCCCAGTACGACACCCCGCAGAACATCCTCGCGGCACCGGCCAACAGCTTCGTGGAGGACTTCATCGGGGCAGGCAGCTCCCTCAAGCAGCTCAGCCTGGTACGGGTGGACAACCTGCCCCTCACCGAGGAGGTCCACGCCTTCCCGGGCGAGGATGCCGTCGAGGTGCGCCGACGGGCCTGGCAGCAGCGTGCCGACTCGGTGGTGCTGCTCGACCAGCGCCGCCGTCCCATCGACTGGCTCCGCCTGAACGAGCTGCCAGCCGAGGGACCGCTGCCCGAGAGCCATGACCCGAACCTGATGCAGGTGGATCGTCGCGCCACGCTCAATGACGCACTCGACGCCATGCTCACCAGCGCCCATGGCGCGGTGATCGTGACCGGGCAGCGCGACCAGTTCCTGGGAACCCTGGCCTACCCCACCGTCGCCGAGCACGTGCACGTGCAGGCCTCGCAGGCCACCCAGGAGGATGACCTGTCCCAGCGGCCCGAAACCCCGGGCGTGGCCGATCCCACGCACGTGGAGAGGCTCGGTGCAAACGATGAGTGACGTGCAGCAGGCGAGTTCGACCGAAGGGACCCCGGCCCGCCGCGGTCTGTGGGCCTCGCCCGTTGACCGGGCAGGAGGATGGGGACTGTTGCTGGGGTTGCCCGGCCTGATCCTGCTGGTGGCGCTCGGCTGGTTGGCCTGGCGCACCAATGCGCAGCTGGACAGCATCGAGGCGCGTCAGCTCGCCTGGCCCACCCTGGCCAAGTTGTGGCAGCAGCACCTGCTGCTGACCCTGGTCTCCAGCCTCTGCGTGGTGGGCACGGCCATTCCCGCCGGGATCCTGCTCACCCGCCCCGGCCTGCGTCGCTGGTCGGGCCCAGTGGTGGCAGTGGCCAACATGGGCCAGTCCGCCCCGGTGATCGGCGTCATCGTGCTGCTGGCCATCTGGGTCGGCTTCGGCTTCTGGACCGCGGTGCTGGCCCTGACCATCTACGCCTTCCTGCCCGTGCTGGCCAACACCATCACGGGCTTGCGGGGCGTCGATCGTTCCCTGGTGGAGGCTTCCCGGGGCATGGGCAACACGCAGTTGCAGACCTTGGTGAAGGTGGAGCTGCCGCTGGCGATGCCGGTGATCATGACCGGTGTGCGCACCGCCCTGGTGCTGCTCGTCGGCTCCGCGAGCTTTGGCACCTTCATCAATGCCGGTGGCCTGGGAGCCCTCATCACCACCGGAATCAACCTGTTCCGCTTCAACATCATCGTGAGCGGGGCGCTGATGGTGGCCGTCCTCGCCCTGTTCGTCGACTGGTTCGCCCGCGTCCTGGAAGCCATCGCCACACCGAAGGGACTGTGATGACCAGCCTCACACGACGTCGCCTGCTCGGCGCTGGCGCCGGCCTGGGACTGGCGGGCCTGCTGTCAGGCTGCGGCCTGGGCACCGCGGGAGGCTTCTCGCCGCGCGGCACCCTGGCCGGTCCGCTCAAGTCGATTCCCCCGCTGGAGGGGGCTCGCATCTCGGTGGGGTCCAAGAACTTCACCGAGCAGATCCTGCTGGGCAAGATCGCGGTCATGCTCTTCAAGAGCGCCGGCGCCACCGTGCGCGACTACACGAACATCCCCGGTTCCTCCAGCGCGCGCCAGGCACACGTCACCGGCCAGATCGACTTCATGTGGGAGTACACCGGAACCGCCTGGATCGCCTATCTGGGCCATGACAACCCCATTCCCGACGAGCAGGGCCAGTACGAGGCGGTGCGCGACGAGGACCTGGAACGCCACCAGCTGGTCTGGCTGCCGCCAGCCCCGATGAACAACACCTACGGTTTCGCGGTGCGCCGCACGCTGGCCCAGGAACTCGGCATCACCCGGATGAGCCAGTTGCCGTCGGTCCCCCAGGCTCGGCGCACCTTCTGCGTCGAATCCGAGTTCCGCAACCGCAATGACGGGCTGGAACCCATGCTGAAGACCTACGGCGTGCCCTTGGGGCAGGGTGTCCAGTCGCAACAGATCAAGATCCTCGACACGGGCGCAATCTATGCCGCCACCAGCGATGGGCTGTGCAGCTTCGGTGAGGTGTTCAACACCGATGGCCGCATCAAGGCGCTCGACCTGGTGGTGCTGGAGGACGACAAGTCCTACTTCCCCAAGTACAACGTCTGCGGGGTGGTCCATGCACCGCTGCTGGAAGAGCACCCCCAACTGGCCGACCTCTTGGGCCCCGTCAGCGAAGAGCTCTCCGACGAGACCCTGATCGAACTCAATGCGCAGGTGGACGTCGACGGCCGCGAAGCGGTGGACGTTGCCTGGGACTGGTTGCTCGAGCGGGGTTACCTCACGGCCTGAGCGCACCCTCGCGCGGCCGCCCCTCGGCTGCCCGTCCCTGGACGCGACGAAGGCCGCCACCCATGGGGTGACGGCCTTCGCGCGGTGCTGGAAGTCGGCTGTGCCGACTCAGCGAAGTCTGTGCTGGATCAGCGCAGAACGGTGATGTTCGACGCCTGGGGGCCCTTGGGGCCCTGCTCCACGTCGTACTCGACCTTGTCGTTCTCGTCGAGCGAGCGGTAGCCGCTCGAGTTGATCGAGGAGAAGTGGGCGAAGACGTCGGCGCTGCCGTCGTCGGGCTGGATGAAGCCGAAGCCCTTGTCAGCGTTGAACCACTTAACGGTACCTGTAGCCATGATGTTTCCTTCAGGAAAATGGAGCGACCGCGAATCAGTCGCTACCGGGAACTGCTCGTCACACTTTCAGAAGGAACCACAGGCCCCGAAGAGCCTTAATACCGAAGTACTTGCAAACCAACTGCCGAACAATGACTTCAGCCTACGCGACTTTCCGGAGGGCTCCGACCAATCGGGCACCCCAAGCCCAGAAATTCACCATCACCGCTGGTCAGAGCGTTGAAAATTAATTCTGCGAGGGCCACTCGGGAGCGCGAACGCCGCTCCTCAACCCGTCACGGGCATGGAAGCGGCGTTCGTCGCGGTAGAGGCGATGTCAGGTCAGACGGTGCTGCCCGCCTTGCGCTTGTTCACCAGGTCGAAGGCGACGGCAGCCAGCAGGACGAAGCCCTTGATGGCCATCTGCCAGGCCGGGTCGACGGCCATGATCGACAGGCCGATGTTGAGCACACCCATCACCAGGGCACCGAGCATGGCGCCCGAGATCTTGCCGACACCACCGGTGACGGCGGCACCACCGATGAAGCAGGCAGCGATGGCGTCCAGCTCGTAGCTGGTGCCGGCCGCGGCTACGGCGGCGCCGGCTCGCGAGGTGACCACCACGCCCGCCAGGGCCGAGAGGACACCCATCAGGACGAAGACCCAGAAGACGTCCTTCTTGACGTTGACGCCGCTCAGTTCAGCGGCGCGGGCATTGCCACCCAGCGCATAGATGTTGCGGCCGAAGCGCGTGTTCTTGAGCATGTAGGAGAAGGCCACCACCAACACGCCCACGATCACCAGCACGATGGGGAATCCACCGGTGGAAAGTCCCAACAAGTAGGTCACTCCCAGCATCACCAGGGCAATGGCGACGGTGCGGGCCCAGAACAGTCCCGGGGCGCTGACCACCTGGCCATTGCGACGAACGGCCGCGCGCTGACGCAGGCTCGACCAGATGAAGGCCGCGGTGGCCACCAGTCCGATGAGCAGGGTCACGCCATCGATGTAGCCGATGCTGGGCGTGTTGGTGAAGCCGAGCACATTGGGCAGGGCCCCGTTGCCGATCGTGATGAAGTCCTTCGGGAAGCCCGAGATGGTCTGCCCCACCAGCAGCTGGGCAAAGCCGCGGAAGATCAGCATGCCGCCCAGGGTCACGATGAAGGCGGGGATTCCCATGTAGGCCACCCAGAATCCCTGCCAGGCACCCACCAGCATGCCCACGGCCAGCGCCAGCAGGATCGCGACGGGCCATGGCAAGCCCCAGTTGATGATGGCGATGCCCACCACCCCACCCACCATGGCGACGATGGAGCCCACCGACAGGTCGATGTGGCCGGCGACGATGACCAGCATCATGCCGATGGCCAGGATCATGACGTAGGCATTCTGCTGGATCAGCGAGGCGATGTTGTCGGGCACCATCAATCGTCCACTGGTGAGCACCTGGAACAGTGCCACGATGCCCACCAGGGCAATGACGAGCCCCGATTCGCGCAGATTCATGGATCCGAAGGGGTTGCGCCGTCCCTCGGCCTGGGTGGTGGTGTTCTCAGACACGGTGGAGCTCATCCTTGTGCCCCTTCCTGCTCGGTGGTCATGAGACGCATCAGCGTCTCCTGGCTGAATTCGGGGCGAGAGACCTCGCCGGAGACCCAGCCCTCGTTGATGGTGTAGATGCGGTCGCACAGACCGATGAGCTCGGGCATCTCGGAGGAGATGACAATGACTGCCTTCCCCTGCGCCGCCAGCTCGTTGATGATGGTGTAGATCTCGTACTTGGCCCCCACGTCGATGCCGCGGGTGGGCTCGTCGAGGATCAGCACGTCCGGGTCGGTGAACATCCAGCGAGCCAGGGAGACCTTCTGCTGGTTGCCGCCGGAGAGGTTTCCGACGGGGTTCTCGATGGAGCCGGTCTTGATGCCCAGGTCCTGGCGGTACTTCTCCGCGATGGTGCGCTCACCGTGCAGATCCAGCGAGGCTCCCTTGCTGATCCTGCCCAGGGCCGCGGCCGTGACGTTCTCCCGGATGGGACCGATCAGGTTGAGGCCCAGTTCCTTCCGATCCTCGGTGACGTAGGCGATACCCGCGTCGATGGCTCGCTGGACGGTGGAGGTGTCCACCTCCTTGCCTTCCTTGAGCACTCGGCCCGCGCGGTGGCTTCCGTAGGAGTGGCCGAAGATGCTCATCGCCAGCTCGGTGCGGCCAGCACCCATCAGGCCCGCCACGCCCACGATCTCGCCTCGCCGCACCGTCATGTTGATGCGATCGGACGACAGCCGACCGGGAAGGTAGGGGTGTTCCACCGTCCAGTCCTCGATGCGCAACAGTTCCTCACCGATCTGCGGGGTGCGGTCCGGGTAGCGGTTCTCCAGGCTGCGGCCCACCATCGAACGGATGATGCGGTCCTCGCTGACCGGCTCGGCGCCATGCATGTCGAGAGTCTCGATGGTCTCGCCGTCACGGATGATCGTGGTGGCGTCCGCGATGGCCGCGATCTCGTTCAGCTTGTGACTGATGATGACCGAGGTGACGCCTTCTGCCCTGAGCTGGCGGACCAGTTCGAGCAGCTGCTCGGAGTCGTCGTCATTGAGGGCCGCCGTCGGCTCGTCCAGGATCAGCAGACGGACCCGCTTGGACAGCGCCTTGGCAATCTCGACCAGTTGCTGCTTGCCGACGCCGATGGAACCCACCAAGGTGTCCGGGCTCTCCTGCAGCCCCACCTTGGCGAGCAGTCGGGTGGCCTCCTGCCTCATCTGGTCCCACTGGATACGTCCGCCCTTCACGGGCTGCTGCCCCAGGAAGATGTTCTCCACGATCGACAGGTTGGGGCACAGCGCCAGCTCCTGGTGGATGATCACGATGCCCGCGGCCTCGGAATCACGGATGCTGCGGAAGGCGACCGGAGCGTTGTCGAAGACGATCTCGCCCTCGTAGCTGCCATGGGGGTAGACGCCGGACAGGACCTTCATCAGGGTTGACTTGCCTGCCCCGTTCTCACCGCAGATGGCATGGACCTCTCCACGGTGCACTGCGAAATCGACGTGCTTGAGGGCCTTGACCGGGCCGAAGGACTTCACGATGCCCTTCATCTCGAGGATGACCGGCTTTCGCTCGCGCTGGACTTCAGTGCTCATCACGATCACTTCATCCCGAGCTCGGAGGCCTTGTAGAAGCCCTCCTTGACCACGGTGTCAGCCACATTCTCCTTGGTCACCACGGTGGGCGAGATGAGGTAGGTGGGCACCTTCATCTGACCGTTGTCGTACTCCTTGCCCTCGGAGACCTCGACCTCTTCACCGCGCACGATCTCGTCGACCATGGTGGCGGCGCGGTCGCCCAGCTTGCGGGTGTCCTTCCAGACGGTCATGGACTGCTTGCCCGCCAGGATGTTGATGACATTGGCCTTGTCGGCGTCCTGCCCGGTGATCAGCGGCCAGTTCTTGCCGGGCGTGAAGCCACGAGCCTGCAGGGCCTGCTCGATGCCCAGGGCCAGCGAGTCGTTGGGGGAGAGGACGGCGTCCAACTTGGTGCCACCGGTGTAGAAGGAGTTGAGCCGGGTCTGCATCTCGGACTGAGCCTTGGCCGAGTCCCACCCGAGGATGCCGATCTGCTTCCAACCATCCTTGTTGGCGGGCACCTTCTTGGACGGAGAGACCAGCTTTCCGCTCTTGACGTGCGGTTCCAGTTTGCTCCAGGCGCCGCCGAAGAACTGGGCGGCATTGGGGTCGTCGGGTGAACCGCCGAAGATCTCGATGTTGTAGGGGCCCTTGCCCTTGGCCAGCCCCAGCTCCTCCTCGAGGTACTTGCCCTGCAACTCACCGACGTAGAAGTTGTCGAAGCTGACGTAGTAGCTCAGCGCGTCGGTGCCCTCGATGAGACGGTCATAGGCGATCACCGGGATGCTCTTGGCATGGGCCGACTCGATGACCGGCGACAGCACCGTGCCGTCGATCGGGGCGATGACCAGGACGTCGACATTCTGGGTGATCATGTTCTGGATCTGGCTGATCTGCTGATCGGTCTTGTTGTCGGCGTACTGGACCGTGGTCTTGTACCCCTTGGCCTTCAGCTGGGAGTCCAGGTGGGCCCCGTCACGGTTCCACCGCTCGAGCGACTTGGTTGGCATGGAGACGCCGATGACGGCTTCCGACGGGTCCTTCTTGGCCGTCGCACCGGTGGGGCGCTCGGCGACGCAGCCGGTCATCACCATGGCGAACAAGGCCATCACCACGGCCCAGGGCGCAAACTTTCTGTTCATTGATCACTCCTAGTCACGGGCACGGCGGTGCCCGACCGATGCACGACGGCAGCGCATGCCGACGAGCGTTGAAGCCCCGCGCGGGGCCGAAGGACCGGCTCAGTGCCAGTCGGAGGTGAGGTCCCGCAGTTCCCGATAGGCGTCGAGCACCTCGGGGGTGGCCTCGGCAGTGAGGCTGCGGGTCCCCTGGGGAGTCCAGACCGGTGGTTGGTCACCACCGGACAGCGCCCAGGCAGCCTGGGCAGCAGCGCCCAGGGCGACATATTCACCGGGGGCGGGGAGCGTCACGTCACATCCCAGTACCGCCGGAAGGACCTGCTGGACCGCGACGGACCTCGCGGCGCCACCGATCAGCACGATCCTCTCCGCCGGGGTCCCGGTGGCCTCTCGCAAGAAGCCGACCGCGTCTGCCAGAGAGCACGCCAGCCCTTCCACGCAGGCCCGTGCGATGTCCTCGCGCGTACTGGTCGTCGTGATGCCCCGGAAGACCCCGGTGGCATCGGGCCGGTTGGGTGTCCTCTCACCGTCCAGGTAGGGCAGCAGGACCACGCCGTTGGCCCCGGGCGGGGCAGCCAGGGCGAGTTCGGACAGACCCTCGTGGTCGACGCCGAGCATCCGGGCGCCGAAGTCCAGGATCTTGGCGGCGTTGATGGTGCAGGCCAGCGGCAGCCAGCGCCCGGTGGCGTCGGCGAATCCCGTGACCAGACCCGAGGGATCGAGGGCGGCAGTGTCGGAGACCATCGCTGCCACCCCGGAGGTGCCGATGGACAGGCTGACATCACCGGGCCCCATCGCCAACCCAAGGGCTGCGGCCATGTTGTCCCCGGTCCCGGGGGCGATCACCGCACCGCTGCCCGTGCGGCCCATCACCGCATTGGGTGTCGGTGCGATCGTCGCGAGTGCAACCTCATGACCGATCGCCATGGTGGCCAGCTCCGGGTCGAAAGCGTCACGCTGGGGGCTGAAGCATCCGGTGCCCGACGCGTCGCCACGATCGGTGAACCAGCTGTCCTTGTCGACTGCCAGCTCATGGGAGAGGTAGTCGTGCGGCAGCACCACGCGAGCGGTGCGGGCCGCATTCTCGGGTTCGGCATCACGCATCCACCGCATCTTCGACGAGGTGATGGAGGCGACGTGGACGCTGCCGGTGCGACGGGCGGCCTCGGCAGGCCCGCCCAGCTCCTCCACCAGGTCACGGGCGGCCTGGGCAGATCGGGTGTCATTCCACAGCAGGGCGTCACGAACGACGTGCCCCTCGGCGTCGAGGGCCACCATGCCGTGCTGCTGCCCGCCGATGGCCACGGCCTCGGCTCGCTCCAGCAGACCGTCGGTGGCGATGTGGAGAGCCTCCACCCAGGCTGTGGGATCGACGGAGGTTCCGGAGGGGTGGGGGGCGCGTTGTTCGGCCACGACGACGCCCGTGGCGGCCTCGACGAGCAAGGCCTTGGTGGACTGGGTTGATGAGTCAATGCCCAGGACAAGCGACATGTGGAGCTCCTGTGATCCGTGTCTGCGTTGGTGTCCGCTGGGAGGTGCAGTGGGGTTGGGCGGGGAGGCCCACCGAGGCGGTGGGGCCTCCCCGCATGGAGGGCTGGATCAGCCGATCAGGTGCTGCAGGGCCAGCTGGTGCAGCTTGACGTAGCGGTACTCGCGCTCACCGGCGGCCACGGCGTCGAAGGGCTCGTCCTTGGCCAGGAAGTCAGTCACCGTCTCGCCCTCGGCCAGGGTGGGCTCGGCCAGCTCGAAGATCGAGGCGTCCTTCATGACGGCCTGCACCTCGCTGTCGGCGCGGAAGGCCTTCGCCTTCTCGGCCAGCATCAGGTAGGTGTCCATGTTGGCCTGTGCCGAATCCCAGATGCCCTGCATGCCTTCGGTGCGGCTGGGCTTGTAGTCGAAGTGGATCGGGCCGTCGTAGACATTGGCGTCCGGGGTGGCCGCGAAGCCGTTGACCAGCAGATCGACGGTGAAGAAGGCGCTCAGCAGATCGCCGTGACCGAAGACCAGGTCCTGGTCGTACTTGAGGCCCTTCTGACCGTTGAGGTCGATGTGGAAGAGCTTGCCGCGCAGCAGCGCCAGCGCCAGGCCGTGGGTGTAGTTCAGGTTGGCCATCTGCTCGTGGCCCACCTCGGGGTTCAGGCCGACGATGTCGCCATTGTCCAGGTGGTCGATGAGCGCCAGGGCGTGGCCGATCGAGGGCAGGAAGATGTCGCCGCGGGGTTCGTTGGGCTTGGGCTCCAGACCGATCTTGAGGTCATAGCCCTTCTCCTTGATGTAGCCGGCGACGGTGTCGAGACCCTCGGCGTAACGCTGGTGGGCTGCGTAGAGGTCCTTCGACGAGTCGTACTCGGCGCCCTCACGGCCACCCCACATGACGAAGGTCGTGGCACCCAGCTCGGCAGCCAGGTCGACATTCTTGAGCACCTTGCGCAGGCCGAAGCGACGCACGGAACGGTCGTTGGAGGTGAAGCCACCGTCCTTGAAGCAGGGGTGGGTGAAGGTGTTGGTGGTGACCATCTCGATCACCAGGCCAGCCTTGTCGGCTGCGTCCTTGAGCTTGCCGATGCGATCGGCTCGCACCTCGTCGGTGGCGTCGAAGGGGAAGACGTCGTTGTCGTGGAAGGTGATGCCCCAAGCGCCCAGCTCGGCGAGCTTCTCGGCGTATTCCCAGGGATCAAGCGACTTGCGGGTGTCGGTACCGAAGGGGTCGGTGCCCGTCCAGCCGACGGTCCACAGACCGAAGGAGAACTTGTCTTCAGGGGTGGGCTTGCGAACCATGGTGACTCCTCATTGAGATTTTGTTCTTTCGCACAACTTAAGACAGCAGAGCGCTAGAGTCAACCCCATGGTCACCACCCCCGGCGCCCTCAAGCAGTCGAGCCTCCGCTCGTTCAACCTCTCCCTGGTCTTGGGCCATGTGCTTGCCCAGAAGGAGCCCTGTTCACGCGCCGATGTCGCCGTGGCTACGGGAATGACCCGTTCCACGGTCTCTCGCCTGGTCGATGAACTGGTCGAGCATGGGCTGCTTGCCGAGCTGGCTCCCCTGACCGGTCAGCGGGGGCGTCCGGCGGTCCCACTGGTGGCCGCACAAGGGACGATGGTGGCCCTGGGCCTGGAGGCGAATGTCTCGCGCCTGGTGGCTCGCGCGGTGGACCTGTCGGGGAGGGTGGTCGCCGAACGGCTCGTTCCGGGCCAGTTCGCAAACTCCGATGCCGACCAGGTCGTCGGGCAGTTGGCCCGGCTCGCCAACGAATGCCTCGCCGACCTGCCAACAGGAAGCCGTCACGTCGGAACCCAGCTGGCAGTGGCCGGCCTGGTGGATGGAGAGCGCGGCCTCGTGCTGCGCGCCCCCAACCTTGGCTGGTCACAGGTGGACGTCCCGCAGGCCTTCACCCACCATGGCTTCAACGCTGCCGATCCGCCTCGAGTGGCCAATGAAGCCGACTGCGCCGCCCTCACCGTGGCGCAGTCCGCCCCGGGGAAATCCTCCGATCTGGACCAGTTCCTCTACATCTCGGGCGAGGTCGGCATCGGCTGTGCCGCCGTCTTCGGCGGTGAGGTGATGACCGGACGCCACGGTTGGGCCGGCGAGCTGGGGCACGTGTGCGTCGATCCCGACGGGCGCGCCTGCGCTTGTGGCGCCCGCGGATGTCTTGAAAGCTACGCAGGCCTGGGCAATCTGTTGGAGATCGCTGGCTTGGCAGACATGGATGCTCTCCTACAGGCATTGGGGACGCGCGAGCGGCGTGCCGCCGATGCCGTGCAGGTGGCAGGTCGCGCCCTGGGGGTGGCGACCTCGAGCGCGCTCAACCTGCTTGACGTCTCGGTGGTGGCCCTGGGCGGACACCTTGCCCCGTTGTCGCAATGGCTCACGCCGGTGCTGTCCGACGAGCTCTCCCAACGCGTGTTGTCGGCCCCCTTCGAGCCGCCAACCGTCACCACGATGAGTCTGGATGCGGGGACGGCTGCCACGGGTGCCGCCTATGCGGTGCTCAATCGCCTCATCGCGAACCCCCTGATGGTGCTGTGACCCGCGCGCTGCGCGGTGGTCTGCGCAGAGGATCCTGAAGCGCTGCCGCATCCTCAGCCGAGTTGCTTGACCAGGCGGGCAGCCTCCCCTTGACCGACATAGCCGCAGGCCGTCAGGTCGATGCCACCGGGCGCCGTGCCCTGCTCGAAACCCAACTCCCCCAGCGGCCGCGCCAGTTCCTCGACGGCCCGCAGCAATCTGGCCCCGACGTCAGGACCGTCCGTCCCCGTCTGCACTCGCATCACGTCGACGGTCCACCCGTCGTCCGCCGTGCGAAAACCCACCAGGGCAACAGGTTGGGCCCCCACCGCAGCCACCAGGGCCGAGCCGTCCCCCTGCAGCCGTCGTTCCACCTGTTCCCGGGCCAAGGCGCTCCACTCGTCACCGAATTCGGCGAAGGCGTCCACGTGGTGTTCCTCGATGCGCGAGACGGCAACCTCCCTCGACTGGCGTCGCGTTCCCTTCTTGCTTGGTCTGCCCATGCGACCATCCAACCAGAGCGAGCGAGGGGCCGACTCCCACCGGAGCCGGCCCCTAGCCGTCGCAAGGCGAGAATCAGCCGAAGATCGCCCGCAGCGTCACCACACCGATCGCGCCGACCGCCGCGGAGGCGGGCACCGTGATCACCCAGGCAAGGGCAATGGGCTTCATCAGGCCCCAGTTCGCGGCCTTGTTCACCATGCCGACGCCCAGGACCGCACCGATCAGGATGTGCGTGGACGACACTGGCAGGCCGAGCAGTGAGGCACCCATCACGACCGCCGCCGCAGCCAGCTCGGCAGTGAAACCGGAAGCCGGATGCATCTTGGTCAGACCCGTGCCCACGGTGTGGATCACGGCGCGGCCGATGAACCACAGGCCCGCCACCAGCGCGATGCCGGCGGTGAGCATGAGGGGGCCGGCCACCGCCGCCTTGTCATTGATCTCGCCGGTGTTGAGAACGTCGAGCACCGCAGCGAACGGGCCCACCGCATTGGCGATGTCGTTGGAGCCATGGCTGAAGGCGAAGGCAGAGGCGGTGAAGACCTGCATCCAGGAGAAGAGCAGGAAGGTGGATCGCTCCAGCGAGTACTTCTTGAGCGACTTCGCGAAGATGAAGACCGCCATCCAGACGGCGGCGCCCACCATGGCCATGATGATGAGGTTGCCGGTGCTGTCGATGTCCAACTTCAGGTTCTTCAGGCCCTTGAAGAGCATCATGGCCGCGATGATCATCGCACCGAAGGCGGCCAGCAGGGGGACCCAGCGCTCCAGCGCCTTGTGCGCCTGCACCTCGTCGACGCGATCCTCGATCTCGAAGAGCTCCCGGTAGTAGTCGGACTCGAGCTCGTCACGGTCGAAGTCCTCCGTGCGGGTCAGTGCCGCGTCGCGAGCGATGGCGTTGGTGTAGGAGATCTGCTGCAACTCGTCGAGCCGCTCGAAGGCCGCCTTGTGCCGCGTGCGGTGCTGGATGCGCTCGGTCTTGATGCGCCGCAGCTCCTCGTCGGCCTTGTCGTTGTAGATGAGGATGCCGTCCTTGATGGCCTTGAACATGAAGTAGGCGGCCACGCCACCAAGCAGCGGCGAAAGGAACCAGGAGACGACGATCTGCGCGATCTCACCCCACTGCACCATCTCCCACCCGCCGGTGCCGGTGACCATGCCGAGGGTGACAGACGCGCCGACGATGCCGCCAACGATGGAGTGGGTGGTGGAGACCGGCCAACCCATCTTGGTGGCGATCAGCAACCAGATTGCGGCTCCCAGCAGCGCCGACATCATGATGAACGCGAAATCCATCGGGGCGAGGTTGACGCTTTCAAGGTCGACGATGCCGCTACGGACGGTGTCGGTCACCTCACCGCCGGCCAGCACGGCGCCGCCAACCTCGAAGATCGCGGCGACGATCAATGCCTGCTTCATGGTCAGGGTGCCGGCGCCGACACTGGTGCCGAAGGAGTTGGCCACGTCGTTGCCACCGATGTTGAAGGCCATGAAACAGCCGAACAGAATGGTGACGACGAGGATTGCGTAGTGGGCCGACTGCTCGATCTGGCCACCGGCCCAGAGCGTGAACGAGATCAGTGTCGCGACGAGCAGCACTCCAAAGAATCCGTGCCACCAGATGTCCGACTTGTCCTTCGGTGGGCCCGTCTGCGCCACCTCTGGAGCGAGTGTCTTTTCTGAAGTCATGGAACTCTCCATGGTTGTGAGGGTTGGGTGTTGCGGAACACGACCATGCGACCGAAGCAAGGTGACCGCTCGGTGGCCGGTCGGTGAAGTCCACATGAGACCTGTAGGGCTCCGGCAGGATCGAGCCGCTGACGCCCCAGACCATCCGACCCTCGACGCACAAAGAGTGTGGCTGGCCGCAGACACACAACACCAACCGCCAGGGAATGACTCCCACCACGCTATTTCCGAGACAGGTTTGACCACATGCCCGTCGGCAGCGTGCACGTGGCAGGCTTGGTGCATGGACACGACACTGCGCAATCAGCTCGTCGGGACGGGGTTGGCGACCGCCGCGACAGCTGCCCTCGGGTCGGTGGCAACCATCCCGACGTCCGCATGGTTCAAGTCACTGGACAAGCCGACATGGCAGCCGCCGAACAGCGTCTTCGGTCCGGTGTGGACCGCTCTGTACCTGGACATCGCCGTCGTCAGCGCCCAACATCTGGCGCAGCTGCGTGAGGACGGTGACGACGAGGCTGCCCAGTCCTTCCAGACGGCGCTCGGCACCAACCTCGCCCTGAACGCGGCGTGGAGCTGGGTCTTCTTCCGCGGGCACAGGCTGGGTGCCAGCACGGTGGTCGCTGGCCTGCTGGCGGCCAGCTCCGCGGATCTGGTGCGTCGCGTGGCCGGCGTCGACGCCCGTCGAGCTGCGGTGCTGGCCCCCTACGCGGGCTGGACCGGGTTCGCGACGGTGCTGACCGACGCGCTACGGCGTCGCAACCGCTGACGGGGACCGACTCGGTGCACGGCAAGCAGCTGCAGGAGCACGCCGCCGCCAGGGCCGAGGAGCTGCCCGGCTCCGAACTCACCCACCCGTTTGGCGACGACTGGGACGTCTACAAGGTGTGCGGCAAGATCTTCATGCTCTTCAGCGAGGTGGACCAGCAGCCCGTGGTGATCCTGAAGTCGGCGCCGTCGGACGCGAAGGCCCTGGTGGAAGGCGTGGCCGACATCACCCCCGGTTACCACATGAACAAGAAGCACTGGATCACGCTGCACGGTGGCGGAACCCTGGACGGGCAGCTGGTGGACGACCTGGTGACCGAGTCCTACCTGCTGGTGCTGGAGAAGCTCCCTCGTCGGGTTCGCCCCGTGGATCCCGCCACTTTTGGCCGCTGAGCCTGTGGTCTTACATCAGAAGTGAGTGCGCCGGGCACCGTCGTCGGTACCTGGCGCACTCAGTCCCAGCGGGCCCCGGGGCCAGAGCGGGACGGATTGAGGGGCAGTACCCATATTGAGGCGGCATGGGCCATGTTGAGGCGGGTCGAGCCATCTCAATGTGATCCCAGGCACCTCAATGTGACCGCCGAACCAACGTCAGGTCTCGCAACCCTCGGCTCCCCACTGGGTCATGGCCCGCATGATGTGCCCGGGAGCCAGCAGGAAGACCGGCTCCAACCGCTCCCACCCCTTCTCCTTCACCTGCTTGGCGTAGGCGAGGTGGTCTGCGTCGAGCTGTGAATCGACGTCCAGTGGCGCACCGTCATTGCCGGTCAGCCCCACGTGGTAGATCCACGTCCGGCCGTCGGTCTCGGTGCGCAGGAACCAGGCCTCGAAAGCGGCGCGTTCGACGGCGAGGGTGGCGACGCATTCGTCGTAGCGGGCGTTGAGCATCTGCATCCACTCACGAACCAGCGACTCCTTGCCGTCCAGGACGCGGGCGCGCGCGAGTTCGAGCGTCATCCCGGCCGGGACCGAGGGCGGCATCGCGAAGGACTCCTGGGGCGTCATGCGTCCAGTTTCCCAGCCGGGCGCCACATGCCCACGAGGTCCTCGAACTGTTGGGCCAGCGTGGGCACGGTGGTGTCGAGCATCCTCGCCAACACCCGTGGGGCAGCTGGCGTCGAGCCGTCTCCCCAGGCCACCAGCAGGCCCAGGTCCGGGGTGAGACCTGGGTGCAGGTGTCCCCACCGGGCCGCGGCCGTCACACGGTCCGTGGTCCATGTGCAATCGTGCACGCTGACCATCGACGCGACGCTGAACAGCGTCTTGCGCCCGACCCTGCGAGCAAGGGCACTCGTCGCATCGGGAAAGCCGGGACCGGCGTCGGAGAGCGCCGTGCGCCACCGGCCGAGGACGGCCGCGAAGTCACCATTGAAACCGCGCGCAGCAGCGGCGTCACCGCGAAACCTCGGAAGCGCTGCGGCGGGGTCGGGCCCGGACAGCCAGACGCAGTAGTGCTTGAGGAAGACCCGGTTTCCGTGGCCGGCGTCGTCGTCTCCCAGGTCTTCGGGCACCCACGCCCCGATGGCGACGTCCCGAGCGATGTCGGCGTGGCGGGCAGACAGTGTTCGCGAAAGCTCCGAGGCGTCGGCCGGCTCCATTCCCAGGGCGACGATGTCCACGTCGGAGGCCCCGAGCCGCGCCTGCCCAGTGGCGACGGAGCCGTAGACGTAGAGCGCGACGCCCGGCCCCACGGCGTCGACGACGTCTGCCAGCACCGGCGCGAAGGCGGCGGGTATGCGGTGCCGGGCGGCGCCGGTCACGATGGTTCCGTCCTCGGCAAGGCCCTCCAGCGGATCCCTCATGCCCTGACCGTGCATCCGTTGGACCCGAAGATCGCGATCATCGGCGCGTTGGCCGCATCCGTCGATCCGACATAGCGACGGGCCCCGCGCCGATACAGGAGGGACAGGCCAAGGCGATGGAGTGCCCGCCCCATTCCCTCGCCGCGACGCGACGGCACAAAGGCCAGGTAGAACAGGGTTCCGGCCGACGGATCATCGGGAAAGGTCTGGGGCAGTACGACACCCACGCCCCCGTGGGCATCGGCGACCGCGAACCACTCGGTGGGATCGAGGGCGGGACCGGCCGCCTCGATGAGCTCCCGGAGGTCTTCCGCCGCGGACTCCGGCGTGCTGGTATGGAAGGGATCGCCATGGCTCGCCCGCAGCATCAGCTCGCCGAAGGCTTCGGCGCCCATCTCGTCGAGGCTGGTCAGCGTCCAGCCGGGCGGCGTCGGCTCCTGGGCGTCCAGGGTCTTGCACGCAACCACCTTCACCTCGTCCATGGGGCCAGTCTGGTGCGAACCGACGGACTGGGCCAGCGAGTTTCGTTCGGCCATCGCCTCCAGGACCGCCGCAAGGGCAAAGACTCAGGGCGCGCTGCTGGCCTTCTGCGAAAATGCCACCGTGGGCACTTTCACGACGAACAGCGGCATGACCGTCGGATACCGCGACCGCGGCGAGGGCCCCGTCGTGCTCGCCATCCCGGGCGGCCCACTGCGCGACGCGGACTATCTGGAGGAGTTCGGGGGTCTTCCCGACGAGGGTTTCCGGCTCGTCACGCTCGAGCTGCCCGGGACAGGACGTACTCCGACCCCCTGGGACCCCGCGGGCTGGTCCGCGGCAGCCGTCGCGGATCACGTCGAGGAACTTCGTCAGCACCTGGGGCTGGAGCAGATCGCCTTGCTGGCGCACTCGGCCGGGGCCGGGGCTGCGTATGTCTACAGCCGTCAGCACCCTGAACGCGTTGCCCGCATGGTGCTCGTCACACCATCGAACCGCTGCCTTGGACTTGAGGACACCGACGAAGAGTGGGAACGGCAGAGGAACAAGCGGGCCCACGAGCCGTGGTTCCACAGTGCCCATGAGGCGCTGGAGCAGATGGCCCAGCACGGCCCCACGCCCGAGCTGCGCGCCGCCATGGCGCCGTTGCTCTACGCACGCTGGGATGCACGATCACAAGGGCATTCACGCGTCGGTCAGGACGATCGCACGGGGGTGGCCCACTATTGGCGCGGCCTGCCACCCCGCCCCGAACTGGCTGCTGCGATGCGTCACGTGACTACCCCAGTCCGGTTGCTGACCGGAGAACTGGACATGGCGCCCGGCCCCGAGCTGGCCTCCCGCATGTGCGCGCTCTTCCCCGACGCCACGTTCACCCAACTGTCCGGCTGCGCCCACTTCCCGTGGATCGACGAGCCCGAGGCCTTCCGCGTCGCCCTGCTCACGGCGCTGGGTTAGCCGTGGACCAGCAAGGTCCGTACCACAGTCACATGCGGCGACACACATGGGATGCTCCTCACATGGGGCTCCTTGGACCGAGTCGCCTGTACCCGGGCTTTCCACTCACGACCCACGACTACGACGAGTTGGTGCAGGAGATGCGACAACGGATGCCCAGCCAGGCCATCACGCTGGCGCATTCACAGGGAGCGGTGGAGGCTCTGGCCTCAAGCCCAAGAGACGTTTCGTTGGTGCTACTGGCTCCCAGCGACCCTCGTCGACCGCGGCCTGGACGCCGGGCGCAGGCCACCGCGTTACGAGCTCTCGGCTGTGTGTCTCGACTCAACGGCTGGTTGGCCATGGCTCTACGTCGTCGATCATTCTCTGCAGTGGGAATGCAGCCGCCAGAGGGGCCCCTCTTCCGCTGCGGGAGGCCGCACGACGTCTCTCACCCCGGACGGTTGCGGTGACATCCAGACGAGGTCTGCTGGTCGTCACGTCCCCAAGCGACCCACGACATGGCGAGCAGCTTGAACTGGCACGCGACCTTGGGGCAAGCACGCTCCTCATCGACGGCGGGCACATGTTCCCTCTGACGGCTCCCGTCCAGACAGCGCGTCTGGTCCAGGAGCAGCTTGCCCTCGGGCGACTGGGACCCCAAGGGTGACTCGCTGCGCGTGAGACTGCGAACCTCACTGCAACTTCCCGCTCAGAGTTTGAATGATAGTTGTAGTCTGCCAGTGTGAATTGGAATGACGAGGTGCTGGCTGAGGCGATCACGGAGATGCGTGCACGCCGGGGAGACACGACGTCCATCGAAGTGAAGCGCGCCACCGGTGGCGTGCCCGTCATGCCGGAAACCCTTGCAGCATTCGCCAACATGCCCAACGGCGGCACCGTCATCCTGGGAATCGATGAGGCGGGTGGACGATTCGACGTGGTCGGCGTGCACGACATCGCAGCCCTCGAGGCAGGTTTGGTCTCCATAGCTCGTCAAACGGTCCAACCAGCGCCACACCTGGACTTCCAGACCTTTCACGTCGATGGCCGCCCCGTCCTGGTCGCGCACGTCGCACCACTTCGCATCGCCGACAAACCCGCCACCGTGGGCGGACGTTCGTACCTTCGCCAAGCAGACGGGGACTACGAAATGCACCCGCACGAGCTACGGATGCTCGAAGTGGCGAAGCTCCACAGCGACGAGCAGGTGAACTACGACCTGGCTCGCGCCATCGGCCGTGGACGGGCAGATCTGGATGCAGACTTGGTTGCCGACTACCTCGACAGCGTTCGCCGTCACGACCGACGGCTGCGGGATCTCACGGACGACCAGATCCTTCAGATGACCAGCGTGCTGAACGCTTCCGGCGAGCCCACCGTGGCCGGCCTCTACTCGCTCGGAACGTACCCCCAGGGCCAGTACCCCGCGCTGACTGTGACTGCTGCGGTACAGCTGGCCGGCGGCGAGGGCCAGGCCCGCAACCGCAATCTGCAGGACTTCACGGGTCCAATCCCCGTTCTACTCGAGGACGTTCTCGCCTGGGTGGAGAACAACCTCGACACAGTCCACCGTTACCGTAGCGACGGCCACATGGAGGAGATCTCGGAGCTGCCCCTCAATGCCGTTCGAGAGCTGGTCGCCAACGCCTTGGTGCACCGTGACCTCGGCCCGAGCACCCTGGGCACGGGCAAGCAGATCCAGATCCGGCTCACTGCAAAGAGCTTCTTCATTCAAAGTCCGGGTGGCCTCCGGGGAGTTTCACTGGCACAGCTCGTCAGCGTCGAGCACGCCCAGGCTGCCGTCAACCAGCGCCTCTACCAGATCGCCAAGCGCCTGACGACCTCGGATGGTGCGTCGGTCATCGAGGGCGAGGGCGGAGGCATCCGTGAGGTCTTCCGGTCCGTGCAGGACCGAGGCCTGCCACGCCCCCAGCTCTTCGACACAGGGGTCCAGTTCAAAGCTCTCCTCTGGCGCCCCCGAAGTGATGTCGAAACGGCGCCTCGCCCCGTGGTCGAAGCGCCAGCCGACAGGCTTCCGGTCGAGTCGGCTTCGCTGCAAAGCACCGCGCCCACCCGCAACGAGCCCCTCGTCCTCAGGATGCTCAGAACCAGCCCGAACCCGCTGACGATTCACGAGCTCGTTGACGGAACCGGCCTCACAATCGGTCAGGTCCGTTACGCCCTGAGCCAGCCGCTACGCGATGGCCTCGTGGTCATGGACGGTCAGCAGGGGTCTCGGTCGACTCGCTACCGTCTCCCCCCTCGGGATTGACAGTCACATCCCGTCGAGCCCCTCACTCCAACTGTCATCACAACTACAAGTGAAAGTCACGATGCCCGGAAATGACGGAGCCTCGTCTCCTGAACCACCGCGCAGTCGATACCCCCTTGGGGCAGCCACTCCAGAGGCTGCCCCACAACCACAACCCAACAGCTGCGCGGTCGGGCGAGGCGCCCGGGCAACGCGAAAGGCCCCGATCCTGAGATCGGGGCCTTTCACATTTGTACGCGAGAGAGGAGTTGAGCCGTGGGGCCAGCTCCGACCCGAGGGCGGGAGAACTCACTGCCAGCGCTGCTTCACTAGGGGAAAAGCAAGCCAATCAGGGGCTGCGTTCCCCCTGTCCGAGTGAGCACGACGAGGCCGTTTGGGCTTGTTTGTTGCACGCATATTGCACGCGACGGGGAGGTTCGAGATGGGCAAGCCGAGGGGGAACGCACATGAGGACGCGGGGAAACGCGAACGGAGAAGCTTCGGTCGCCTGCGCAAGCTGAGGTCGGGGCGGGTGCAGGCCGGCTACATCGGGCCGGACTGCAAGCTCTACATGGCGCCGGCCACGTTCGCGTCGAAGATCAACGCCGAGGGTTGGTTGGCGCAGGAGCGGCGACTGATCGACCTCGGGGTGTGGCAGCCGCCGGACACCCGCGAGCCCGACCCGTCCATCACGGTGCCGACGCCACGGGAGAAGCCGAAACCGCCCTGCCCCACGCTACGCGAGTACTCCCAGACCTGGCTGGCAGACCGGATCGCCACGCCCCAAGGCGACGCCGGCTCCTTGCGGCCGTCGTCGCAGAAGGACTACCAGATGCTGCTGCGCAACCACATTCTGCCGACACTGGGCGACAAGCGGCTCGACGAGATCGATCTGGACGACGTGGTGGCGTGGCACCGGGAGATGGCGAAGAAGAAGATCGCACGCACCCGATCGAAGGCGTACAGCTTGCTGCGCGGCATCATGAACGCCGCGATCGTCGACCGCACCCTGCCGACCGTGACAACGAACCCCTGCCGGATCAAGGGCGCTGGAACGACCAGCCGCGAGAAGGACATCACCCCCGCAACGCTGGACGAGCTGGCCCGCATCGTGGTGGAAATGCCCGACAAGTGGCGTGCCGCGGTGCTGCTCGGCGCCTGGTGCGCCATGCGCTACGGCCAGGTCTTCGAGCTGCGCCGCAAGGACATTGATCTGGACGCCGGAATCGTGCGGGTTGAGCGAGGCGTCTCCTGGGTTGCCGGCGATGTGGTGATCGGACCGCCCAAGACGAAGGCCGGCAAGCGCCGGGTGGCGATTCCGCCGCACATCATCCCCGACCTGCGACGCCACCTGGCGACCCATGTCTCGCCAGGCCAGAACGCCTTGCTCTTCCCGTCCGAGGACGGGCGCAACATTCGGCCGTCGACCTTCCTGCGCGCCTGGCATCGCGCCTGCGCCAAGGCTGGACGGGAGGACCTGAAGTTCCACCACCTGCGCCACACCGGCGCGGTACTGGCAGCCCAGTCGGGGGCGACGCTCTCGGAGTTGATGGGGCGCCTCGGCCATGCGACGCCGGCCATGGCGATGATCTACCAGCACGCTGCTGCGGACCGGGACCGCGAGATCGCCAAGCATCTGTCCGAGATGGCACGGAAGGCGAGCGCCTCGTGACCAACGAACATCTTCCCTCCGTAATACACATGCAATACAGTTGGGGTGTGCAGGACGAACTGGACTGGCGCCACCGCCGCGACTACATCGCCAAGCACGACATGACGCCCCAATGGGCCGACGAGGCCTTCGCCGACCCGAATCGCCTGGTGCTCGACCCCGACCCGGCGTCGGAGTCAGGGCGGACGATCCGAGTCATCGGCTGGTCGGCGTCGCTGCAGATGTTGGTGACGGTGATCGCACTGCCCGACGACGGAGTGATCTGGGGAGTGAACGCGTGGCGGTCGAACAGCACTGACCACCGCAGGTATCGAGAGGAGGCCACTGATGAGGATTGACGAGCTGATCGCTGCCGAGGCCAAGGCCAGCGAGCAGAACAAGGACGCCGAAATGAAGCCCGGGACCAAAGTAACCCGCGGACACGGCAGGTCCAGGACTCTGCAGGTGCGCCTCAACGACGACGAATTCGCCGCCCTGGCGCGCGTAGCCGAAGAGCGAGGAGTTCCGGCGTCCACGCTGGCGCGCGACCTGCTGCTGCGGGAACTGGGCGACCACGACACAGACCCGCGGTCACTGCTGGCCAGGATCCGTTCCGATCTGGACGAGCTGGCAGCCCGCGTGGCGTGAACTGCTGCCGAAGGCACCAGACGCCTCGATGCCGACACCCGAGAAACCGTGTCAACCAAACTGGGGGCAGACCCTCCTGCCCGCGGCAGCAGGATGTTGACCCACGACCGGATATGCGGATGACGCTGGGCCTGTCTCCCGGTGATGATGACTGCGAGCGATCGATTGGGGAGGATCATGAGCTACGACGACCCGCGCCTCGCGGCGATCTATGACATCGACAACCCGGACGGGCCCGACCATGACTTCTTCCGTCGCGTGGCCGATGAGCATGGAGCAGCCGACATCATCGATCTTGGCTGCGGAACCGGAATCCTCACCGTCACCCTGACCGGGCTTGGCCGGGCGGTCACCGGGATCGACCCCGCCCCGGCCATGCTCGACCAGGCCAGGAACCGGCCTGGCGGCGACAAGGTCACGTGGGTGCAAGGCACTTCCGAGCAGATCGCCCCGGGCAGCGCAGACCTGGTCGTCATGAGCGGCAACGTCGCCATGCACATCTTGCACGAGCAGTGGCAGACCACACTGGAGAACATCGCAAAGAGCCTGAGGCCGGCCGGGATCTTGGTTTTCGACAGTCGCAACCCTGAGTCACGGGCGTGGCAGAACTGGAACGACGAGCTGGGCGAGCGCGACACCCCGGTCGGTCGGCTTCGAGAGTCCTTGGCCACCGACCCACCCGACGAGGACGGAGTGGTGGTGATGCACTGCCACAACGAGTTCGACGACGGAACGGTGCTGGACGAAGACCAGCGACTTCAGTTCCGCAGTCACGCACAGATCGTTCAGGACATCGCCGCGGCCGGACTTGCCGTGGAGGAAACATACAGCGACTGGTACAAGCAACCATTCCGCGGCGGCCCCGGACAGCCGCTCATGGTCTTTCTCGCCAAACGTCCCTGACCAACCGCGGCAAGAGCTGGCGTTGATCAGTGCTTGCGCAGCTCCATCTCGATGAAGTCGTAGGTGCTGCCGTTCGTGGGCTGCGTGTACGTCCGGACGATGGTGAAGCCTGCTGCTTCGTAGACCTTGATGGCTCTCTGATTGAACGCTGCAACGCTGAGCATGATGGGTAGCTGTGTGAGCCCTTCTGTCTCCAGAAGGGCCAAGGCAGCCTGCAGGAAGCTGAGGCCGCGGCCATCTCCGGTCAGGTCGGGGCGGAGGCCGAGACTGATCTCGCAGCGATCGTCGTCGCCTGGGTCGGCTGTGAAGAAGCCCACCAGGTCTTCGCCGTGACGGACCTGCCAGAACCTGTCGGGCCATTGGGCAGGACTGACGAACTCCTTGTAGTCCTCCATGTCGGCCGTGGCGTCGTAGAAGTCGTAGGGCGCGGGGTACTTCCAGTCGTCAGCGATGACCTGGGCCCCCTCGACGGTCATGGGGATGAAGGTCAGGGACTCGCGCCAGCCGTTGGCTTCCGCGGAGTTCGACATGCAACGAGTCTTGGTAGGCGCCGCCCTTGCCCACTCTGGTGAACAGCGCATGCTGCTCGATCATGCGGAGCGCGTCCCCGATCGCCGCTTGATGGGCCCGCTCCACGATCGCAGCGGTGGACGGATCAGCCAGCGCCCACAAGGCCGAGACCGACTTCACTGGAGAGAAGGTCAGGTCGAAACCGGCCACCCCGGCCGGCGCCTTCAACTCACGGGCCAGGCGCGCCGACAGCTCGAGTTCGCTCGGCTGCCTCCCATGTTCTGCGATGAACCCCTCGGTAGCGACCTGGGTGCGGATCTCGGCCAACATTGCCGCTTGGTCGGCCCGGTCCAGGATGCGGCCACGGGTCGCGGCATCGAGCCGGTCCGCCACCTCTCGCTGAAAAGCCGTGACCGATGCCCCGCGAAACGGCTGCCCGATCATCCTGGCGCCACGGATCTGCTCGGCAGTGGGCTGCTCGCCCTCGAACCTCGGTGACGGCAACTCCGCCAGGGGATGGAGCCCGGCGCCGAAGAGCGCGCGCATGTGCTCCGGCGTCACCACGTCACCGGCAGCAAGGCCGTCGATTGCTGCCATCCCCGAGCCGACCCAGACGCCCGGAACCTCGCCCCGTTCCGAGTAGTACGACACCAACGTGACATGCCCGCGTTCGGCGACGTCCTGCCGCGCCACCTGCTTGGTCAGGTAGGCATAGCCGGTCCCCGCGGCCAACTTCTGCATGCTCATCACGCACACCCAAGCCCGTCCGAGCCCGCTGGTGACCGGGGGAACACCTGGGTGCACTAGGTGTGTGGCTCACTTCAAGAGTCACTACAACTGTCACTCATAGTTTGACTGAGAGACGAGACTCCTCACTCAAACTCGAAGTGAGACTGCCACTCAACCCTGCATGGCACCGCGTCCGGACGAGCGCGTCCGATGATCAACGATGCGGTAGGCGATCGCGGCCACGAGTAGCCACCCGGTGGCGACCAGCAGCTCCCCCGCTACTCCGGGCCAGGGGCTTCGTCCGGCAAGGCTGGCGCGCATCGCGTCCAAGGCATGTTGCAAGGGCAGAACACCGCCCAGGAAGTGCAGCCATGGCGCCGCCCCGGGGGTGAGCAGTGCGCCCGAGGTCAGGATGACCAGCGTCCCAGCCGTGTTGTGGATGAGGTCCTGCGAGTCGTTGCCGATTGCGGGTGCAATGATCGCCAGACCGAAGGCGGTGCACGCCGCCAGCGCCGGCAACAGCGTCCAGCTGTGCCGTAGCACGGACAGCACGTGTGCGGGACTGTCCACGAGCAGTCCGATCACCACGCAGACCACGATGGCCTCGACGAAGGCCCGAGCTGCCAGCACTCCGGTGCGCGCCAGGTACTGCAGCACCACGGGAGCCGCCGCGCGGCTGACGGCCGGGTAGGTCCGGAACCAGACGTCGTAGATCGGGACGTCGGAGGTGTGCGAGATGGTCGAGCCGGTGATGGCGAGGAATACTGCACCCACGTAGGTCCAGTCGAGGCCCGCCTGGCCCGCGATCATGCGTCCGAGCAGCACGTAGACCAGGCTCCGGAACAGCAGTGGAACGACCACTCCCAGCATCCAGTACTGCGGCGGCAACTCATCGGCCTGGACGCTGCGCCACATCCGCGCGTTGGCGGTGAAGATCTCAACCGAGCTCAAGGGTGGCTTCCTTTCGTGCACGGCGCAGCAGCACCTGCAACGCCTTGGCTCCCACGAGTGCGTACAGGACGGAGATGCCCGCGGCAGCTGCCCACAGGTCCCACCGGGGATGGGTGGCGGTGGAGGCGAGGAACCGCTGCAGCCACGAGATGTTCAGCACCGACCCCACCCAGGCCACCCACGTCGGCAGCTGGTCGTAGGGGATGATCGTGCCGGCGAAGAAGAGCACCGGGGCTCCCACGGCCGTAGTCAGCTGGAAGGCATGCTTGGTCAGCATCAGGCAGGCCCCGATCATGAGGCTCGACGCCACACCACCCGCCAGGACGGTCAGCAGCCCGACGGCCAGCGCCATCGGGGAGGCCACGCGCAGCGGGATTCCCAGCGCCAGCACGAAGGCCGTGTTGGTGGCCAGGATGAGGCAGGTGTCGTAGAGCACTCCCCCGACCGTCTTGCCCACCAGCACCATCAGGGGCGAGAGCCGACCGGTGAAGGAGACGCCCAGCGTTCCCGACTGACGCTCTCGTCGGATGATGCCGGCACCCGACCAGAGCGATGCACCCCAGAAAGATGCGAGCAGCACCCCGCTGAAGGCCTGGGTGGCCTGTTCCGGGGTCAGTCGGTCAAGCCGCGGCAGCATCACCAGGACCATCCACATGGCCGGGCTGACGAGCCCGGTCACCAGGTTCATGGGACGCGACATGACCACTTTGAGCTGGCAGGTCACCATGGCCAGGAAGCCGGTCACCGGTCGCTCCCGATGACCTTGCCCGAAGCGAGGGCGAACGCGTCCTCCAGGCTGGACGGCCGCACGTCGAGGTCGACGAGCTCCTCGTCCTGGAAGCGTCGTGCGAGGTCAGCGAGTACCGATCCCGTCCAGCGCTCAACCGGCACCACAACCTCACGAGCACGTTCCCCGACCCCGAGGTGCGCGGTGACGACGGCATCCAGCCCGGTCAGCCGACGGAACTCAGCCAGCGGCAGGTCGTGGGTGATGGTGCCGTGGCTGATCATCACCACGCGCTGCGCGAGGCGTTCCACGTCCAGCAGGTTGTGCGAGGTGAGAAGCACAGTCGTCCCTCCGGCGTGCATGCCGGCGATCACGCCGCGCAGCCGCTCGGACTCGTTGGGGTCGAGACCTACGGTGGGTTCGTCCAACAGCAGCAGGCGGGGTTCGGTGAGCAGGCCGACGGCGATGTGGAGACGTTGCCGCATGCCCTTCGAGTAGGTTTGCACCTTGCGTCGGCCGGCCTCGGCTAGGCCCACCTCGTCCAGCAGTTCGGGAATGCGGCGCTTCAGCTCCCGGCGACCGACGCCGTGCAAGGCGCCGAAGTACTCGAGGTTGTCCCTGCCCGTGAGCATCTCGTAGAGGCCACGGTCGCCTCCGAAGATCACCGTGGTGTCGCGACGAACCTGCTTCGCGTCCTTGACGACATCGTGCCCGAAGACGGACACCGAACCGCTCGATGGGAAGAGCATCGTCGAGAGGATCTTCGTCAGGGTCGTCTTGCCGGCCCCGTTCTCTCCCAGCACGGCGACCAGCTGGCCCGTGGGGACGTCAAGGCTGACGCGGTCGAGGGCGGTGACCGTCCGTGCGCCGTCGCGAAAGGTCCTCGTCAAGCCGTCGAGGTGGATGGCAGTGCTCATGGGCAGACGCTCGCATCCGCCCACCCCGGACGTCCATGGATGTAGCGTTCTGCTTCATGGAACAGAGCGCGCACGTCTACCGCAACGCGCTCGCAAACCTGCGCTTCTCGCCGAATCCGGTCAGCGAGTGCGCGTTGGCGTCCATGATCGTGCTCTATCCGGCACGTCATCCCTTCCACGCCAAGTGGTACGCCGAGACCGCAGAGGACCGCTCCACCGTCGGCGAGGAACGCATCCTGACCCTCATCAATCGCGAGAAGTGCCTGGTCGACGTGTTCATGCGTCCCGCGAGCCGACGAGGCGTCAGCTACGAGGGCGAACGTCGCATCCTCGAGCAGGTGCCCGCGCGGCGTTACAGGCATGACGTGGAGCAGGTCTGGGGACGCGACATTCCCGAGGTGCTGGGACGCACTGACGAGCAGGTCAAGGCCAACCTGCTGGCCATCTTGGACGACTTCTGGCACCACTGCTTCGAGGCCTACTGGCCGCGCTTCCGCCAGGTGCTCGACGCGGACGTCACCTACCGGGCCCAGATGCTCGCCGCCATGGGACCGGGCGCGGCCTTGGCCGAGGTACAGCCCCACTTCGTGGTCCGGGGGCATGACGTGCTGCTGCCACTCGGCAACGACCCCTGGCAGCCCTATGAAATCGACACCGCAGCCACCGGCTTCACCATGCTGCCGACGCTGGTCAAGTGGGGCATGAACCTGCCCAACTCGGGCGAGGCCGACGCCGTCTTCAGCTATCGCGCGAGAGGCCGCGGACGGCTCACCGAGCACCAGGCCGACACCACACCCGGCCTCGTCGGCATCCTGGGCCGCACCCGCACCGAACTGCTGCTGAGCCTGGACGAGCCGGCCTCGTCAACGGCCATCGCCCTGTTCATGGGCGTCACGACCACAGCAGCAAACCAGCACCTTCGCGCACTTGCTGCCGCGGGGCTGCTCCAGACCTCCCGCTTCGGCCGCTACGTGCTCTACGAGCGCACCCGGCTGGCGGATGACCTCATCGCGGCGAACTGAGGCTCAAGCCCCGGCAGCTCGTCCACGCGAAGGCGGATCAGGCGCCGTCCCACCCGGTACCCGCGCAGCTCGCCGCGTCGAATCATCCGGCGCAGTGTCACCTCACTGACAGAGAGCCGCTCTCCCGCCTCTCGGATGCTGATGAACTCGGGGGCCTCTCGCGTTCCCCCGCTCGTCTGCTGCGTTCCCCCTCGGGGCATCTGCTGTGCGCTCATGCTGACCCAAGCCACGAACCGCACCCGTGGGGCTCAATCCACAGGACATCGTCGTCCTGGAGCAGAAGCCCGCTATTGCGGGTTAACGGCAGGAATGTGTGTACAGGACGACCAGTTTCATTCGTGGTGGCTAGGCGTGATGATGGTCTGAACATGCTCTGGGAGCATGTTCAGTGCAGGTTGCGAGGAATCACCCACGCTGTGGTGTATGCGGAGCCAAGTTGGTCAAGAACGGCAGGACCACCGCGGGCAGGACCCGGTGGCGGTGCAAGACCTGCGGCGCCTCGACCACCCGCACGCGTGGTGACATCACCCGCCGAGCAGAACTGGGCGCCTTCCAAGCCTGGCTGCTCGGGCCCACGTCGCAAGCAGCCACCGGCGGGACGGGACGTTCCTTCCGAGCCTCCACCAGCTGGTGCTGGAACATCCCTGCGCCCCAACCAGTGGTCACCGGCGAGGTCGACGAGGTCCTCATGCTCGACGGCACCTACCTGCAGGACTGGTGCGTGATCATCGCGTTCAACGGCACCCACGTGCAGGGCTGGCAGTGGTGCAACCAGGAGTCGAAGGCCGCCTACCAAGCCCTCCTGACACGACTCCCAGCCCCCGACATGGCGGTCGTCGACGGCGGCCAGGGCGTCGCCGCCGCCCTGCACGAGTGCTGGCCTGACACCCTCGTGCAGCGCTGCTACTTCCACATCTTCCAAACGGTCACCCGGCACCTGACGATGAACCCTCGACTCGAGGCTGGCAAGCAACTACGCGCCCTCACCGTCGCGTTGATGCGCGTCACGAGCCTGGACGCAGCGACCGAGTGGACCCGCCAGTACCTGGCCTGGGAAGCCGAGTGGGATGCCTTCCTGAAACACCGCACCTACGCCGGCAAGCACCGAGAACGCCCCGTCGGGATCGGGGAATGCGTCCAGTGGTGGTTCACCCACCGCGACCTGCGCCGCTGCAGGGCCCTGTTCCGCTCCCTGATCCGCCGCGAACAGCTGTTCACCTGGCTGGCCTTCGACCCGCCCCGCCCCAGGACCACCTCACCCTTGGAAGGCGGCCCCAACAAGGCCATCAAGGACCTCCTGCGCGTCCACCGCGGACTACCACCAGACCACGCCCGTCGGGCCGTCGACTGGCTGCTCAACAGCCTCACCGAGCACCCCCACGACCCTTGGCAACTGGCCCGACCCGAGCACTGGAACCCACCCGTGCGGACCCGTCAGACCACCGAAGAACCCCTCGGACCACAACCCGGGACCAGCTTCAGCTGGGAAGACGGCAACGGCCTCCAGAAGGGCTGGGCCGGACGATCACACAGATGACACGCCCAGAGCCATACACACATTTCTGCCTATAACCCGCTATTGCACCGATATTGCACGGACAAGCAAGAACCGCTCCGACCGGGGAGTGTTCCCTGGTCGGAGCGGTTCCGAGATCGTGCGCGAGAGAGGAGTTGAACCTCCACGTCCCAAGGGACACTGGCACCTGAAGCCAGCGCGTCTGCCATTCCGCCACTCGCGCATCACTTGCTCTCCGGAACTTGTTCCGTCGAACGCAGCTCGAAAAAGATAGCACAGCTTCACCGGGTGTTGCACATCGAGTCATTCGAGAATGCGAGAGGCCCTCGGAGGGCGGCCCATCACCGCCCCCCCGAGACAGCGTTGGGATCCGGTTCAGCCGAGCTCTCGCATGATCTGCTTCATCAGCTCCGCCGTACCCGACGGTGTCCGCCCCACCTGCACCCCAGCCGCCTCCAGGGCCTCCTTCTTGGCCGCCGCGGTCCCCGCGGAGCCGGAGACGATGGCACCGGCATGCCCCATGGTCTTGCCTTCCGGCGCGGTGAAGCCGGCCACGTAGCCCACCATCGGCTTGGTGACGTGCTCGCGGATGTAGTCGGCGGCGCGCTCCTCCGCGTCGCCGCCGATCTCACCGATCATCACGATGGCGTCGGTCTCGGGATCCTCCTGGAAGGCCTGAAGGCAGTCAATGTGCGTGGTGCCGACGATGGGGTCCCCGCCGATCCCCACGCAGGTGGAGAAACCGAACTCTCGAAGCTCGTACATCATCTGGTAGGTCAGGGTGCCGGACTTGCTGACCAGACCGATCCGACCAGGACCGGCGATCGTCGCGGGAATGATGCCGGCATTGGACTTGCCGGGTGAGATCAATCCGGGGCAGTTGGGGCCGATCAGCCGCGTGCGCGTGCCCTCGGCCATGCGATGGAAACGCGCCGTGTCACCCACCGGAATCCCCTCGGTGATGCACACCACCAACTCCACCTCGGCCTCGATGGCCTCCTCGACGGCCTTGGCGGCATGCGGCGCGGGCACGAAGACCACCGAGACATTCGCGCCGGTGGCCTGGCGTGCCTCGGCCACCGAACCGAAGACGGGCACCGGGCTCTCCTCGAAGGTCACCGACTCCCCCGCCCTGCCGGGCGTGACACCGCCGACGATGCGAGACCCGGACATGATCATCCGCTGCGTGTGCTTGCGCCCCTCGGCGCCGGTCATGCCCTGGACGATGATCCGCGAGCTGTGGTCAAGAAAGATCGACATGACTGCTCCTCAGTTCGTGGAAGTGTTGGCGGCCAGCTCGGCTGCGGCGCGGGCAGCCTCGTCCATGGTTGCGACGACGGTGACCTTGGGATGGTCGTACTCGGCGAGGATGGCGCGGCCGACGTCGACGGAATTGCCATCCAGACGCACCACCAGGGGCTTGGAGGCCCGCTCCCCCAGTTCGTTCAGCGCGACGACGATGCCGTTGGCCACCTCACTGCAGGCTGTGATGCCACCAAAGACGTTGACGAAGACACTCTGCACCTGGTCGTCGGACAGGACGATGTCCAGGCCGTTGGCCATCACCGTGGAACTGGCGCCACCGCCGATGTCCAGGAAGTTGGCCGGGCGGGGCTGACCGGGCAGGTCCTCCCCGGCGGCAGCAACGACGTCGAGGGTGCTCATCACCAGTCCGGCGCCGTTGCCGATCACCCCCACCTGCCCGTCGAGCTTGACGTAGTTGAGGCCCTTCTCCTTGGCGCGCGCCTCCAGCGGATCGGCGGCCTCGGCGTCGACGAGCTGCTCGTGCTCCGGATGGCGGAAGGAGGCGTTCTCGTCCAGGCTGACCTTTCCATCCAGCGCAAGGATCACCCCCTCGGCCGTCTTCACCAGGGGATTTACCTCCACCAGGGTGGCATCCTCGTCGCGGTAGACCTGCCACAGCTGTTTCAGTACCGGTGCGATCCGCACGGCGTCACGCACCCCGAAGCCCGCCGCCTCCAGGATCTCGCCGGCCTTGTCGTCGTCGATGCCCACCAGCGGGTCGACGGCCACCTTGGCCAGCGCCTCGGGCCGCTCTTCGGCCAGCTGTTCGATGTCCATGCCACCCTCACGGCTGCACATGGCCAGGTAGTTGCGCTCGGCACGATCCAGCAGTAGGGAGAAGTAGTACTCCTCGGCGATGTCGGCCCCTTCGGCCACCATCACCCGCCGCACGGGGTGCCCCTTGATGTCCAGCCCAAGGATCTGGTCTGCCGCCACGGCCGCCTCGTCGGGGCTGTGGGCGAGCTTCACCCCGCCCGCCTTGCCGCGTCCACCGGTCTTCACCTGCGCCTTGACGACGACGGTGCCACCGCCGAGTTCCTCTGCGGCCTGGCGGGCCTGCTCGGGGGACTGGGCGACGAGGCCGCGCAGGACGGGCACACCGTGGGCTTCGAAGAGCTCGCGTGCCTGGTACTCGTAGAGGTCCACACTGACTCCACTGGGTAGTTGGGCGCCGGGCGCCCCCGGCGTCTGACGGAGCCACGCTAGCAATCGTGTGATGAAATTCACACCCCCAAAAGGGAGGCCTCCCCGAACAGCCGAGGCTGCCCGGGCAGGCCACAACAGTTCAGCGAGTCACTGCGTCACGCCTTGATGACCATCCGGGGCCGCTTGGCCGGATCGAGCCACGCGATGGTGCGGTTCAGCTCGGTGCGGTTGGTGAGCCCGACGCAACCGCCGGTGGCAGTGGACGAGTAGTGCAGGAAGATCCCGGAACCGGAGCCCCGTCCGTAGCGCACGGGACGGTCGTAGTTGTAGCCGATCACCGCCGCCTGCCGGTACAAGCCACGATCACGGTAGCCGGACAGGTCCTCGCCGATGCCACGGCCGGACAGGGTGCTGTTCTCACGCCACCGGTTGTAGTCCTTCAGTCGGGGATTGTTGACCCACACGGAACGGGCCTTGATGGTGCGGTAGCCCATCCGGGTGCCGGGATTGCCCTCACCGAAGGCGTACTTGATGGCAAAACTGCCGGCCGGGGTGGTGTTGGTGCCCTGGCGTCGCTTGGCCGCGGCCACCACTCCCCCGCTTCCGAAGCGGGCGGTGCTCTTCTGGCCAACCTTGACCCAGCATCCCTTGCCGATGCCGCGCCATTCGTAGCGGGCCCAGGTGCCCGTCGAAGCCTTGGTCCGGTCGGCCACCATCACCTGCCGCGAGGTCTTGTACGAGACCGAGGTTCCGGGGGCATGCTCATGACAGACGGCTGCACTGGCCGTGGGGATGTTCGCGGCCGCGACGATGGGCACGGCCAGGGACAGCGACAACAGGGCGACACGAGCTCGCCTGAAGGTATTGCGCATGGGGGGGTTCTCCTTGATCGGGGGCTCGAGGAGCCGGCGGGGGCCGACAGTGGCACGATAGGTTGCCGCTCGGCCGCCCCGGGAGATGCCACGCCCAACCCGCCCATGAGCCGTACACAGGAAGCGTCGATGAAAGCCGCCTCGATGAAAGACTGGGAGCGTGAACGAGACCTTCTACGACGCCGTCGGCGGCCACGAGACCTTCCAGAAGCTGGTGCACCGTTTCTACGAACAGGTGGCGGCCGATCCCGAGTTCCGCGCGCTCTACCCCGAAGAAGACCTGGGCCCCGCCGAGGACCGGCTGCGCACCTTCCTGGAGCAGTACTGGGGCGGCCCCAAGACCTATCAGGAGAATCGGGGCCACCCGCGACTGCGGATGCGCCACAACGTCTTTCGCATCACCCCGAAGGAGCGCGACACCTGGCTTCGCTACATGCTGACCGCGGTCGACGAACTGGAGCTGGCCCCGGAGCATGACGCCCCACTGCGCGACTACCTGGTGCGCGCCGCCAATTCCTTGGTGAACTCACTGCCCACCCCGACAGACGAGGGTTTGGGCGGGCCAGCGGTGCCGCCCGTCGTCGGGTGAACCGGGAAGGCGTGGCACCCCCCCCACATTGCACCCTGGCGGCTGCAAATTGCGCACAGGCTGCTGAAGCCTCGGCTGCACAGGGATTCTCTCCGCAACCCCACCTTTTGGTCAGTCCAAGGAGTGAGGATCACCGTTCCAATCACCGGAACAAAATAGTGATCTTTGTCACGTTTGAGCACAGACTCAACGCATGCCTCGGACGAGGCAGATGCATGCTGGCCAACCTCAACGGAGAGCACCTTGACCGACATCACGACCCCTGTGTCAGACCCCATGTCCGCGCCCGACCACAAGGAGCGCAACCGCGCAGTCTTCTCCAGCTTCCTGGGAAGCACCGTGGAGTACTACGACTTCCTGCTGTACGCCGCCGCGGCGGGCCTGGTCTTCCCCAAGCTCTTCTTCGGCAACCTCTCGCCCGAGCTGGGCACCACGCTGAGCTTCGTGATCCTGCTGATCGGCTACATCGCCCGCCCGGTGGGCTCGATGGCCTTCGGTCACTTCGGTGACAAGTTCGGCCGCAAGAACGTGCTGATCATCACCCTGATGACCATGGGGCTGGTGTCGGTGGCCATCGGATTGATGCCATCGGCCAACCACATCGGCGTGGCCGCCCCGATCCTGATGGTGGTCCTGCGAACCCTGCAGGGCCTGGCCGTGGGCGGTGAATGGGCCGGCGCCACGCTGATGGCCATGGAGCACTCCACCGAGAAGAACAAGGGCTTCGGCGCGTCGCTGGCCGTGGCCGGCGGACCCACCGGTGCCGTGCTCTCCACCCTGGTGCTGGCCATCTTCGCCGGCGTCGCCGGTGAGCAGTTCGCCAATCCCGAGGGCCGCTACTTCCTCGACGACTGGGGTTGGCGCGTGCCCTTCCTGTTCAGCGCCGGCATCGTGATCCTTGGCCTGTTCCTGCGCTCCCGCGTCACCGAGTCCCCCGAGTTCGAGGAGGCCCGCAAGCGCGGCGAGGTGCAGACCGGTGTGCCGCTGGTGAAGATGTTCCGCGACGCCCCCAAGGAACTCGTGCTGGGCTCGCTGGCCGGCGCGGCAGGCCTGTTCCTGCAGGGCATCGGTGCCACCTTCATGGTCCCCTACGTCGTGACGACCACCGCCGCCGCGGGTGATCCGATCAGCCGCTCCGAGGCCCTGATGATGAACACCACCGGTTCGGTGATCGCCGTGTTCATGATCCCCTTCATCGCCTGGCTCAGCGACCGTTTCGGCCGTCGCCCCACGATGATGGCCGGCGGCGTCGTCTCCGTGATCGGCATGTGGCTGTGCTTCAACCTGATCCAGAGCGCCGAGCATGCCATGGTCTGGGTCGGTTTCGTCGCCCTGGTCGGCCTGGTGCAGCCCGCCCAGTACGGCCCGATCGGCGCCTTCCTCTCGGAGAAGTTCGACGCCGACCACCGCTACACCGGCGCGGGCATGACCTTCCAGATGGCCTCCATCATCGGCGCCGGCACCGCTCCCCTGGTGGCTGGACGCCTGGTCAACCCCAACGTCGGCCTGACCCATCTGGCGATCTACGGCACCGTGTTGTTCGCCATCTCCACGATCGCGATCTTCCTGTCCAAGGAGACCGCCCGTCGCCAGAGCCACCAGCAGCGCTTCATCGAGGAAGCCGTCTTCGAGGCCTGACGCTCTCCAGGGCCTGACGACTGCCATTCGCGGCAGGGCGCTCGTTCCCACTTGGGGACGAGCGCCCTGCCTGCTGTGACGAGGACTACGATCGCGGCTGTGTCCAGAGTTCTCGTCACCGGGGGTGCGGGATTCATCGGCAGCAATTTCGTCCACCACCTGCTGTCCACCTCCGAGCACAGCATCACGGTCCTTGACGCGTTGACCTATGCCGGCAACCGCGCCTCCCTGGACGGCCTGCCCGCCGAGCGTTTCGAGCTGGTGGAGGGAGACATCCGCGATGCTGCCTTGGTGGACGCCCTGGTGGCCGACTGCGAGCTCGTCGTGCACTTTGCCGCCGCGAGCCACAACGACAACTCACTGCAGGCCCCCTCGCCCTTCATCCAGACGAACCTGGTGGGCACCTTCACCCTGTTGGAGGCGGTGCGACGCCATGGCAGGCGCTTCCACCACGTCAGCACCGACGAGGTCTACGGAGATCTGGCCTTGGACGATCCGGCGCGCTTCACCGAGACCACCGCCTACAACCCTTCGAGCCCCTACAGCGCCTCGAAGGCCGGCTCCGACCTGCTGGTGCGCGCCTGGGTGCGCTCCTTCGGCATCGCCGCAACGCTCAGCAACTGCTCCAACAACTACGGCCCGCGCCAGCACGTCGAGAAGTTCATCCCGCGCCAGATCACCAATGTGATCTGTGGGATCCGCCCGAAGCTGTACGGCACGGGCGAGAACGTGCGCGACTGGATCCACGTCGACGACCACAACCGGGCCGTGGTGGACATCATCACCAAGGGGCGTAGCGGCCACACCTACCTGATCGGCGCCAACGGCGAACGCAGCAACAAGGCCGTCCTCGAGTCGATCCTGCGGCTGATGGGCGAGCCCGTCGACGCCTATGACCATGTGCGGGATCGCCCCGGCCATGACCGGCGCTATGCCATCGACAACTCCAAGCTGGTCTCCGAGCTGGGTTGGCGGCCCGAGCACCGGGACTTCGAGCAGGGCCTGGCGGCAACCATCGACTGGTACCGGCACAACCGGGACTGGTGGCTTCCGATGAAGCAGGCCACCGAGGCGCGCTATGCCAGCACGGGCCAGTGACGCCCGCGACCCCAACGCCTCATACCGTGGGTGCAGGCGACGCGGCACGGCGCCAGACTCTGGGATGTCGGCCACCTCCCCATGGGCAGGTAGGATCGTGTAGCCAGACGCGAATGCGACAACGACTGAAGGAGGGCAGATGGGACTGTTCGATCGCTTCGAGAACAAGATCGAGGGTGCCGTCAACGGGGTCTTCGCGCGTGCCTTCAAGGGCGACGTGCAGCCAGTCGAGATCGCCGCGCGTCTGCAGCGGGAGCTGGACGCCGAGGCCAAGCTGCTCAGCCGCGACAAGCGGCTGGTGCCCAATGAGTTCACCGTCCAGCTCAGCCAGCACGACTATGACCGTCTGGTTCCCTATTCCAAGACGCTGACCAGCGAGATCGTTCCCGAGCTGCGCGAACACGCCGCCGAACGTCACTACGTCTTCAACGGCCCCATCTCGATCGCCTACGAGATGGCCTCCCACCTGCCCACCGGACGCTTCACCGTCACCAGCGCCGCGGTCGCAGGCATCGAGCAGGCCGACGGCCCCGCCTCCACCACGATGATCCGGCGCTCCACCCTGGTGCTCGAGGTCAACGGCGTACGCCACCCGCTCACCGCTCCCGGCCTGTTGATCGGGCGCGGTTCCGAGGCCGACCTGAGGATCAACGACCCGGGCGTCTCGCGTCGTCATGCCCAGATCCACGTGCGCGGTACCGGCGACGACATCGAGATCAGCATCGAGGACCTGGGCTCCACCAACGGGATCATCGTCAACGGCACGAAGACCCACCAGGCCCAGTTGGACGACGGGTCGCGCATCGAGATCGGCTCCACCCGGATGCTGGTCCACTCTCCGGTGGGAGCCTGATTTGGCAGAATTCGTGGTCGCCGCCCTTCGCATTGCCTTCCTGGCACTGATCTGGGCCTTCATCCTGCTGGCCGCCGGCGTGATCCGCACCGACATCTTCGGGGAGCGGGTCGACGCCGAGGGCAACACCGTGCGTCGCGGCCGTCGCTTCCAGCGCCGCAAGCAGAAGGAGGAGACGCTCCCCCAGGCCCGCCAGCTGGTGGTGGTCGAGGGACGCTCCCGTGGCGCCGTCTACCCGCTCGAGGGCGTCATGCCGATCGGGCGTGCCGCCAGCGCCACCGTGCAGATCGACGATGACTTCTCCTCCTCGCGCCACGCCCGCCTGCGGCCGGCCGAGGACGGCGGCTGGGTGATCGAAGACCTCGACAGCACCAATGGCACCTACGTGAATGCCGTGCAGATCGTCCAGCCGACCCGGGTTGGCCCCGGCGACCTCATTCGCATCGGGCGCACCCAGCTCAGGCTGGAGAGCTGACCCATGGTCTTCTCCCTCGACTACCGCGCACATTCCGAGATCGGCCTGGTGCGCAAGAGCAACCAGGACTCGGCCTACGCCTCGCCACGCATGCTGGTGGTGGCCGACGGCATGGGCGGTGCTGCCGCGGGAGACCTTGCCTCCACCGTCGCGATCCGAGAGATCCTCAAGTCGGACTCCAGCCGTCCGCTGGACCAGACGCACGAGGTGCTCAGCGGCGCACTGAGCCGCGCCAACCACCTGCTGGCAGACCTGGTGCAGGCAGACCCGTCGCTGGACGGCATGGGCACCACCGTCACCGCGGCCCTGTTCACCGGCCAGGAGCTGGGGATGGTGCACATCGGCGACTCGCGCGCCTACCTGCTGCGCGGCGGGGTGCTGCATCGCCTCACCAGCGACCACTCCTGGGTGCAGTCGCTGGTGGACGAGGGAAAGATCAGCCTGGCGGAAGCGGCCGTCCACCCGCACCGTTCGCTGCTGCTGAAGGTGCTCAACGGCCAGCCCACGCACGAGCCAGACCTGGAGACGGTCGAGCTGCAGCTGGACGACCGGCTGCTGTTCTGCTCCGACGGCCTGTGCGGCTTCGTGCCGGATGCGACCATCCGGGAGATCCTGCAGCGCAACGAGGACCTCGACCAGGCCATGACCGAATTGGTGGCCGCCGCGCACCAGGGTGGCGGTGCCGACAACATCACCGTGCTGCTGGCCGACGTGCTCCCCCACGATGCGGCGCTGGATGCCCGCGAGTCGACGGTGGTGGGCGCGGCCCTCGACGAGAGTGTTCCCGACATCGAGGAACACACCCTGGTGGGTCTGGAGACCCCGATCCCCGCCGACGATCCCGAACCTGCCGCCAGCGACGAGCGCGTGCTGGAGAAGCCAGACCTGGCGGTGCTCGACGAGGTGGAATCGCAGCGCTATGCCCCCAAGGCGGCCCGACGCCGCCCCTTCCTGGCCGCCCTGGCCATCACTGCGGCCCTGGCCGTGCTGGCCAGTGCCGGACTGTGGGGTGCCTGGCGCTACAGCCGCACCCAGTACTTCGTGGGCGCCCAGGACCAGCAGGTGGCCGTCTTCCGGGGTGTTCCCGGCTCCGTCCTGGGGCTGGAGTTGAGCGAGGTAACCCAGACCTCCAAGATCCAGGTGGACGACCTGCCCACCTTCTACCAGCAGCAGGTGCGCACCACCATTCCGGTGGCCAACCTGGAGGCAGCCAACGAAACCGTCGGCCACCTGCAGAAGCGTGCCGACGCCTGCCGCGCGCAGCGCGCCGCCCGGGCGAAGGCCCAGGCCTCCCAGCCCACCCCTGCCGCGTCCGGCACCCCGACGCCCGGCTCCACCCCCGGCCCCACGGCACTGCTCTCGCCCACTCCGTCGTCGAGTGGGGCGGTGACCACGCCCTCCCCCGCCGCGACGAACCCTGCCGCGCCGGGTGACCTGATGGAGGACTGCCGATGAGCACGCAGAGCACCGCCCGCGGCCACGGTGACCGTTTCGTCTACCGACGCCGCCGCAATGTCGAGCTCTTCATGGACCTGTTCGCCCTGGCCCTGGGGCTGGGCGGGTGGTTGCTGGTGGAGCTCAACCTGTTCGGCAAGCTGCCCGAGAACCTGCCGATGCTGGCCGCCGGCTGGTTCGGCCTCGGGCTGGCCGCCCATGCGGTGGTGCGCTGGCGCCTGCCCTATGCCGACCCGCTGATCCTGCCCTGCGTGCTGTTGCTCAACGGTCTGGGGCTGGCGATGATCCACCGGATCGACCAGGTGCCGCTGCCAGAGAAGGAAGCCCTGCACCGCGCCGACACCCAGATGTTGTGGACGCTGCTCGGCGTGCTGTTGTTCGCGCTCGTCATCGCCCTGTTGCGCGACCATCGACGGCTGCAACGCTTCCCCTACCTGCTCTTCCTACTGGGTCTGGTGATGCTCCTGCTGCCCCTGGTTCCGGGGCTCGGCAGCAGCCAGGGCATGGGTGCCCAGATCTGGATCACGATCGGCCCCTACAGCTTCCAGCCCGCCGAGATCGCCAAGGTGGTGCTCGCCATCGCCTTTGCCGGCTATCTCACCGACCGCCGCGAGGTCTTGGCGCTGGCCGGTCGTCGGGTGCTGGGCATCGACTTCCCCCGCCTTCGCGACCTCGGCCCGATCATCATCATGTGGCTGGCCAGCCTGGCCATCCTGGTCTTCCAAAACGACCTGGGCAGCTCGATGCTCTTCTTCGGCCTGTTCGTGGTGATGCTCTACGTCGCGACGGAGAAGCCCGGCTGGGCGGTGCTCGGCGTGGGCCTGATCGGCGTGGGCGGCGTGCTCGCCTACCAGTTCGCCGGGCACGTGAGGGTGCGCTTCGAGTCGTGGCTGCGGCCCTTCGAGAACTACGACCAGAACACTCAGGTGATCAGCGCGCAGTTCGGCCTTGCCTGGGGCGGCCTCACCGGCCGCGGCTGGGGCATGGGCCGTCCCGCCCTGACCACCTTCTCCTACAGCGACATGATCGCCACCTCCTTGGGCGAGGAGCTCGGCATCGTCGGGCTGATGGGCATCATCCTCATCTACGGCATCATCGTCGCCCGCGGCCTGCGCGCCGCGCTCGCCTCGCACGAGGCCTTCGGCAAGCTGCTGGCCTGCGGTCTGGCCTTCACCTTCGCCCTGCAGGTCTTCGCCATCATCGGCGGCGCCACCCGGCTGTTGCCGCTGACCGGTCTGACGACGCCCTTCATGAGCCAAGGCGGCTCGGCAATGATCTCCAACTGGGTGATCGTCGCCATCCTGCTGGTGGTCAGCAACCAGGCCCGGCGCCCCAGCCCCACCACGATGCCCAGCACCGACGCCCGCTTCGACAACGAGGACACCCTGCAGATCCCGGTGGTGCGCACCGACGGTTCCCGACGAGGTGAGGCATGAGCAGCATGAACCATCCCATCAGGCGCGTGGCCCTGGTGGCCGCCCTGATGTTCTTCGCCCTGCTGGCCAATCTGAGCTACACGGCCGTGGTCCGCGACTCCACCCTGGATGCCGACCCCCGCAACCGCCGCACCCGCGACGCCGAGTTCGCCATGCAGCGCGGCGCCATCCTGGTGGGCAACACCCCCATCGCGCAGACCCAGCCCAGCGACGGCCGTTTCAAGTTCAAGCGCACCTACGCCAACGGCCCGCTGTGGGCCCCGGTCACCGGCTACTACTCCTACGACTACGCCCACGCCGGGCTCGAGGCCAGCTACAACACCCAGCTCTCGGGCACCGACGACAGCCAGTTCTTCGGCCGGGTGCTCGACACCATCACCGGCGACCAGCCGGTGGGGGCCAACCTGCAGACCACGCTGGATGCCAGGGCCCAGAAGGCCGCCAGCGACGCCTTGGGCAACCGCACCGGCGCCGTGGTCGCCATCGACTACCGCAGCGGTGCGGTGAAGGCGATGGTCAGCAAGCCCAGCTATGACCCGAACGCGCTGGCCAGCACCGACCTGTCCCAGGCACGCAAGGCGTGGCAGCAGCTGAGCACCGACCAATCGCGGCCGATGTCCAATCGCGGCACCAAGGAGGTCTACCCGCCCGGGTCCACCTTCAAGCTGGTCACCGCTGCCGCGGCTCTGGAGGACGGCATGGAGCCCACCAGCACCGTCGAGTCACCGGTGGCCCTCAAGCTGCCCCAGACCAACACCCGGCTCACCAATGAGGTGAACTGCGGCGGCTCCACCAGCACCATCGACAAGGCGCTGCAGGTCTCCTGCAACACCGCCTTCGCCAACCTGGGCATGAGCCTGGGCGCCGAGAAGCTGCGCGAGCAGTCCCAGAAGTTCGGCTTCGACAGCGCGCTGGAGGGTGACCTGTCCCCGGCCGTGAGCCGCTTCCCCGAATCCCCGGACACCCCGCAGACCGCCATGAGCGCGATCGGCCAGTTCGACGTCGCCGCCACCCCCGTGCAGATGGCCGTGGTGGCCGGCGCCATCGCCAACGACGGCCAGGTGATGCAGCCCTACTTGGTGCAGGACGTGCGCAATCCGGACCTGTCGAAGCTGGGTTCCAATGACGGCAAGAAGCTGGAACGTGCGATGGCGCCCCGCAATGCGCAGGCGCTGCAGCAGATGATGGTCAACGTGGTGGAGCAGGGCACCGGCACCCGCGCCGCCGTGCCCGGCACCGTGGTGGGCGGCAAGACCGGCACCGCCCAGTCCGATCCCAACCGTCCGCCCTATGCCTGGTTCGTCGGCTTCTCCCAGGATCCAGACCTGGCGATCGCCGTGTTCATCGAGGACGCCCAGGTGCAGCGCAGCGAGATCGCCGGCGGCCGGCTCGGCGGCCCCATCTTCCGGGCAGTGGTGGAGGCGATGAAGTGATCCTCCAACGGCCTGCCCATCCCGTGGTGGAAGTCTCATCCACCTGCCAGACCCATCAGCCACAATGGACGAGGGTCCAGTTTGGGTCTGCACAGGTTGCAGCCCGACCGAAAGGAACGTCGCGATGACCCAGGAGCATGCGGTGCTTGGAGACCGCTACAAGCTCGACCAGGTGATCGGTCGAGGTGGCATGGCGGAGGTCTGGCGAGCCCGTGACCTGCGGCTGGGCCGCGACGTCGCAGTGAAGCGACTGCGCGTGGACCTGGCCACCGATCCCACCTTCCAGGCACGCTTCCGTCGTGAGGCGCAGTCGGCGGCCGGCCTGAACCACCCCAACATCGTCTCCACCTACGACACCGGCGAGGAGCCCGATCCGCAGTCCGGGATCGCCGTGCCGTGGATCGTGATGGAGCTGGTGGAGGGCCACACCCTGCGCGACCTGCTGCGCTCGGATCGTCGCATCCTGCCCGAGAAGGCGCTGCAGTGGACCCAGGGGGTGCTCGACGCGCTCGGCCACAGCCACCGCGCGGGCATCATCCACCGCGACATCAAGCCCGCCAACGTGATGCTGACCCCCAGCGGCCAGGTCAAGGTGATGGACTTCGGCATCGCCCGCGCCGTCGCGGACACCTCGGCGACGATGACCCAGACCGCCGCCGTCATCGGTACGGCCCAGTACCTCTCGCCCGAACAGGCGCGCGGCGAGACGGTCGATTCCCGTAGCGACATCTACTCCGCCGGCTGCCTGCTCTACGAGCTGCTGGTGGGCCGGCCGCCCTTCGTCGGCGACTCCCCGGTCAGCGTGGCCTACCAGCACGTGCGCGAGACCCCGGTGCCCCCCAGCGAGCTGGACCCGGAGCTCACGCCCGCCATGGATGCGGTGGTGCTCAAGGCGCTGTCCAAGGATCCGGCGCAGCGTTACCAGAGCGGCAAGGAGATGCGCGACGACATCGCCCGGTTGCTGGCCGGCCAGTCGGTCAGCGCCCCGCTGCCCTCCGCTCCCGTGGCGCCCGTCGCGGCGATGGGCCCAGCCACCGAACCGACCGCCGTGGTGCCTGCCTCCGCGGCGACGCCGGCCGCCCCGGCGTCGGCGGCCTCGGCCGCTTCCGCCGCCTCGGCCAACACCGGCACGCAGGACGAGGTGGTCGTCGAGGCGGTGGAGGAACCCCGCAAGCGGTCTGCGATCAGCTGGATCATCGGGCTGCTGCTGGCCGCGCTGCTGCTGGTGGGTGGCATCTCCGCCTACTTCTTCCTCAAGCCCTCGAGCGCCCCAGAGCTCGTCGCCGTGCCCACCGTGGTGGGGCAGAACGAGAATGCGGCCACCGCAGAGTTGGAGACGGCCGGTTTCAGCGTCGCCTCCGAACACTTCAACGGCCCCGCCACCACCGAGAACCAGGTGACCGAGCAGGACCCCACCGGCGGTCAGGACGCCCGCAAGGGCAGCACGGTGACCATCAAGGTCAACGACGGACCACAGAAGGTGAAGATCCCCGAGCTGGCCGGTCTCAGCGAGGACAAGGCGCGCGAGGTGCTGCTGGGTGCGGGCTTCAAGCCCAACAACATCCAGTTCGCCGACGCCAAGGCCGAGGACGAGGCCAAGGCCAGCGGACTGGAGAAGGGCCAGGTGGTCACCTCCAACCCGGCCAGCGGCGCCGAGGTCTCGGCCGCGTCGCAGAAGATCACCGTCTACCTGGCCACGGGGCGGCTGCAGGTGCCCAATCTGGTGGGGATGCAGCTCGAGCAGGCGCGTGACGCCGCCCAGGCCGCCGGCTTCGGGCTGAGCGTCAGCGAACGGGACAGCGATGCCGCGTCTGCCGGCCAGGTGCTGGAGCAGAACCCGGTGGCCGGTGGAAGCCTGGCCAAGGACCGGGAGATCGCCGTCGTGGTGGGCCGTCACCAGCCCACCTCCCAGGCCCCGACCCCCACCGAGGAGCCGTCCTCGGTGGAGCCGAGCCCCACGCCGACGCAGAGCACTCCTCCGCCGCCGATGGGTGAGGTGACTCCAATGCCTACGGACACCGAGACGACGCAGCAGCCCGATCCGGGGCAGTCCCAGGAACCGGAACCCACCGAGGAACCGACTCAGGAGCCGACCACGCAGGAACCGACTCAGGAGCCGACCACGCAGGAACCGACCCAGGAACCGACCACGCAGGAACCGACGCAGCCCGCGGCGCCGGGAACCCCCTGACCGTAGGGCACTGACCGTAGGGGCTCTTGGCCACCGGCCAGCGCCGTCGGAAGGCCCTCGTACTGGCTGCGCTCAGCCAGCCATCACGGGGGCCAGCCCCACTGCCCGGGCCGGAGCCTCGAGGTCACCGCACTCCGCCAGCCACTGCGCCAGCATCTGGTGCCCCTGCTGGGTCAGCACGCTCTCGGGATGGAACTGCACGCTCTCGGTGGGGTGCTCGCGGTGCCGCACGCCCATGATGGTGCCGTCCTCGGTGCGGGCGGTCACCGTCAGGCAGTCGGGCAGCGTCTCCGGCACGATCGCCAGCGAATGGTAGCGAGTGCAGGTCAGCGGATTCGGCAGGGTCGCGAAGACCCCCTCCCCGTCGTGGAAGACGGGGCTGGTGCGTCCGTGGAAGAGCTCGGGAGCGCGGTCCACCACACCGCCGAAGGCCACCGCCATCGACTGCAGCCCCAGGCACACCCCGAAGAGCGGCAGGCGGCCACTGAGTCGTCGCACCAGCTCGATGCACACCCCCGCATCCTGCGGCCGTCCCGGCCCGGGCGAGAGCAGCACCCCGTCGAAGCCCTCCACCCATGACTCGTCCAGCTCGCCGACCGGGGTCAGGAGCCGCTGGTCGTCATTGCGCCAGATCTCCACCTGCGCGTCCACCTGCGCCAGGTACTGCACGATGTTGTAGACGAAGGAGTCGTAGTTGTCGATGACGAGGATCCGGGCCATGGGCGTCATTGTCACGCATCTGGGCCACCGTGGCGCACCGTCGCCACCAGCCGGAAGGCTGCACGCTCAGCGATCGACGCTTGCGGCCTCCAGGTCGAGCGAGCCCCGATAGCCCGGCATGGTGACGCTGGCCAGCCTGTCCTGCTTCCAACCCAGCCGGTAGGCCTCCACATACTGCTTGTAGACCGCCACCTCGCGACTGGCGGCCAGCGCCGCCTCGAGTCGCTGCGGGTCGCCGATGGCGGTGATCACATAGGGCGGGGCGTAGGGAACACCGTGCAGCACCACGGTGTTGCCGACGCACTTGATGCCGGTCAACGAGGTGACGCGTTGGCCCTGGATCGTCATGGCCTCGGCCCCGCCGGCCCACAGCACGTTGACCACCATCTGGATGTCCTGTTGGTGCACCACCAACAGGTCCTCGTCCACGCCCGCCGGTTTCACGCTCAATGGCGCGTCGGTCAGCTGCACGCTGACCGCCGGGCCCTTCACGGGGGTCAGGCCGGCTTCGCGTTGGGCGGCCTCCAACGCGGCATGGTCCTGTTTCTGGCCGGTCTGGTCACTGAGCTGGTCCACCTGGGCGCGCAGTTGCGCCACGTCCTTGGCTGCCTGCACGTTCTGCCGGCTGCGGCTGCGCACCAGGTCCACCAGGTCGTCGTTGCGGTCGGGCCGCAGGTCCGTGCCCCGGCTGGTGGTGGCGCTGGTGGCCATCATCAACCCGGCGACCATCACCACCACGAGGGAGGCGAAGCGCGCGCCGCGCCTGGTCGGCCGGTTGGCTCGACGCAGCCTGGCTTGCCGCAAGCGCGTCACGATGCGCGTCAGCAGTGGGGACTGTCGATCCACGCTCTCTCCTCCCAGCCGCGGATGGTCTCGGCTAGGGGGTGCCACCGGGCGTCAACTAGGCTACCCGCAGTGGATCGGCACGCCCGTCGATCACAGCACCACAGGAGTAGGTCTTGCCAGAGTCCAAGGTTCGCAAGCACAGCGCCGACAAGAAGAAGGCGCAGCACAAGCAGGAACTCGCCTCCCAGCGACGCTCCAACGACCGGCTCAAGGGCACCAGCGCTGCGTGGGTGCCGTGGGCCTTCGTCATTGTCGGCCTGCTGGGTGTGGCGTGGCTGGTCACCTTCTACGTGGCCGGGCAGCTGATTCCCGGCATGCGTGAGCTGGGCAACTGGAACATCCTGATTGGCATGGGTCTGATGGCGGCTGCCTTCGGCATCGCCACCATGTGGAAGTAGTTCCACCCCGAGACGCCGTGGACGTGGTTCCACCCCGAAACAGCTGAGTGGGTCTGCACCGACGACGGTGCAGACCCACTCAGTTCGCTGTCTTGGCCGGCTCAGCCCTGGGGCTTCAGCAGCGGGAACAGGATGGTCTCGCGGATGCCCGCGTCGGTGAACAGCATCACCAGACGATCGATGCCCAGACCCAGCCCACCCATCGGCGGGCAGCCGAACTCCAGGGCGTTGAGGAAATCCTCGTCCAGCTGCATCGCCTCGGGATCACCCGCGGCCGCGGCCAGCGACTGCTGGGTGAGCACCTCGCGCTGCACCACGGGGTCGATCATCTCGCTGAAGCCCGTGCCGCGCTCCATGCCACCGATGATGAGGTCCCAGGCCTCCACCAGACCGGGCTCGCTGCGGTGCGGCCGGGCCAGCGGCTGGGCAATGGCCGGGTAGTCGCACACGAAGGTCGGGTTGATCAGTGTCGGCTCGACGACCTCGCCGAAGAGCTCCATGGCCAGCTTTCCGGCGCTCCACTTGGGATCGTGGTCGATCTCGCGCTCCTCCAGCAGCTCGATGAGCCGCTCGGCGGGAGTCTCGATGGTGATGGTCTCCCCCATCGCCTCGGACAGGCCCGGGTAGAAGCTGAGCCACTTCCACTCGCCGTCCAGGTCGATGGTGCCCTCGGGAGTCTCGATCTGGTGGATGCCGGTGGCCTCGGCGGCCGCCAGGATGATGTCCTTGATCACCTCGGCGATGGTGAACTGGTCTCCCCAGCTCATGTAGGCCTCGAGCATGGTGAACTCCGCCGAGTGCGACGAGTCGATGCCCTCGTTGCGGAAGATGCGGCCCATCTCGTACACGCGGTCGGCGCCGCCCACCATGGCGCGCTTGAGGAAGAGCTCCAGCGCGATGCGCAGCGTCATGTCGATGTCGAAGGCGTTGAGGTGGGTGTTGAAGGGGCGCGCCGCGGCGCCGCCGTGCACCAGCTGCAGCGTGGGGGTCTCCACCTCCAGGAAGCCCTGCTCGTCGAGCACCCGCCGGATGGCCTGGTAGATGGCGGCGCGGGTGCGCACCATGTCCCGCGCCTCCTGGCGCACGACGAGGTCGGCGTAGCGCTGGCGAACCCGCGCCTCCTCGCTGAGTTCCTTGTGCAGGGTGGGCAGCGGACGCAGTGCCTTGGAGGCCATCCGCCACTCGTGCGCCATCACGGAAAGCTCACCGCGCCGCGAGCGCTCCACGTGGCCACGGACCCAGACGAAGTCACCAAGGTCGACGTCGGCCTTCCAGGCGGCCAGGGCCTCCTCGCCCACATTGGCCAGGCTCAGCATGACCTGCAGCCGCTCGCCGGAGTTCTCGTGGGTGAAGCCGTCCTGCAGGGTGACGAAGGCCAGCTTGCCGGTGTTGCGGACGAAGACCACGCGGCCACCGACGGTGACCTCGGTCTCGTCCTTGTCCTCGGGATTGGGCAGCTTCTCGTCCCAACCAGCGCGGATCTCGGCCAGCGTGTGGCTGCGTCGCAGGTCGGCCGGGTAGGCCTCGCCACCGGCGGCAAGGATGCGTTCGCGCTTGTCGCGTCGCACCTGCATCTGCTCGGAGACGGAAGGCCCCTCGGTGGCGGTGGCGGAATTGTCAGTGTTCTGGCTCACCGTGCCAGCCTATCGCGAGGCATCGACGGTTCTGCCCCGCGCGTAACCCCTGCCAGCAGGCCTCGCCGATGCCTAGCGTTGGTGTTCCGGGAGCACTTCCCGGAAGGCCAGGCACACCACCAGCCAGGAGGAGACATGAACCAGAACCGCTACGCCCCGGACGCCGACCAGGACCCCGGCAAGGAGAACCTGGTGCAGGCCCCCACCAATCCCTACCGCGACGACGCCGAGGCTCCCGGCCCGGTCGACGCCGTCGGCAAGCCCGAACTGGACGACAGCCAGTCCGATCGGGTGCGCGAGGCCGAGGTCGCCAAGGACGCCCGTGAGGCGGTCGGCACCGACCGCACCGCCAGCTACGGCATTGAGCAGGCCGAGAGCGCCCCGAGCGACGAGGCCAATCCCGAATTCCTCTGAGCCTGAGGCCAGCCCAGATCAGTACACCTGGAGCTCGACTCAATCCACCTGAAGCTCGACGAGGATCCCCTCGTCGGTGAGCTGCCAGCTCACCTGAGACAGGTCACGCACCCGCGCGTCGGCCACCAGTTGGTCGGGCGGGGCGCTGGTGAGCACCGCCAGCGTCGCCATGCCCGCGGCACGTGCCGCATCAAGCCCGGCCGCGGCGTCCTCCACGACGAGGCAACGCTGTGGGGAGACGCCCAACTGGCGTGCCGCCGAAAGAAAGATGTCCGGCGCCGGCTTGCCCCGCTCCACGTCGCTGGCAGTGACCAGCACCCGTGGTTCGGGCAGGCCAGCGGCCGCGAGCCGGGCGCGCGCCACGGCATGGGAACCGCTGGTGCCGATGGCCACGCGATCGGCGGGCAGTGTCTCCATCGCCTCGGCCGCACCGGGATGCGCTGCGATGGAATCGGTGGTCGAGACCTCCAGCTCCTCGATCCGCTGCAGACCCTGCGCCACCTGCTCTTCGGGCAGGCACAGCCGGATGATGTCCTCGCTGGTCCAGCCGTGGAAGCTGCGTGAGGTGTCCGGCTCCACCGAGTGCTCGGCCATCCAGCGCCCCCAGGCCTCACCAAGCGCCCGCGCCGAGTCGATCAGCGTCTGGTCCAGGTCGAAGATGACGGCGTCGAAGATCCGCCCCTGCAGTGCATTGGCTGCCATGCTTCCATCCTGACACGCCCCTGCGGCGCCATCGCCGGCCGCCTCAGCCCACCGGTCGCAGCATTGCCCAAGTGGCGAAACCGTGGTGCTCCACCCGGCGCACCACGACGAATCCCTTGCGACGGTAGATCTCCACATTGCGGGGCAGGTTGGTCTCCAGATAGACCGGCAGGCCGTCCTCGTCGGCGCGCTTCAGCCCTCGTTCCAACAGTTCGGCAGCCACGCCCCTGCCCTGATGGGTGGGCTGCACCGCCAACATGGCCAGGTAGCGGTGCGGTTCGGTGATCACCTGCTTGTGCAGTTCGTCCAGCTCGCGCTGCAAGGACAGCAGGCGCAGGCTGCCCCGCAGCCCGCTCAGCGCAGCGATCCGGCCGGCCTCGGGTGACAGCAGCCCACGCAGGGAGGTCGTCGTGCCGCCCCCGTCGCTCCACAGGGCGGTGCCCACCGCGTGACCGTCCCGCTCGGCCAGGTCGATCCAGCCGTCCTTGACGCAGTCTCGCGCCACGAGGTCGAAGATCAGCGGCAGGAGCGCCATCCGCCGTGCCACCTGCGGTATGGCCTGGACGAACATCGGGTCGTCGGGAAAGGCCGTGGAGCAGATGCGGACTGCCTGCCCGCGGACGTCGTCGCCAGGAACCTCGTGCATGGTGTGAGTCTGCTGGATGCGACGGGTCTCCGGCCAGCCGCGCCGTCATTTCGAGGTGCGGGCATCTCAGTGTGCAGGCATTTCGACGTGCGGGGTCATCCGCGCACGCATTGCCCACCAGGGCACGCGATGCAGCACGTGCACCGGTCTCGTCGACGTGCGGGGTTGACCGCGCACGTCGAAATCGCGAGTGAGCGCTCACTCACTACACTGGACGGGTGCCGCCCAGAGCCCCAGCCCTTCCCCCCGACGAGCGTCGCGCCGCCATCATCGCGGCCGCCCGCCCCCTGCTGCTGCAGTACGCCGACCGAGTGACGACGCGACAGGTCGCCGAGGCCGCCGGCATCGCCGAGGGCACCATCTTCCGGGCCTTCGAGAACAAGGACCACCTTGTCCAGGCCGTCGTGGAGTCACTGATGGACCCGGCCGAGACCTGCCGCGCCCTCGACGGCATCAGCCGCACCCTCCCGCTGGAGGAACGCTGCCGCCTGGCACTGGCCCAACTGCAGGAGCACGTCGAGCAGCTCTCCACCGTCCTCACCGCCCTGGTGCAGGCCACGAACGGACACCGGGAACCCGGCCGGATGCACGAGTGCCACCAGGAGGGTTCCCGGATGCTCGTCGCAGCCCTCGCCCGGGTGCTGGAGCCCGACGCGGACCAGCTGCGCTGCACCCCGACGGAGGCCGCTTCGATGCTGCGCTCCCTGGCCTTCGCCACCGGTCATCCCCACGTTGGCGAAGCGGTGCTCACCGATCCGGAGCGACTCACCTCCTTGTTGCTGTACGGCATCACCCAGCGCCCCTGACCGCGTCTCCCACACCCCCACCCGCTTCCATCCCGGCACGTGAGGAATCCAGTGCTCGTCAAACTCATCAACCGCCACATCCGCCCCTACTGGGGGCTGCTGGCCATGGTCCTCCTGCTGCAGCTGGTGGCGACCATCGCGTCGCTCTACCTGCCCAACCTGAATGCCCGGATCATCGACCAGGGCGTGGCCAGGGGAGACACCTCCTACATCTGGAGCCACGGCCTGTGGATGCTGGGCGTGGCGCTGGTGCAGGTGCTCGCTCAGATCGCCGCAGTCTGGTTCGGCGCCCGCGCCGCCATGCAGTTCGGCCGCGACGTCCGCGACGCCATCTTCCACCGCGTGCTCGCCTTCAGCTCGCGCGAGCTGAACCACTTCGGCGCCCCGTCGCTGATCACCCGCACCACCAATGACGTGCAACAGGTGCAGCAACTGGTGCTGATGACCTGCGTGATGATGGTCAGCGCACCGATCACCATGGTGGGCGGCGTGGTGATGGCGGTGCGTGAGGATCCCGGCATGAGCTGGCTGATCGCCATCGCGGTCGCGGCCCTGGCCACGGGCGTCTCACTGCTGATCTGGCGCGTCACGCCGCTGTTCGGCATCCAGCAGACCCGCATCGACACCCTCAACCGGGTGCTGCGCGAGCAGATCACCGGCATCCGTGTGGTCCGCGCCTTCGTCCGCGAACCGCACGAGGCCGCCCGCTTCGAGCGCGCCAATGCGGATCTGACCACCACCGCCACCACCCTGGGGCGCTACATGTCGACGATGTTCCCCTTCGTCGGGCTGGTGATGAACCTGGGATCGGTGGCCGTCATGTGGTTCGGCGGGCACCGGATCATGGAGGGCCACATCCAGGTGGGGCAGCTCACCGCCTTCCTCACCTATCTGATGCAGATCCTGATGAGCGTGATGATGGCCACGATGATGCTGGTCTTCGCGCCCCGCGCCGCGGTGTGCGCCCGTCGCATCATGGAGGTGCTGCAGACCAAGTCCACCGTCGTGCCGCCCGCCGACGGCGTCACCGAGCTGACCGGCCGGGGCGTGCTGGAGATGCGCGACGTCGAGTTCACCTACCCCGGTGCCGAGGCCCCCGTGCTGTACGACATCAACTTCTCGCTGGCGCCCAACCAGACCACCGCCATCATCGGCTCCACCGGTTCGGGCAAGTCCACGCTGGTGAACCTGGTGCCGCGGCTCTTCGACGCCACGGGTGGCCAGGTGCTGGTGGACGGCACTGACGTGCGCCAGATCGACCCGGACACCCTGTGGGCGCGGATCGGCCTGGTGCCCCAGAAGCCGTACCTGTTCAGCGGCACCGTCGCGAGCAACCTGCGCTACGGCAAGCCGGATGCCACCGACGAGCAGCTGTGGGCGGCCCTGGAGACCGCCCAGGCGGCCGACTTCGTGCGCCAGATGGACGGCGGCCTGGAGGCCGAGATCAGTCAGGGCGGGGCGAATGTCTCCGGCGGCCAGCGACAGCGGCTCTCGATCGCCCGTGCGCTGGTGAAGAAGCCCTCCATCTACGTCTTCGACGATTCCTTCAGCGCGCTCGACGTGGCCACCGATGCCCGGCTGCGAGCCGCCCTCAAGCACGAGACCACCGGCGCGGCCGTGCTCGTCGTGGCCCAGCGCGTCTCCACCATCCGTGCGGCGCACCAGATCCTGGTGCTGGAGGACGGTCGAATCGTCGGCCGCGGCACCCACGACGAACTGCTGGCCAGTTGCCCCACCTACGCCGAGATCGTCGATTCCCAGCTGAGCGCCGAGGAGGCAGCGTGAGCACCGACCGCAATGACGTGACCTCGACAAGCTCGGCCACCGAAAAGCCCCACGCCTCGACAAGCCCGGCCACCGAAAGGCCACACGCCTCGACAAGCTCGGCCACCGAAAAGCCACACACCTCGACAAGCCCGGCCGACGGAAAAGTGGCCCCCGAGCCAACCCACACCCCGGTCCCCGAGCCTGTCGAGGGGATGAACGCCGACCAGGCGGCGGCCGCCGCGGTGCATGCGCAGACGGCCCCGGAGCGCCCCAAGCACGGCGGTGGGCCACGCGGGCACGGCCCGATGGGCATGGGCGCCACGGTCGAGAAGCCGATGAACTTCACCAGTTCGCTGCGGCGCCTGCTGGGCCACCTGCGCCCCGAGCGTGCCCTGATCGGGCTCACCATCGGTCTGGCCGCCGTCGGCGTGCTGGCCAACGTGGTGGGGCCCAAGATCCTGGGCCGTGCCACCGACGTGATCTTCGCGGGCGTCCTCGGCACCCAGCTGGGCGCCAGGGTGCCGGCAGGCACCCCCACCGACGTGGTCGTGGAGCAGATGCGACGGGCCGGGCGAGCAGACATGGCCGACATGGTGCAGACCATGGGCGTGGTGGTCGGGCAGGGCATCGACTACGGCCGACTCGGCCGCATCCTGCTGCTGGCGCTGGTGCTCTACGTCGGCGCCGCCCTGCTGGGCTTCCTGCAGGGCTGGCTGCTCAACGGCGTGGTGCAGCGTTCGGTCTACCGGATGCGTCAGGAGGTAAGTGCCAAGCTCGATCGTTTGCCGCTGAGCTACTTCGACAAGCAGCCCCGCGGCGAGCTGCTCAGCCGTGTCACCAATGACATCGACAACATCTCGCAGACCCTGCAGCAGACCCTCTCCCAGCTGCTCAACGCCCTGCTGACACTCATCGGTGTGCTGGCGATGATGTTCTGGGTGAGCTGGCAGCTGGCCCTGGTGACCCTGCTGATCATCCCGATCTCGGGCGTGTTGGCCGGTTTCATCGGCAAGCGCTCCCAGAAGCTCTTCGCACAGATGTGGAAGTCGACCGGCGAGCTGAACGGCCACATCGAGGAGGCCTACTCCGGCCATGCGCTGGTCAAGACCTTCGGCCGACAGAAGGAGGTGGAGCAGGTCTTCGCCCAGCACAACGACGGACTCTTCCGCAGCGCCTTCGGTGCCCAGTTCATCAGCGGCATCATCATGCCGGTGATGTTCTTCGTCGGGAACCTCAACTACGTCGCCATCGCCGTGCTGGGCGGCCTGAAGGTGGCCTCCGGTTCAATGCGCCTGGGCGACGTGACGGCATTCATCCAGTACTCACGCATGTTCACCCAGCCGGTCACGCAGGTGGCCAGCATGAGCAACCTGTTGCAGTCGGGCGTCGCCTCGGCCGAACGGGTCTTCCAGGTGCTGGACGCCCCGGAGCAGTCCGCGGAGGCAACCGGCGCCCTGCCGAGCCCCATCCGCGGCCGGGTGGTCTTCGACGACGTGAGCTTCCGTTACCTGCCCGAGCGGCCGCTGATCGACCACCTCGACCTGGTCGCCGAGCCGGGCCAGACGGTGGCGATCGTCGGGCCCACCGGGGCAGGCAAGACGACCCTGGTGAACCTGCTGATGCGTTTCTACGAATTGCAGGGTGGCCGGATCACGCTGGACGGCGTCGACATCGCCACCGTGTCGCGACGCGAGCTGCGTGACCGGATGGGCATGGTGCTGCAGGACACCTGGCTCTTCGGCGGCACCATCCGCGAGAACATCGCCTACGGCCGCCCGGGCGCCACCGAGGAGGAGATCGTCGCCGCCGCAACGGCCGCCTATGTGGATCGCTTCGTGCACTCGCTGCCCGATGGCTATGACACGGTGATCGACGAGGAGGGCTCCAACGTCTCGGCCGGCGAGAAACAGCTGATCACCATTGCGCGCGCCTTCCTCAGCGATCCGTCGATGCTGATCCTCGACGAGGCCACCAGCTCGGTGGACACCCGCACCGAGGTCTTGGTGCAACAGGCGATGACGGCGCTGCGCAGTGACCGCACCAGCTTCGTGATCGCGCACCGGTTGAGCACCATTCGCGACGCCGACCTGATCCTGGTGATGGAGGACGGCGCGATCGTCGAGCAGGGCACCCACCAGGAGCTGCTGGAGGCCAGGGGGCGCTACCACGCCCTCTACGAGGCCCAGTTCGCCGCGCCCCTGGAGGACGACGCGGCCTGAGCCGGAAGAGACGCTCGGGTTCCCGTGATCCGCTCGTGCTGCAGCACGAGCGGATCGCAGGAACCCGAGCGTCTTTCCGGTGTACCGGACTCAGCGGCGGTGGCAGGTCGTCCAGGAGGGGGCCTGCTTGCCGCTGAGCACCTTGTAGGCACGCTTGAAGTCGTTGCAGCGCTCGACATCCTCACGGGAATCGGCGGCGTAGCCGACGTAGCGGCTGATCCTGCCCATGTCGAAGTTGTCTGCGGCGGCATTGCTCTGCGGACGGGCCTTGGTCCAGTACCAGGTGGCGATCCGGGCCGAGTTCTTGGGAGCGGAGGCCGCACCGGGGTTGCCGTGCAGGTTCACGCCCAGCCCCTTGCCCGCGGCCTGGTAGTTCCAGGCGCCGGTCAGCTGGATGTAGCCACGGCCACGGTAGCGGGCGTGATTGCCCACCTCGCCGGCGGCCGGGTCCATGCGGCTCTCGTTGACCAGGGTGGCCAGGAAGGCGGCCTGGCGCTGCGGGGTGTCGATGTGGCTGGCCCGCATCTGGCGGTTCAGTTCACCCAGGTTGGCGGCCACACGCGGGTTCTTGGAGACGCGGGGGCCGAACATGGTGTTGAGCTGGGCCAGGGTCACGTCGGCCGGCGCGGCTTCGGCGCGCGGGGCGGACGGGACGGTCATGGCGGCGGCGATGGTGAGGCCGGCCAGCGCCGGGGCCAGCGGACGGATCACGGAACGAAGTGGGGTGGTCACAGCGGCGTCTCTCTGGGGTGGGGGCGGGGGACGTGGGATATTCATCACGTGCAGGCCGACCCCAGACCGGGTGACGCCCTCGCACATTTCGCTTGGTATCAAGGAAAACAACCTTTACATGAGGAATCCCTGAGAACAAAACTCAGCTTTCTCAGCACCGGGAGGGAGCCATGACGATCCACACCCAGCACCCCTTCGCCAACCCTCACCGCGAGGCCGCCCGGCAGCTGCGCGGACGGATGGGTGGCCGCGTCACGCTGATCACCGCCGGCGAGGGTCGCCAGCGCGCCGGTTGGACCGTCAGCGCCGCACTGTTCGTCGACGGCGACCCCTGGCGCGTCCTGGCCCTGGTGGATCCCGACAGCAGACTGGCCGAGCGCGTCGAGGAGACCGGACGAGCGGTCATCCAGCTGTTGGATGCCCAGCATCGTTACCTGGCCGATGCCTTCGCCGGCCTGGCACCAGCCCCCGGCGGGCCGTTCACGCTGGCGCTGTGGCAGCAGACCCCGTGCGGCCCGCGCCTGGCCGACGCTGCGAACTGGGCACTGCTGCACCTGGAGGATGCCAGCGACCTAGGCTGGTCCCGCCAGTTGGTCTTCACCATCGACGAAGCAGCCGCCGGCACCGACGACGCCCCACTGCACCACGTGAGGGGGCGTTACACGACCCCCGAAGAACAGCCCTGACTCCCACCGGCACCGCGAAAGCGCGAAGGCCACTCCCGGCGCGAAGAAAAAGGGAAAGCCAACTTGGATCGAGTGAATTAATTCACACCTAGGATCCCGGAATCCACGTCATTGAATTCGAAATAGGATCGCAGAACAGCCACGGAAACAATCGCAATCAAGAATGCAAGGGAAATCCACCCCACGTCAGGGCGCACTTCTTCCATCCGGTCGAAACTCCGCTTTCCCTTGCAGGCAAAGAAAACGACGCCCTCAGGCGTCGTTTTTCGCTGCCAGCACAATGCGGCATGCCACCCAGTGAGATGGGGTGCACCCCAAGATGCATGACCACCCCGGGGCTTGCCGCCTCAGGACCGTTGGGCCATGGCACGCACCGCGGCGCGCTGTTGCTCGTCAAGGCTTGCGACGAAACGCTCGAGCACCTCGTCGCCCGCCTCCCCCGCCTGCGTGAAGGACTCCACCATGGCCTTGACCACCAGATCCGAGCGGCTGAGCGACGCCCGGTAGAGCCAGGCCCGCCCGTCGCGCTCACGGCTCACGACGCCCTTCTTGGCGAGCCGGTCCAGGACCGTCATGACCGTCGTGTAGGCAAGGCTCTTCTGGTTCAGCAAACTCTCATGAACCTGCCGCACGGAGACCGGATTCTCTTGCTGCCAAAGGTTCTCCATGATGCGCTCTTCGAGCTCGCCCAGAATCGCCATGCGCACATGGTATCTGCCAGACGGCACAGGAATGGATACCCACGACCTTTGGTAGTAGCGTCCGCATCATGGACGCTCAGATCATTGCCAGATGGCAATTCGGGATCACAACCGTCTACCACTTCCTCTTCGTACCGCTGACGATTTCACTGTCGATGCTCGTCGCGGTGCTCCAGACCATTTGGTACAAGACGGGAAATGACAACTTCCTGAGACTCACCAAGTTCTTCGGAAAGTTGTTCCTGATCAACATTGCCGCCGGTGTCGTCACCGGCATCGTGCAGGAGTTCCAGTTCGGCATGAACTGGAGCGAGTACTCGCGCTTCGTCGGTGACGTCTTCGGCGCCCCGCTTGCGCTGGAGGCCCTGCTCGCCTTCTTCCTCGAGTCGACCTTCATCGGTCTGTGGATCTTCGGCTGGGACCGCCTGCCCAAGAAGCTCCACCTGCTCACCATCTACCTCACCGCCATCGGCACCATGCTCAGCGCGGTCTTCATCCTGGCCGCCAACAGCTGGATGCAGAACCCCGTCGGGGCGGTCTTCCGCAATGGCCGAGCGGAGCTCACCGACTTCGGTGCCCTGCTCACCAATCCGGTCTTCCTGGTCACCTTCCCGCACCAGCTCAGCGCCTCCTACATGGTGGGCGGCGGCCTGGTGGCAGGGCTCTCGGGCTGGCACCTCGCCCGGCTCCACAAGGCCCGCAAGGAGGCGCCCGAGGGTCAAGACCTGCACTACACCGGCACGTCGGTGAAGGCCGAGCACGTCGAGCGAGACATCACCACCTGGCGCTGGGCGGCCAAGTTCGGTGCCTGGGTGCTGCTGGTCGCCTCGCTCTTCGTGTGCCTGTCGGGTGACTTCCAGGGCAAGGTGATGACCCAGGTGCAGCCCATGAAGATGGCCGCCGCCGAGGCCCACTACGAGACCAGCGACAGCCCGGACTTCTCCGTGGTGACCATCGGCTCCATCGACGGCACCGAAGAGGTCTGGAGCCTCAAGATCCCCAAGCTGCTCAGCTTCCTGGCCCATGGCAACTTCGATTCCCAGGTGCAGGGCGTCAACGACCTGGTGGAGCAGTACGAGAAGGACGGGTTCATCCGCGACGACGGCACCCAGACCGAACTGCAGAAGCAGTACGCCGAGGTCCTCAAGACCGTCCCCGTGGAGGCCCGGCCCAATGTGATGGTGGCCTACTGGACCTTCCGCATCATGATGGGGCTCGGCTTCGCGGGCATGGGCATCGCGGCCTGGATCCTGTGGGTGCTGCGCAAGGGACGCAACCCGATGCCGGGCAGGCTGTGGATGACCGCCATGGTGGCCCTGCCGCTGCTGCCGGTCTTCGCCAACTCCTTCGGCTGGATCTTCACTGAGATGGGTCGCCAGCCCTGGATCGTCGCGGGTGTGATGCCCACCTGGACGGCGGTCTCCCCGTCGGTCAGCGCCGGCGAGGCACTGGCGACGATGCTGCTGTTCACATTGATCTACGGCGCGCTCGCCGTCGTCGAGGTGGGGCTGATCCTCAAGTGGAACCGGGCAGGTCTGCCCGAGGTGGAACCCGTCGAGATCGTGGAGGACGAGGATGCCCCCTTGTCCTTCGCGTACTGAGGAAGGTGACCTGCGTTGACTCCCCTGCATGCTGATCCGTCGACGATCCAGATCGTCTGGTTCGCACTGTCCGCCGTGCTGTGGCTGGGCTACTTCTTCCTGGAGGGCTTCGACTACGGCGTGGCGATGCTCTTCCCCATCCTGGGCCGCGACGAGGACGAGCGCCGCGTCATGATCAACACCATCGGCCCGGTGTGGGACGGCAACGAGGTGTGGCTGCTCACCGCCGGTGGCGCCATGTTCGCCGCCTTCCCGGGCTGGTACGCGACGCTGTTCAGCGGTCTCTACCTGCCGCTCTTCCTGGTGCTGGTGGGCCTGATCATCCGTGGCGTGGCCTTCGAGTACCGCGCCAAGCGCGAGGGCACCCAGTGGAAGCGCACGCTCGACTGGTGCGCCACCATCGGCTCCTTCCTGCCCTCGCTGGTCTTCGGAATTGGCTTCGCCAACTTTGTCAAGGGCATCCGGGTGGGTTCCGACGTCCTCATCGCGCAGGGCTTCTGGAGCCTGTTCAATCCCTTCGCGCTGCTGGGCGGAGCCCTGTTCGTCGCCCTCTTCCTCAGCCACGGCGCGGTCTTCATCGCGCTCAAGACCAAGGGCAACATCCGGACCAAGGCCAATCGCTTCGCCCTGAAGTCCACCTTGGTCACCGCGTTGTTGATGGCCGCCTTCGTCATCTGGCAGAACGTCGCCTGGCCTGCCGCCGAGACCTCCTGGATGGGCACCGCCGCAACGGCGATCTGCTGGGTCTTCGGGCTGATGGCCACGGCCTTCCTGTTCGTCAGCGGTGCGATGGTCAAGAAGGAGCGCGACGGCTGGGCCTTCGTCTTCACCGGCCTGTCGATCGCCTTCCTGGTGGTCAACATCTTCGTGAAGATGTACGGCAACCTGGGCTTCATCAGCCTCGATCCGGCCAATCCGCTCGACATGACCACGGCAGCCAGCTCGCCGTACACGCTGAAGATCATGACCATCGCCTCACTCCTGGCCGTCCCGGTGGTGGTGGGCTACCAGAGCTGGAGCTACTGGGTCTTCCGCAAGCGGTTGAGCACTGCCAACCTGCCGGCCACGCAATCCCACGCGGGCCTTGCGGAGCAGGGCGCAGGCTGACGCGACGTGGCAGGGCCCATCGACAGCCGCCTGGTGCGGCGCGGCAGGGCGACCAGGATCTTCCTGGTCGCCCTTGCCGTGGTGGGCCTGGTCCAGGCAGTCGCGCTGTGCCTGCAGGCTCGGCTGCTGGCCGATGCCATCAGTCACGTCTTCGCCCACCACGATCTGGTGGGCATGGCCGGGTGGGTGGCAGGGCTGGCCGCCGTCTTCACCCTGCGCGCCGGCCTGGGCTGGCTGAACCAGAGCCTGGCCCACCACGCCTCGGCCCAGGTCAAGGCAGACCTGCGACGTGACCTGGTGCGGGCCCGGCTGGCGCGACCGCAGGAAGGTTCGCTGAGCTCGTCGACCTTGGTGACGCTCACCACCCAGGGCCTCGACGCACTGGACGGCTACTACTCCAAATACCTGCCGCAGCTGGTGCTGGCGGTGATCGTGCCACTGGTGGTGGGCTCGGTGATCCTCAGCCAAGACCTGGCCAGCGCCATCATCATCGCGGTCACTCTGCCGTTGATCCCCATCTTCATGATTCTGATCGGCTGGACCACCCAGAAGCAGGTGGAACGTCGGTGGAAGGTGCAGACCCGGCTGGCCAACCACTTTGCCGATCTGGTGACCGGTCTGGCCACCTTGCAGGTCTTCGGCCGGGCACGCGGGCAGCGCGAGGGCCTGCGCCTCACCGAGGGCCGCAACCGCGACGAGACCATGAGGACGCTGCGCATCAGTTTCCTGAGCTCCTTCGCGCTGGAACTGCTTGCCACCTTGAGCGTCGCGGTGGTGGCGGTGACCGTGGGCTTTCGCGTGGTCTTCTACCAGATGGATCTGCAGACGGCCCTGTTCATCCTGGTGCTGGCCCCCGAGGCCTACCTACCCCTGCGCCAGGTGGGCACCCATTACCACGACGCCGCCGACGGGATGGCCGCAGCCGACCAGGCCCTGGGCTTCATCGAAGCCGCGCAGCTGTCCCCCGCCGCTGCCGGACCCGCCCGCGGCGCTGCCGAGGAGCCGGGTGCGGGAAGGCCGTCCCAGCCCGCCACCCCCACCATCGTCCTTGAGGACATCTGCCACCGCTGGCCGGGCGCGCAAGATCCAGTGCTCGACGGCGTCAGCCTCGCGCTCGCGCCGGGTGAGGTGGTGACGGTTCGCGGACCCTCGGGTGGCGGCAAGTCCACCCTGCTGTCCGTGGTGATGGGCTTCCTGCGCCCCGACCGGGGGCGGGTGTTGTCCGATGGCGTCGACGTGATGGCCGATCCGGTGACCTGGCGACGTCAGCTGGCCTGGGTGGCGCAGGAACCGGCGATGCCGGAGCCGACCATCGCAGCCAACATCGCGATGGGCGCCAGCTGCGCCACCGGCCCGCAGCAGTGGCGTGAGGTGCTCGACCTGGCCGGCGGTGCCGATCTGGAACTAGAGCGTCGAGTGGGCGACGACGCGGAGGGCCTGTCCTCGGGCGAGCGACGCCGCGTCGCGATTGCCAGGGCCCTGCTTCGGATCCACCACGACGGCGCCCGGGTGCTGGTGATGGACGAGCCGACCGCCGGTCTGGACGCCGACGCGGAGGCTGCCGTGATCGACTCCGTACGGGCCAGTGGCGCCAGTGTGCTGGTGGTCAGCCATCGCCCGGCGGTGCTGTCGGCCGCAGACCGGGTACTCACCCTTGCCCCGCAGGGGCGCCCATGACACGCACCCGGGGGGCACACACCGCGCTGGTGCTGCAGATGCTCGATGCCGTCCCGCACGGCAGGCGCAGGCTGTTCTGGTCGACGGTGCTGGCCACGCTCACCAGCGGCGCGTCGGTGGCCCTGATGGCCGTCTCGGCCTGGCTGCTGAGCCGGGCCGCGGAGCATCCCCCGGTGCTCTACCTGGAGGTGGCCGCCGTCGGGGTGCGTTTCTTCGGCATCGTGCGGGGCGTCTCCCGCTACGCCGAACGTCTGGTGGGTCACGACCTGGCGCTGCGTATGCAGGGCGCCTTGCGGGTGCGCGCCTATGACCACCTCAGCGGCACCACGCTGCTGGGCCGCAATCGGGGTGACCTGCTCACCCGCGTGGTGGCCGACGTCGAGGCCATCATGGACGTGGTGGTCCGCGTCGCGGTGCCCTTGCTCTCCGCCTCGCTGGTGATGCTGGGCACCTCGATCGCGATGGCCTTCTTCAGCCCCGCCTCGGCCGCGGTGCTGCTGGGCACCGCCCTGGTGGCCGGCCTGGTGCTGCCGTGGCTCACCCAGCGCGTGAGCCGCAGCGCCGACGAGCACGCGGTCTGGGCCCGCGCCGAGTTGGCCGCGGTGGTCGACCAGATCTCACGCAGCGCGGTCGACCTGGTGGCCTATGGCCGGCAGGAGGAGGTGCTGGCTCGCCAGGAGGTGCTGCAGGAGCAGTTGGAGGCCGCGGATCGTCGCGCTGCGTGGACCCGAGGTCTGGGCACCGCGGGGCAGGTCCTGGCCGCCGGCGTGGCCGTGACCGCGGCGCTGTGGATCGGTGGCCGAGCGGTGGTCGATGGCCAACTGCTGGGACGCAACCTGGCGGTTCTGGTGCTCACTCCGCTGGCCCTGCACGAGGTGCTGTCCACCTTCACCCAGGCCGCCCAGACCTGGACCCGGGCGCGCACCTCGATCACGCGGGTGGCGACGCTGCTGCAGACCCCGCAGGTGGGCCGCGGCGACCGGCCCAGCAGCGAACCCGTCAGCCGCGCCGGTCTGGAACTGCACGGGGTGACCATTGGTTGGCCGGACGGGGAGCCGCTGGTGCAGGGGCTGGACCTTCGGCTGGAGCCCGGTCAGCGCCTGGCCGTCACGGGCCCCTCGGGAGTGGGAAAGACGACGCTGGCCGCCACCATCATGGGCTTGATCCCACCGCTGGCCGGCCACATCACCACCCGCGGCCAGGTTTCATACCTGGCACAGGATGCGCACGTCTTCGCGACGACGCTGGCCGAGAATGTGCGGATCGGCAACAAGGACGCCACCGACGAGCAAGTGGCCGACGCACTTCGTCGCGCCGGGTTGTCACTCGACCCGCTGCGCGTGGTGGGTGAACAAGGAGCCACGCTCAGCGGTGGCGAGGTGCGCCGGCTCGCACTGGCCCGGCTGCTGGTGCAGCAGTCCCCCGGTACCGGAGCACAGCTGTACCTGCTGGACGAGCCCACCGAGCACCTTGACCGTGGCACTGCCGATGCCCTGATGGACGACCTGTGGCGGGCCGTGGGCACTGATCCGGCCGTGGTGGTGACCCATGACCCTGCCGTGGTGGCGCAGTGCACCCATCGGCTGACCCTCACCCGCCCCGAGGGTGGGAACAACCACACCCCGAAGGGTGATCATCCGGGTGACACGGTAGGCGCCTCCGGCTAGCCTGAACACACGGTGGCCGCGGGGGCGGTCATTCCGCGAAGTGCCGACTGCGCGGCATGCATGCGCAGCACTGAATCCGGGGGGAGTTCAGATGGCGGAGGCGAGCGCATCGTCGATGGACGGTGACCTGCCCATGGCCGAGCCGCCCCCCAAGCGCCTGATGAGCAGCCTGGACCGGTTGCTGCGTGCCCGCATCGCGGTCGTCTCCGGGCCGGCAGGCCATGGCAAGCGGACCCTGGTGCGCTCCTGGCTGGCCGCGCACCCTGAGGTCGAGGCGCGCTGGCTCACCTCGCCGGACGAGCTCGGCGCCGTGGAGGAACAGGCGCACCCCATCGGCGAGAAGCTGCTGGCTCTTGTGGTGGCCGAGCGGTCGCTGCTCCAGGATTCCGGCTTGGTGGCGCGCTTGCTGGAGCTGGCAGAACGCCTCCCTCGCCTCCGGCTGGTCTTCGTCGGCCGGACCCGTCCCGATGCCCCGTTGGGTTCCCTGGCCGCGCGCGGCCTGCTGGTGGACATCTCCGGAGAGACGCTGACCCTCACGCGCCAGGAGATGGCGGCCTTGCTGCACGAACACAACCCCCAGCTGCCACCCGAGCGGCTCGACCGGATCATGGCCCGCACCCGCGGTTGGCCGGCCGTGGCACGAATACTGGCGGCGGAACCCCTCACCTGGGCGCACACCAGCAAGGTCTCGAAACTCACCGGCAGTTATCTGGAGGCCGAGGTGCTCTCCGGGCTCTCCCCCGACGACATCGACTTCCTGCAACAGGTGTGCCCGCTGCCAACCGTCGACCCACCAGCGGCGGCGTGGATGACCGGCCGCGGTGACGCCGCCGCCCAGCTCACCCGGCTCCAGGCCCTGGGGGTGCCGATCCACTGGGACGATGCCAACACCATCAGCCTGAACCCGATGCTGCGCGACCACCTGCGCCGTCGGCTGGCCGAGGAGCAACCGGACCGCAGCACCCAGCTGACCGAGCGCGCCGCCCTGTGGCTGCGCAATCGCGAACGCCGGATCGAGGCGATCGAATTGGCCATGGGCGCTGGCCTCCCGGAGCTGGCATGGATGATCGCGGGCGAATTCCTCACCGTGCACACCAACCGCCCCGAGCTGGCCGAGGCGCTGCCCACGCTGAATGCGGTGCTGCCTCCCGGGTGGGGCCTGGACATCTCCCAGAGCGTGCCCCGCGGCCTGTCCGCCCCACGCCCCCTGGTGGCCCAGATGGAGGCCATGCGCACCCAGATGGCCCGGCTGGACAACAACACGGCGCGCTTCGGCCACGTGGCCCTCACGCTGGGGATGGCCCGCCGGCTCGGCTACCCCGCCACCATCGACGTCTCGACCGCACTGCAGATCTCACGCGAGGCGGCCAGCCGGGAGGTGCACGAGTACGACCTGGCCCTGCTCTCTGCGGTCCACACCGAGCACGGACTGTGGTTGCTGCACCAAGGCAGGATCGACGAGGCCGCCCAGTCGCTGCTGCACGGGCTGGGCCTCGCCCGGGTGGTGAAGGTGCCCTGGGTGGTCGTCACCACCTTGTCGACGCTGGCCTGGATCCACGCCGACCGGGGCGAGGTGGCCGAGGCCCGGCAACTGGCCGAGGAGGCCCTGGAGGCGGCATCGGGCACGACCTTCGTCACCGATTCCCTCGACGAGTTCGCGGTGCTGGCAATGGCCTTGACGGCAATCGACACCGGCGACCTGCCGGCAGCCCGGGACTGGCTGGAGATGCTGGCCGCCCGGACTGACAGGCTGGCCGAGAACGATGCGCTGCGCACCCATGTGCGCGCCATGTACGAGGTGGCCGACGACAGTCCGGGGGCTGCCCGTCGGCTGGTGGAGGTCTACCTCGTCCAGCCAGGGCACTCCCCCACCCCGTGGCACGAGCTCTTGGTGCTGCTGGCCGGTTTCGACGCCGCGCTGGCCCAGAACGACGTGGGCGGTGCCGCGGCGATGCTCGGCCGGATCCGCGCCATCGACCACCCCTGCGCCACACGACGGGCGCCGGTGCTGCAGGCCAGGCTCTGGCTGGCCGAGGACAGGGCGGGTGATGCCTACGACCTGCTGGCGCCGCTCGTCGCGCCCGACGGGTCATCGTCGGAGCCTGCCAAGCTGACCCTGTACCGCCTGATGATCTTCGGCATGGCGGCCGACGACGCCCACCACGCCGACGAGGCGCTGTGCTGCTTCCAGCGCGCCGGGGTGCTGGCCGACCGCCTGGGCCTCAACACTTCCAATGCACGCCACACCCGCGTGGCGGCCGCTAGCCGCAGGGATATTCCCCTCACCGAGGCGGAACGGCAGGTGCTGCAGCGCCTGGAGAGCGGCAAGACCCTGGGGGAGACCGCCGAGGAATTGTTCATCTCGCTCAACACCCTCAAGACTCACCTGCGCCGCATCTACAAGAAGCTGGGCGTCTCCAGCCGCGAGGAGGCCATCGCGCGGGCCACGCTGATGGGCCTGCGCGGCTGATCCAGCTGAACACCTGCTTTGCTTCGGCACGAACCGTGGAAAACAACTACACGACGTCGTAGACTCGCCCAAAGTAACTCGACCCACAAGGACGTGGGAAAAGGGGAAGTCATGAAGGCTGTCCAGTACCGCAAGATCGGCTCCGCACCCGAGGTCGTCGAGGTGGAGGACCCCAAGGCACCACCAGGCGGAATGGTGCTGGAGGTCACCGCCTCCGGCCTGTGCCACTCCGACGAGTTCGTGATGTCGCTCGACGAGAAGACCTTCGCCACCTATGGCTATGACCTGCCCATGACCCTGGGCCACGAGACGGCAGGCCGCGTCGTGGAGCTCGGCGAGGGCACCACCGGCGTCGAGGTGGGCGACAACGTGCTGGTCTACGGCTGCTGGGGTTGTGGCGTGTGCGACATGTGCGCCCGCGGCAACGAGAACCACTGCCGTCGCGGCATGGTTTCGCCCGGCTTCGGCGCCCCCGGCGGCATGGCCGAGTACATCCCGGTGGACAGCGTGATGCACATCGTCCCGATCGGCGACCTGGACCCGATCAAGATGGCGCCCCTCAACGACGCTGGCCTCACTCCCTATGCCGCGATCAAGCGCAACCTGCACCGGTTGCGGGCCGGCGCCACCGCGGTGGTGATCGGCGCCGGCGGGCTGGGCCACGTCGCCATCCAGCTGCTGCGCAGAATGTCCGATGCCCAGGTGATCGCACTCGACCTGCCCGGCCCCAAGCTGGCCTTCGCCAAGGAGGTGGGCGCCCACCACGCGCTGGTCTCGGAGAAGGCGGCCGCGGAGCACGTCAAGGAACTGACCCAGGGCCACGGCGCCGACCTCGTGCTGGACTTCGTCGCCGGTGGCCCCACCCCGGAACTGGCGATCGCCTGCGGTGGCATGCAGTCGGCGGTGGTCTTCATCGGGGCCGGGGACGGCCATGCCAAGGTGGGCTTTGGCATCACCCCTTGGGAGATGTCGGTCTCCAACTCCTTGTGGGGCTCGCGTCTGGAGCTGATGGAGTTGGTCCAGATGGCGATGCGCCAGCCGTTGGAGATCCGCACCACACCCTTCCCCCTGGATCTGGCACCGATGGCCTACCGAATGCTCCACGAGCGCAAGATCGACGGCCGCGCCGTCTGCATCCCCTGAGGGCAGCCAACCACGAGGCGAGCACCACGAGGTGACCGTCCAGCATGGGGCCGGGTCCTAGACTCGGCCCCATGCTCGTTGCCTTCAGCGTTGCCCCTTCCGGAACCGGCCCCAAGGGTCGAGAGAATGCCGATGCGTCCGTGCACGACGCGGTTGCGGCCGCCGTGCGCGTGGTGCGTGAATCCGGCCTGCCCAACCGCACCGACTCGATGTTCACCACCATCGAGGGAGAGTGGGACGAGTGCATGGAGGTGGTGCGGCGCGCCACCGAGGCGGTGGGCGAGTACGGCAGCCGCGTCTCGCTGGTGCTCAAGGCCGACATCCGCCCGGGCCACACGGGCGAGCTCACCGGCAAGCTCGAGCGCCTGGAGCAGGCGCTGGAGCAGCAGGCGTGACGCCAGCCGATCGCCCCTCGACAAGCTCGGGGACCGAAAGGCCGAGCCCGGGGAACGAAGCTGCAGACTCGGGGACCGAAACGGCGGGCCCGGGGAACGAAATGGCGGACCCGCAAACCGAACAGCCGAGCCCGGGGACCGAAACGGTGGCCGAGCCTGTCGAGGCCCCCTCCTTCGAGATCAGGCCAGCGACCCCCGAGGATGCGCCCTTCATGGTGCAGTGCCACATCGAGTGCCTGGCCGAGACCTATGCGCACATCATGCCGCCTGCCTTCGCCCAGATGCGTCGCGACCGTTTCCGCCAGGAGGTGCAGGAGACGCTCGACGAACTCCTCGAGATGCAGCAGGCCCTGACGGCCGGGCGCGCGCCGATTCGCAGCCACTGGCTGGCGGTGGCCGACGACGGTCCCCTGGCGGGTGAGGTGCTGGGAGCGGTGGCCTCCGGGGAGGGCATGGCCCCGTGGGAGCGCGTGTACTTCTCCAATCCCGAACCGCCGGTGAGCTTCAACCTGGACCACCTCTACACCCGCGCCGTCGCCCATGGCTCGGGAATGGGCCAGGCACTGCTCGACGTCGCCTTGGCGGCCCCCTCGGGTGGTGGCCGCGCGGCATGGTTGTGGATCCTGCGCGACAATCCGCGCGCCGAGGCCTTCTACCGGCGCAATGGCTTCGTCCCCGACGGCCTCGAGGTGGGCTGCGGCCCCAGCTGGTTCGACCGTCCCATGTTCCGCATGTGGCGCCCGAGCCAGCCCTGAAGGCTGTCCTGTCACGCCTTTGTCACGGCCCCGCCCGGAGAAGTAGCCGTACCCGCCCCGCCACAGCTCGAATGGCGTGACTACTATCGCTGGTAGTGGACGCCGCGCGTCGCGTCCGACGTGGAGGGATTCAACATGAGCCAGCCAGCACCCAACCAGCCATCCGTCACCCCGGGGCTGCAGGCCCAGCCCGGCCGTGGTGACATCACCCAGGTTCCGGACCTGGCAGGTGCCTCCGGCCGCG